>NZ_LFZV01000001.1:1123514-1487101 GCF_001183965.1 Bacillus sp. FJAT-27916
CGTCAGAGAGATAATGTGGAACATGAAGGGTATGACGAAGTGCGTAGCACTTTTCATGGTGAACAGAACAATCAAAATGGTGTAAATCTGTTTGAGAGAATCCTATCAAGGGATAATCTCAATCTTGCTTACCTTCAAGTTGTCAGAAATAAAGGAGTGGCTGGAGTCGATGGCATGACATGCGAACAGTTACTTCCGTACTTGAAGGAACATCGGGAGGAATTACTAGCGCAACTCCGAGATGGAACATATAAACCTTCTCCCGTCTTACGGGTAGAAATCCCGAAATCTAATGGAGGAAAGCGTAAACTAGGTATTCCAACCGTCATCGACCGAATGCTTCAACAAGCTATCAATCAAGTCTTACAACCATTATTTGAACCGACCTTTTCGGATAATAGCTTTGGGTTTCGTCCAAAACGTAGTGCTCATGATGCCATTAGAAGAGCACAGACGTACTACAAAGAAGGGTATAGATACGTAGTAGACATTGATATGAAAGCTTATTTTGATACGGTGAATCATGACAAACTTATGTACTTTATCGAGAGAAAGGTAACGGATAAGCGTGTCCTACGACTGATTCGTTTATACCTTCAGAGTGGCATCATGACAAATGGGCTGGTTGAGCGATCGGAGAAAGGAACACCGCAAGGTGGAAACCTATCCCCATTACTCAGTAATATCTATCTTAATGAATTTGACCAGCTTTTAGAGAAGCGCGGACACAAGTTTGTGCGTTACGCGGATGACTGTAACATCTACGTGAAGAGCCGACGTGCAGCGCAACGAGTGATGAACAAGGCCATTGACTATCTTGAAGGGACATTAAAGCTCACCGTTAATCGTGAAAAAAGTGCCGTAGGCAGTCCGTTGAAACGAAAGTTTCTGGGATTCTGTCTGCTTACGACAAAAACGGGGGTCAAAATTCGTCCTCATAATAAGGTGAAAGTATCGGTAAAAGCAAAGCTGAAGAAAATCACAAAGCGTAACCGGGGAAGAAGCCTTGAAATCATTCTAAAGGAAATCCGTCAGCTTATGACTGGTTGGCTAAACTACTATGGTATTAGCGAAATGAAAGGGTTTATGAATGAATTGAATGGATGGTTGAAGCGAAGAATCAGACAATATATCTGGAAACAATGGAAATATCCACGAACAAGAAGGAAAAATCTGATTCAATTGGGTATCGAAAAGCAAAAGGCTTATGAATGGTCGAACACTCGGAAGAGTTATTGGTGTATCTCCAAGAGTTACGTCCTTCATCGGTCCTTAACAGATAAAGAGCTGGCACGTCACGGATATGAAGACATATCTGTGAAATACCAGCTCATTCACTCAAGCTATTGAACCGCCGTATACGGGTCCGTACGTACGGTGGTGGTGTGCTGTGAAAGGCACATCAGAGATGATGGAAGGTCCATCGATGGAGATTGAATCAGGCAAATCCATCAAACAACCCTAAGCTGCTGCAATAAAGAGTTGTGGTAGTAAGCGTCTAGGGAAAAGGTTGAAATAAATCAATCATGTGAGATATACAAAGATGAACGAAAGTGAACCGCTGAAGAAGTATCGATAACGTAAAACTTTGCCAAAACCTATCCTTCACCACTAGATAGGGACAAGAGTAGAAGATGACCTGAAATGCTGGCTACTTGGCAAACGGTATTAAGGCGGCATGAGTGTATATTAGGCTCTGATGTGAAACACAGGAACCTGCAACACGATGTTAAGTGAAAAGATACAAGCCACAGAAAGGCGAGATTGAAATAGCGAAGCGTGGTGCAGGGGCGGAGGTGCTCGTAGTAGCAATGAAGTTGTTGTAATGACAGCAGAGCGAAGGGGCACCGTCATTCAACTCGAAAACTGATAACAACTGTGAAAGCAGGAGGATTTGATGAGAGAGAGTAAGCCATATAAAATCTCGAAGCAAGTTGTTTGGTCTGCCTACAAAAGGGTGAAAGCAAACAGAGGAAGTGCAGGGATTGATGGTCAAATTATAGAAGAATTCGAAGAGAATCTTAAGGATAATCTCTATAAAATATGGAATCGAATGAGTTCAGGATGTTACTTCCCACCTCCGGTGAAGTTAGTTGAAATACCTAAGAAAACTGGAGGGAAACGGGGACTTGGTATCCCAACTGTCGAAGACAGAGTAGCGCAGATGGTAGTAAAGCTATATTTTGAACCGAAAGTAGAACCTATATTTCATAAAGACTCTTACGGATACAGACCAAACAAATCGGCACTAGATGCAATAGGACAAGCAAGAAAAAGATGTTGGAAATATGACTACGTCATAGAATTCGACATTAAGGGACTGTTTGATAATATTGATCATGAACTCTTAATGCGGGCAGTACAAAAGCATACAAATGAGCCGTGGATACTGATGTACATAGAAAGATGGCTCAAAGCACCATTTCTTAACTCAGAAGGTCACAAGATTTACCGAAAGAGTGGAACACCGCAAGGTGGTGTCATTAGTCCTGTTCTTGCGAACTTATTTTTGCATTATGCATTTGATGTGTGGATGGTACGAACGAATCCTCACGCGCCATTTGAACGATACGCGGATGATGCCATTATTCACTGCAAGACGGAATCAGAAGCAGAAGAGATATTAATCAAGCTGAGGCAACGAATGAAAGAATGCAAGCTTGAACTACATCCAGAGAAAACGAAGATTATCTACTGTAAAGATAAGGACAGGCAGAAAGAATACCAAGTCACTGAATTCGACTTTTTAGGATATACTTTTCGTAGAATTTTTATTAAAGACAGATTAGGAAGACTGCAATTTAATTTTCTTCCTTCTGTAAGTAAAAAGTCTGCTAAAGCCTTTAGAGACAAAATCAAAGCAATGAAAATTCAGCGGTTTTCAGGTAGTCGAATTGAAATTATAGCAGAAATGGTAAATCCAACAGTTAGAGGTTGGTTGAACTATTTCACAAAATATAACCCCTCAGCTGTGAAATACTCCATTGACTGCTTAAATCGTAGATTAGTCAAATGGGCAATGTGCAAATTTAAAAGGTTTAAAGGACATCGGGCTCGTGCAGAAAAATGGCTTAAAGAACTTGCGAAAAGAGAGCCCAAAATGTTTTCACATTGGGCTCTTGGATGGATTCCTTAATGGTTGAATGATAAGAGCCGTATGAATCGAGAGGTTCACGTACGGTTCTGTGAGAGTCTTTGGGTGAAATTCCCATTGGCTACTCGACGGAGAGGGGCGGAAATTCAAGTGAATTTCCCCTCTACTCGATTTAATGGCCTGTCGAACTAGGGCTCTTTGCATTGATTCTCAGGCGTTTATTGATTGGGACAGGCAAAGACCTTCCAAGAACATTTGCCGCCGTCTGAGAGGATATGAAACGCCTTAGACGACGAGTGCGCTGTATGGAATCTATTGTTAGAATTGTGTCTCTCCTAAATGTTAAAAATTTTTGTAAATTCAGGGATATAACTTTTCCAAAATTGGTTTTTAAAGTAAAATAGGGAGTGGTATTGTAAACTATTGTCATATGCGGCTGCATAGGGGAGGGGAGCTAATATATGAAAAACAATGCGGTAATGCCATATATCATTATTATGGTTCTTGGTCTATCACTCGTCTTTTTCCTTTCAATCAAAGGCATTGGGGATGCAGATAAGATGGCAAAGGAAAAAGAAGGAAATGAGAAGACGGAAGAGACAGCAAACAATGATAAGCCAGAAGATATTTATAAGAATCAATGTTTGAGCTGCCACGGTGGTAATTATGAAGGCGGCGCCGGTCCTGCTTTAATCGGAGTGAAGGACAAGGAATTGATTAAAGACCGTATTGTTAATGGTAAGGGCATGATGCCTGGAGGACTCGTACCAGAGGATAAGGTCGATGAAATGGTTGAATTTATTGCCGGGCTGGAATAGGACAGTCTGACGGTATAAAGGAACCAAGAAAAGAAGAGACATCCTGATGGATGTCTCTTTCTTTTTCAGTTCCATCGAATTCAGCTGAACATATCCTGCCGAGTGAACACGAGAAAGGCAATTAAGAGGGAGGCTAGTCCCCAAATGGCAAGGATCATAAGGGAGAAGTCGAGTGTAAGCCCCTCGACCATTGGCAGGTTCCCGGATAGATAGTCCGTTAAGTCGAGATTGACACTGAAGATATATTTTGCACCGGCCCATGCACTCGCAAATCCCTTCAGAATAGCACCGGCAATAAGAGCAGCAAACATGATACCCATCCCGATTGAGGTGTTTCGGACAAGAACGGATACCATAAAGCTGATGGTACCTGTAACTACGCCGACGAACCAAGAAAGCCCGGCAGACATGAGGATATACTGCCATTGAGGCACCAGTTTGATGGATTCTGTTACTAATGTGCCATTTTCAATGGCAAAGCCGGTCGCAACAGGAACCTTTAATCCATCGAAATGAAAGAACAATCCTGCTAATAAGTAGGAGAGCCCGATTACGAGCAGGATGATAAGAGAGACGGAGAGTAAAAGGGTCACATACTTGCTCAAGAGAATTTTCCACCTCTTAATGGGACGGGTGAGAAGAATCTTAATTGTTCCGTCACTCCGTTCACCGCTGACAAGGTCAATCGCAATGATCATAACCAGAAGGGGGATAAACATCGCAATGCCTTCATTTAAGAATTCGCGTACAAATGTCGGGGCTCCAGGTGAGTTGGGATTGATGTCATGGTCAAGATAATATTGCTGCTGATCAATCATGACCGTAAGCTGATTCTTCCACTCTTCCGGGATTCCGCTGCTTTGAAGCCGATTTTGGCTGTCAACAATACTCTGCTGAAGGACAACCCGCCAATCATCCGTGCCCAGCCTCTTCTCTCGCTGTTTCATTTGTGCATCTTGTGCATAGATGAAGATTGGAATAAGGACAAGCAGTATGAGAATGATGGCTGCCAGCCGCTTTTTTCTGTATAGCTTTTCCATTTCATTGAGAAGAAGCTTTGCAAATTCAATCATGCTTGTTCCTCCTTCGTCAAATCCATGAATAATTCTTCAAGTGTAAGCGGCTTTTCCTGAACAGTATGAACGTCTATCCCGCCTTCGACCAATCGGCGTGTGCACTGGCTGACATTCATAGAGGGGATTGTACAGAGTATACGGTCCTCTTTTCTGACGGCATCCTGAACCACATTCATTTGCTTCAAGAGGGATAGTGCCTCCTCAACCGGGGAAACCTTCCATTCAATGCGGTCGCTTGATGTGCCGAGGAGTTCCCTTACCTCTGCCACGGTGATCATTCTTCCTTTATTGATGATGGCTACCCGGTCACACATGAGCTGAATCTCACTTAATAGATGGCTGGAGATGAATACGCTGATGCGCTGCTCAACAACGAGATTTCTAACGAAGGTGCGCAGCTCCCTAATGCCGGATGGGTCAAGACCATTTGTTGGTTCATCAAGAATCAACAGTCTGGGATTGCCAAGAAGTGCTTGAGCAATTCCGAGCCTTTGCTTCATTCCGAGAGAATATGTTTTCACTTTTTCATGGATTCGCTTTTCTAATTGGACTTGCTTGACGATTTCATGAATCCGTTCATCTGTAATATCCCCAAGCATCCGCGCAAATTGCTTCAGGTTTTCCCAACCAGTTAAATACCCATACAGCTCAGGGTTCTCTACGATGGAGCCGACTTGGCGCATGGCCTTTTTGAAGGAAGTGCGTACATTATGTCCGCCAATGCTGATTGTTCCGCTGCTTGGCTGAATGAGACCAACAAGCATCCGAATGGTCGTTGTTTTTCCAGCTCCATTTGGTCCAAGAAAGCCGAATATCTCACCTGGCTTGACGGAAAAACTCACATCATCTACTAATTTCTTTCCCTTTATCTCCTTTGTCAGGTGTTCTACATTCAATACGGGCTCCATGTCTTTACTCCTCTCTCAATTGCTGTTGGCTCACGATGGCTTGCGTCAGCCGTTCGGCAATGGCTTCATAGCCTTTTGCGTTCGGGTGGAAGTGATCAGTATAAAGGAATTCCTTCACTTGACCTTGAAATAAATCAAAGACAGGAATAATGACCAAGTTCTTATATTCGGAGGCGAGCCTTTGCAGCTGGTAATTCCAATCAATGACGAATTGAGAGGTATCACCGAGAATCGTTAAATCCTCAAAAGGGTTATATAGGCTGATCCAATAGATAGGAGCGTCTTCATTCTCCTTCCGCAGCTCCTCCAAGATTTGTCGGCTGTTGGCTTCGAAGGTCTCTGTATCTGGTTCATAGGCGGCTAAATTCTCAGCCGTCAATCCTTCTACCCCGGGGAATAAGTCATTGCCTCCAATCGTCATGACGATAACATCAGCTTTCGACACAGCATGCTTGGCTCCAGATGTTTTTAGGAGAGAAGCCAAGTCGGCTGTTTTTGCTCCGGTTACCGACAAATTGGCAAGTGAAATATCTTGGCCATATTCATCTTTCAATATATGGGTTAGTCGTTTTACATATCCTTCACCAGAATCATCTCCAATTCCGCGGGTAAGCGAATCGCCAAGGGCCACGATGGAGAGCTTGCCGTCATCTTCCGTCTTTTCATGGGCTTCCTCTTCTTTCTCGTAATTTGCATTGTCCAGTCCATTTGGCTTTAAAACGGCTGAGGCCGCCTGAAGAAAACCAATAAGGAGGAGAACAGAGACAATGAGCCCTGTGGTCAGCAGGAAAACAGACATCCACCATTTCTTCATCTATAACACCTTCTTTAAGATTTGATGATGCTTCATTCTACTCTTAGTTTAAACGTGTCTACTATTATTAAACCAAAATTTTCCGTATGAGTGAATCGGATGAACTGGGAAGGAAAGACCTTTGCATTCATAGGAGACTTTTCTTATACTAAAGAAATCAATGATACATAGAGTGGAGCATAAAAGATGAATGTAGATAAATTATCAAAAAGACTTGAACGAGTATCAACATATATTCCTGGCGGTGCGATCTTGGCAGACATCGGGTCTGATCATGCTTATTTGCCTTGTTACGCAATTAAAGAGGGCATTGCTTCTCAGGCCATTGCAGGAGAGGTAGTAGAAGGGCCTTTTCAATCAGCGGTCGCTCAGGTAAAAGAATCAGGTTTAGAGAAGCAAATCGCCGTTCGTAAGGGGAATGGCCTTGAAGTGCTAACCGTAGGTGAAGCAAGCGCCATTACCATCTGCGGAATGGGCGGCTCCTTGATTACCCGTATTTTGGATGAAGGAAAGGAAAAGTTCTCAGGTAAGGAACGTCTTATCCTACAGCCGAATATTGGGTCACAATTTATTCGTGAATGGTTGATGCATGAGGGCTGGGAATTGATTGCCGAAGAGATTCTTGAGGAAGACGGCAAGATTTATGAGATTTTGGTCGCTGAAAAAGGAGAACCCAAGAAGCCGTATAATAATCAGAATACAGAGGCAGCACTTCTCATGGGACCATATTTGCTTAAAGGGCAGAATGATGTATTTAAGAAGAAATGGAACCAGGAATTGACGCACTGGCGCAGAATTATCAAACAGGTCGAAGCAAGTGGGAATGAGCGCTCGATGGAGAAGAAAGAAGAGCTTTCCCGCTTGGTTGAAATCGTGGAGGAGGCACTTGAACGATGAAGATTCCAAACGGGTATGAGGTCATTCAATTATTTGAGAGCTTTTCACCGAAGTATTTGGCAGAGGAGGGGGACCCAATCGGTCTTCAGGTCGGGACTCTCTCGAAGAAAATCAGCAAGGTGCATGTCGCTTTGGATGTGACAGAAGAAGTCGTTGATGAGGCCATTACAAATGGGGCTGATATGATTTTGGCCCATCATCCACTTATCTTCCGTCCCTTAAAGAAGATTGATTTCAGCCATCCGCACGGAAGGGTGATTGAGAAGCTGATTAAGCATGATATAACCCTGTATGCCGCTCATACAAACTTAGATGTAGCGGAAGGGGGCGTGAATGATATGCTGGCGGCTGCTCTGGGGCTTCAAGAGCTGACACTTCTTTCCCCAACCTATAGGGAGGGCTTGAAGAAATTAGCTGTCTATGTCCCAAAAGAAGCGGAGGAAAAGGTTCGGGAAGCACTCGCCCGCGCTGGAGCTGGCAACCTTGGACATTATAGCCATTGCAGCTTCTCAGCTGAGGGAATCGGCCGCTTTAAGCCTGATGAACAGGCCAATCCGCATATCGGTACAGAAGGTGAGCTTGAGATGGTGGAGGAAGTAAAGGTCGAAGTCGTTGTGCCGGGCCCGCTTGCTTCTAAAGCGGTACGAGCGATGCTGACTGCACATCCGTATGAAGAGGTGGCCTATGATTTATATACGCTCGATAACCAAGGAGTAAAGGAACTTGGATTAGGACGCGTGGGTGTGCTGCCTGAAACGGTCACATTGGGTGAATTTGCTGAACAGGTGAAGAGGGCATTTGAGGTAAGCACGGTGAGAGTGACTGGCGACCTGACGGCTGCGATTAAGAAAGTCGCTGTCCTTGGCGGAACAGGGGATAAATTCGTACGGACAGCTCAATTTAAAGGAGCGGACGTGTTTGTTACAGGGGATATTTATTACCATACGGCCGTTGATTTCAAGCAAGAGGGCATGAATATCATCGACCCAGGTCATAATGTCGAGAAAATCATGAAAAAAGGGGTCGCCTCCAAAATGACCGAGCTTTGTGAACAAGCGGGATTTGAGGTGGAATGGATTCCATCTGTTATTGATACAGATCCTTTTCAGGTAGTGTGAGATAAAAAGCAGGAATAAAAGAGGCCATGAATGAGGTTGCAGTGACCGAAAGTTAGATTATAGACTCTAACTTTTTGGGTGCACATCATTCATGGCCTTTACTATTTATCCTTTAACCTTTACTTTTGGCAAAATCTTAGATAATGGAACTTGTTTTTCATGCTTCCATGTAGAAGGATCATTTGCATCAAATTGCTCAAGGAATGTGATGACTTCCTTCGTAATTGGGGTTGGTGTGGACGCACCGGCTGTCACGCCGACTTTCTCGGCATCCTTAATCCAATCGATGTTCAGCTCACTGACGTCAGCGATTCGGTAGGCAGTTGTTCCCGCGATTTCTTCGGAAACCTGCGCAAGACGGTTCGAGTTATTACTCTTCGGATCCCCGACAACAATCACGACATCAAGTCCTTTAGCCTGCTCAGCGACAGCCTCCTGGCGAACTTGAGTCGCCATGCAGATTTCTTTATGAATCTCAGCGCATGGATACTTTTTCTTCACTTCTTCGATTAAATCAGCTACATCCCATTGGCTCATCGTCGTTTGATTCGTCACGATAATCTTATCATTATCAAGGGAAAGCTCATCGATATCCGCTTTGCTTTCAATTAAATGAACGATATTCGGAGCGACGCCGACAGCACCTTCAGGCTCTGGATGACCCTTCTTCCCGATGTAAATAATGTCATAGCCTTCTTTTTCTTTCGCCTCAATCAGGTCATGGGTTGCTGTGACATCCGGGCATGTAGCATCAATCGTTACGAGCCCTTTTTGTTTGGCAATCTCGCGTACCTCTGGAGAAATACCATGGGCAGTGAAGATAACAGTGCCTGAATTCACCTTCTCGATGATTTCTTTACGGTCCTTTCCATCAAGCGTAATGATGCCCTCTTGTTCAAATGCTTCAGTCACATGCTGGTTATGAACAATCATGCCTAAAATGTAGATTGGTCTTGGTAATGTTTTATCTAAAGCGGCATTTCGGGCGATGACCATCGCATCAACCACGCCGTAGCAATATCCACGAGGGGAAATCTTAATTACTTTCATGTAGAATATACAGCCTCCTTACTCATCGCACCCTGTAAATGGGAGCGTATTCTCCTTATTATAATCGAGTGCACGTAAACTTACAAAAAAAGAAATTGCAGGGGTTATTAAGATAAGTGCTGTCAGTACGTCTCGTCCATGCAAAAAAATGCCCTGCATGCAGGGCATTTTTTGTTAAATGAATAGCTTCGGAACAGATGGCTTAGATTCTGTCCTTTTAGACGAGTTAGTTTTGACTTCATCTTCTTTTGGCAAAGAAGTTTCTGCTGCAACGGTTTCCGTTGATTCAGCAGCTGTTTCTTCTACAGCTGCAGATTCCACGGCAGCTGAGGTATCCTCGGCTTCTGTGGAAGAAGCGCTTAACCCTCTATACATTTTCCACATGGATGGCAGGTTTTTGATCAGCGGCCCATACTGCTGGACTTGGCGGACCATCGGAACGATACGCTCACCTGCGGCCAGTACCTTTTGTGTTCCATTCATGATGTTCGTCAAGGAGGATCCTCCTTGAGCAGCTGCACTTGCAGCGCCCGTAACGGACCGGGCGGCTGTTGCTGCATTTCCAGCGGCAGCCCCTCCGCCTCGGCCGAATAAGGATGATAGAATTCCACCTGAACGCTGGGCCCCGGCGGCAGCCCCTTGAGCTTGACGGGCAAATAATCCTCTAGCACCAGTTGCTCCAGCATTATTTGCGGCTCCCATCATTCCCCTTGGACCCATACCCATACCAGGCCGAATCATGCCTCCCCCGCGTGGAGGAAGGAACATGGGTGGTCTCATTGGCGGCATTTGTTCGCCTCCTTTCTCTCTGTATATCAATCGCGAAGTGTAGTCTTGCGCGGTTCCTTATATGGTATGTCGGACAAGTGTGGATAAGTGCCTCAGCAAAGAAGAATAGGCTTTTAAACCGTGAAAAACTTGTGAATACTGGTTAACATAAGGTAATATGAAAAGGATAATAGGATATGTGTTAAGCATGTTGAGAAAGTTGGTTAAAAATGAGTTCATTTACATTATTTAAATTGCCGGACCATCTAATGGAGGCTGTTGAGAAGGTTGGTTTTAAGGAACCGACAGTCATTCAAGAGCGGGTCATTCCTTCCGTACTAAGCGGAAAGAGCATCATCGGCCAGTCACAAACAGGGACTGGAAAGACGCATTCTTTCTTGCTGCCCATCATTGCACGCATTGATGTGGAGGAATCAGCCGTACAGGCAGTCATTACAGCTCCGACTCGGGAGCTTGCCTCACAGATTTACAAGGCTGCGACAGAGCTGAACGAAAAATTTCCGGAAGACAAACAAATTCATATAAAAAGCTATGTGGGAGGTACTGATAAGCAGCGTTCCATTGATAAGCTGACTGTACAGCCGCAATTGGTTATTGGTACACCTGGACGTATTAAGGATTTAATTGAGGAAAATGCTTTGGTCGTTTATTCAGCCAATATACTGGTTGTTGATGAAGCAGATCTTATGATTGATCTTGGCTTCATGGAGGACGTGGATAAGGTGGCAGCAAGAATGGCGCCGGAATTGCAGATGCTTGTCTTCTCTGCGACCATTCCAGAGAAACTGCAGCCGTTCCTTAAGAAGTACATGAATAACCCGAAGCATATTCAGGTTGATCCTAAGAAGGCATCAGTGGATAAGCTCGACCATGTTCTCGTGCCGGTGAGACATCGCGATAAAGCGAAATTGGTCAAAGAAATCTTAGAGCTTCAAAACCCGTTCCTGGCACTTGTGTTTGCCAATACGAAGCAGAATGCTGATGAACTGGCAGATGCCTTGCTTCAAAAAGGCCTTCAAGTCGGCCGCCTGCATGGCAATTTGCCGGCACGTGAAAGAAAGCGTGTTATGAAGGAAATTAACTCCTTGAAATATCAGTATGTGGTCGCGACTGATTTAGCGGCACGGGGCATTGATATTGAAGGAGTCAGTCATGTCATTAACTTTGAGATTCCTCAGGACTTGGATTTCTATATTCACCGCGCAGGACGGACCGCGCGTGCAGGTATGTCCGGTGTTGCGATTACCTTATTCGAGGAGACGGATGAACAAGCCCTTCGGAAATTAGAGTCCATGGGTATTAACTTCCTAAACCGAGATATCGTTAAAGGTGAATGGATTGAAATCGATGACCGTAATAAACGGAGAAAAAGAAAAGATACTTCTAAAGCGAAGGATGTTAAGAAATACGGACAATTCTCCAAGCATATGCGCAAAGTGAAACCTGGCTATAAGAAGAAAGTAAAAGCCGAAGTAGAAAAAATGAAGAAAAGAGAGAGACGCTTAAAGAAAAAATAGGGGGTACAGTCATTGACAGCATTGAAAATAGGTTCGCATGTATCAATGAGCGGAAAGAAAATGCTGCTGGCAGCAAGTACAGAAGCGGCATCCTATGGGGCAAACACATTCATGATCTATACAGGTGCACCACAGAATACGCGCAGAAAGAAAATTGAAGAGCTGAACATTGAAGAAGGCAGAAAGCATATGGAAGCGAACGGCATCAGTGATATCGTTGTACATGCGCCGTATATCATCAATATCGGCAATACGGTGAATCCAGCGACCTATCAGCTTGGCGTTGACTTCCTTCGCTCGGAAATTGAACGTACAGAAGCAATTGGAGCAAAGCAAATTGTCCTTCATCCAGGGGCTCATGTTGGTGAGGGCTCAGAGCTTGGCATTAAGAAAATCATAGAAGGTCTGAATGAAGTCATCATTCCTGGTCAGGATGTACAGATTGCTCTTGAAACAATGGCTGGTAAAGGATCCGAGTGCGGCAGAAGCTTTGAGGAGCTGGCGATGATTTTTGACGGGGTTACCCATAATGACCGGCTAAGCGTTTGCTTTGATACTTGTCATACACATGATGCCGGATATAATATCGTAGAGGATTTTGACGGCGTTTTAAATGAGTTTGATAAATTGATTGGCGTACAGAATATCAAAGTGCTTCATATCAATGACAGCAAGAATGAATGCGGAATGAGAAAGGACAGGCATGAAAATATCGGCTACGGCAAGATTGGCTTTAAGCCGCTTCATTACATTGTCCACCATCCGCAGCTTGCAGACATTCCAAAGATTCTGGAGACACCGTATGTCGGCACTGACAAGAATAATAAGAAGGCTCCATACAAGTATGAGATTGACATGTTAAAGGACGGGAACTGGACAGACTTCCAAGAGAAAATCCTTGGTCAAATGGTCGAAAGCTAAAAAACAGTCCCTGTGTAATTAGAGGCCAAATCATCAGAATGGTGATTTGGCCTCTCTTTTTGTTTAATTACCGGTCAGACTATAGAATAATTGTTCAATATGCTTTGCCCGCTCAGAGCCGATAATTTTCTCAATTTGTACGAGTAATTTTGCCCGCTCTGTTTGTTCAAAAATATTAACGGATTTTCCTTTTAATAAAGCAACGATATGATCGGCCTCAGTATTGGACAATGTTATTCCTTGCTGACGGGAAAAACTAAGCAATTCACTTGTTGTGATGCGATTTAATTTCATGTTAATGATCGTTTCGAATAGCTTCATTCTTCTCACCCCATAGTTACATTATGAAGAGGGATGGCTAAAATGAACCAAATCGACAAATGTTAAGTAAATAGGTTTACAATCACAGGCAGCTCCTGTATACTACTTTAGTAAATCGTAATCATTCTTATTAACGGGCGGGAGATTATGAAAGAAGAAATAATCAAATTAGACCATATAACATATAAATACGAACAAGAAAATGTCCTTGAGGATATCAACCTGATGGTCAGGGAGGGAGATTTCCTTGCTATTGTCGGACCAAATGGTTCTGGCAAGTCTACTTTATTAAAGCTGATACTAGGCATTAACAAAGTACAAAAAGGGGAGATCTACTTATTCGGCGAGAGAATTAACCGCTTTAAGAGCTGGGAACGAATTGGCTATGTCTCTCAAAAGGCCAATTCCTTTAATAGTGGATTTCCGGCAACGGTCGAAGAAGTTGTCGCCAGCGGCTTAACGAAGAAAATCGGCCTTTTCCGCTTCTATACGAAGAAGCATCGGGAAAAGGTCATTCAAGCCTTAAAGGAAGTTGGAATGCAGGATTTCCTGCACCGTACTGTCGGCGATTTATCAGGCGGTCAGCAGCAGCGTGTTTTTATTGCGCGCGCCTTAGTAAGTGATCCTGAGTTATTGATCCTTGATGAACCGACTGTAGGGGTAGACGTACAAAATGTATCTAACTTCTATGATCTCTTGTATGAGCTGAATCGGAACCTCGGCCTAACCTTAATTTTGGTTACCCATGATACAGGCACTATTACAGAAAAGGCGACTCATATTGCCTGCTTAAATAAGCGTCTCCATTTCCATGGTCATTCCCATGAATATGAGGAACTGAATAATCAGGATATGTCAGCTTTCTATGGTCATGATGTATACACATTGAAGCATGATCATTAATGTGGAGGAAATAGTATGCTAGCGATGTTTCAATATGAATTTTTACAAAATGCCTTTTTGTCAGGCTTAATTATCGGAGTAATCGCTCCTTTACTTGGGGTCTTTATTGTAGTTCGTAAGCTTTCTTTAATTGCGGATGCTTTGAGCCACGTGACCTTGACCGGGATTGCGGCAAGCCTCTTGTTAAGCAAGGAATTCCCGGGGACGTTTGCCAATCTGAACCCGCTCTATTTAGGAATGGGCTTTTCAGTTGGGGGCTCGCTGTTCATCGAACGTTTACGGAATGTGTATAAGCACTACCAAGAACTTGCTATCCCCATCATTCTTTCAGGTGGTGTGGGGTTAGGTGCGATATTCATTTCCATGGCGAATGGTTTTAATGTGGATTTATTCAGCTATTTATTCGGCAGCGTGAGTGCAGTCGGCCGAACGGACCTTTGGGTCATTAGTATCATTAGTGTAATTGTTGTCTTTACGGTGATTTTCTTATATAAAGAACTGTTTCTCTTATCATTTGATGAGGAGCATGCGAAAACCTCCGGCATTCCTGCCAAGGCGATTCATTTTATCTTTATCGTCCTTGTGGCTCTTGTGATTGCCATTTCAATGAGGATTGTCGGCGTTTTGCTTGTCTCAGCCTTAATGACATTGCCGGTGGCGGCTGCCTTGAAGGTGGCAAAGAGCTTTAAACAAACCATTTTCATGTCGATTCTGTTTGGGGAAATTGCCGTAGTAGGCGGACTGTTTACCGCTTATTATTTGAACCTGGCTCCTGGCGGGACCATTGTTGTCTTGGCTATTCTAGTCCTGCTTGTGACGATTCTGTTCAAGAAATGGCAAGTGAACCGATAAGGAGGAATTCTTATGGATGTTAAAAGAGCACTTCAACTGTTAAAGGACGAGGGATATAAATATACGGAGAAGCGCGAGGATATGTTAACCCTTTTCTCAAAGAGCAATCGGTATTTAACGGCTAAGGATGTCCTGGAACAATTAAAAAGTTCTTATCCGGGTATGAGCTATGACACAATCTACCGGAATCTATCCTTGTATGTAAAGCTTGGCATTCTTGAAGCTACTGAGCTTTCTGGGGAAAAATGCTTCCGTTTTGCATGTGAGGGGAACCATCATCATCACCATTTCATTTGCATGGAGTGCGGTAAGACGCGTCATATCGATGCCTGCCCGATGGAACAGCTTAAAGATGATTTAGGAGGCTACGAAATCTCAGGACATAAATTTGAAATTTATGGAACCTGTCCGGATTGTCAGCCTCATCATATGAATTAAGATTACAATGCCGTCAGGTGTGTTATGCACACCTGACGTTTTTTTATTGGAAAAGGAGCTAAAAGTGTTTGATACATCGAGCAGAATGGAACTCATTTATAAAGCGGAGGAGGATCCAATTGTAATCAAGATTAAGTAAAAGCATCTTGGTATATCAAAGGAAACGAAGGTGTATGAATGAGCACTTTGTTTCTGGCCAATTGGATGTTTACGGCTATCCATGAATTCAAATGGCTTGAGTAAGTGCGGTGAAGTGGTGATAAAAAAAGGCCGTTCAATATTTTTCTTAAAACAGCCTTTGTTAAGGGTATAAATTCGGTATTCCGAATGGAAAAAGGGTTGGAAGCACCCACAGAATGCCTAACACGATGGCTAGCAAAAGAGAGATGATTAGGCTGAATGTGCTTCTAAAAACCTGCTTTTTTTCATTCTTTTGTTCAAAGGGGAGTCCAACAACGCCGATAACAAATGCTGCTACTGCTAAAACCATTAGGTATAACGTTAAATCGTGATCGGTTGATGGGGTAAACAGATTTAGAGATATAAAAAGGAATAGGCAGACGACTGTCAGCACAAACGAGGTCTGGTTAGCGATTTCTTTCACATATTTCATAGGAACAGCCTTTCATTAAAGGTTATATATGGAAATATTTTACTAAATCAACCGATAACTGTAAATGCAAAAAATAGATGATGGTTATGATTTCGTGACCGCCAAACGACGAAATGCGAGATAGCTTTCATAGAAATTCTGCCAAAAACATAGGATTTCATCTAATAAATGATCGTTAGCTTGTCCATTTCATCTTTCTGTGGTTTAAGGGCAAAAGGAAAAAGGATGTGTAATTCTCATGCTATAAGAGTGTTATCTTAACAGTAAGGGAGGGAGGTGACCTCTCTTATACATGCGCAGCAAAAGAAAATGCCAAGCTAAAAGCAGATGTTTTAACTTGGCATTCATTCTTCTTATTCAGCTGTTTCCAGCCTCCAGCGGTCTACCCAGGCCTTAGCCTCGTTCCAGTCATGAACACGAATAACATTTTCTGGAATGGTCATTCGGTTGTAAGGGGCGTCAAATAAAATGACTGGAATACGGCATTCCTCGGCAATGGCGACGGCATTATCATGCTTATCCTCAAAGAAGAGGTCAACATCATGTTTTTTCGCTGAGGCAATCTTGTCATGGCTGCCGATCAATTCAATATGATGGTACATAAGGTCATGCTTATCGAACCATTGCTTCGTAACCGGGAGCAGGGTTTCGCTTCGGGCACTGATGAAATATAGCTCATAATGTTCCTTCCACTCATTCAGCACCTGACCTGCATAAGCAGCCATTGGCGATTCCGTATAGATGCGGGGCTCAACCTCCTTGAACCATTGGTAAAATTCAAGGGGCGGGACATTCACAAAAGGGGTTAATTCATATTCTGTGATGTCATCAAGGGTCAGTTGAAGCTTAAAAGCCTCGTTTATGAAGGGGAGCAGGGATTTCTGACATGTGACGGTGCCGTCTATATCAATTCCAAAACGTTTTTGTTTGTTCATCACGGTATTCCTCCAAGTAATTGTACGATTGATCTCTTCCGCCGGTTTTTCTAAATTCTGTTTCTTTTTGCAAAAACTTCTCTCATGTCTTTAGGCTGATGCGAGAACACTAAGGAATGCTCCATTAACTTAAAGGGGGAGAAGGCCTTGTCCAAACGGAATGGAAGAATGGCTGCCTCGCATCGCAATATCACTTCGATGCGGTCAACGAATGAAAGACCAGCCGCTGAAGCCGTTCAAGAAAAGAAACAGGTCATTGGCTATATTGCCATTCTTCTGTCCATTATATCCTTATTTCTTTATCCCGTCATATTTGGTTTGATCGGTTTTTTGACAGGGATTACCGCAATTAAAAGAAGGATTCGAATCTTAGGGATTCCGGCAGTCATGATCGGGCTCTTTTCGGTTTTGGCGGGTTTATTCGTCTATCCCTTCTTTTAGGGGGCCAATAACGAAAAAAGGAGCTGGGAATCCAGCTCCTTTTCTTATAGATCTGTTACTCGGTTACGGATGCATTCGCCTGTTCTTTCTCAAGGCGCTGCTTTTCATAGTATTCCTCAGCCAAGATATCAATTTCTTTCTTCAATTCTTCAACCATTGTCGCTTCTGGTACCTTCCGGACAATTTTTCCTTTGCGGAATAGCAGTCCTTCACCTCTGGCGCCAGCAATACCGATATCAGCCTCTCTTGCTTCACCAGGTCCGTTAACAGCGCAGCCGAGAACGGCAACTTTGATTGGGGCTTTGATTTTTTGAATATATTCATCGACTTCATTGGCGATGGAAATTAGGTCTATCTCGATTCGTCCGCATGTCGGGCAGGAAATCAACGTTGCTGAGTTAGCGGAGAGACCAAATACCTTCAATAACTCACGAGCAACCTTTACTTCCTCTACAGGGTCTGCACTTAAGGATATACGGAGTGTATTCCCGATTCCTTTGCTTAAGAGGGCGCCTATTCCTGCCGCACTTTTTACGGTTCCGGAGAATAAAGTACCGGATTCTGTGATCCCTAGGTGAAGCGGATAATCGAATGTTTGAGCTGCTTTTTCATAAGCTTCAATAGCCAAGCGGACATCTGATGCTTTCATGGATACGATAATATCATGGAAGTCGAGGTCTTCAAGAATCTTAATGTGGTGAAGAGCGCTCTCTACCATGCCGTCAGCTGTTGGGTAGCCATATTTTTCTAAGATCTTGCGTTCAAGGGAGCCGGCATTGACACCAATACGGATTGGAATCCCTTTTGCTTTAGCTGCCTTGACAACAGCTTCGACCTTTTCACGACGGCCGATGTTCCCTGGGTTGATACGAATCTTGTCGGCGCCGCCTTCAATGGCGATCAAAGCTAATTTATAATCGAAATGGATGTCAACAACGAGCGGGATATTAATTCGTTTCTTAATATCGGCAATCGCACGAGCCGCACGCTCATCCGGACAGGCGACACGTACGATTTGGCAGCCGGCCTCTTCCAAACGATTGATTTCAGCTACAGTTGCTTCTACATCATGTGTCTTTGTTGTGGTCATGCTTTGTATAATAACTTCATCGTTGCCACCGATTGTTAAGTGTCCCACTTTCACGGGGCGGGTTTTAGTACGATGTATTAATTCACTCACTGGTCATTCTCTCCTTTTAGGCGTATTGCCTTTATGCCGCAAAAGCATTTCTAGTTTATTGTATCAACGGTTGCCATCTAATTACAATTAAAGAGATTTCTCTTTAATAATCCTTTAGTTTGTATGTCTGTCCGATTTTAATCTCTTCAGGCTTTAACCCGTTATTTAAGGAACTGAAATCCTTGATGATTTGTTCGATAGGGACAGGAAGTGTCCCTTCCTTTTCTTCTATTAAGGAGATGACGGTATCACCGGGCTCCACTTTTATATTATAGTAGGTTTCATTTGTTTTATCCACAACGGCTGGAGTTGCTTTTGGCAAGGTTCCATATGTCAGGTCATAGTAGACGGAATAGATGACAATGCAGCAACCAAGGAAGATCAGTAATTTTTTGATCATATCTCTTCTCCTGCCTTTTCCCTTTTACTAGATTATATGCGGATAAGAGAGTGAATAGAATAGTGTTCTCTATCTTTTTGCTAAATGATAGGATAAAAAGAAAATGCCCGGCGCTTGTCCGGGCATTTTCTTGAATGGTAATGGGTTTTAGGCCTTCGGCTTCTTAGGAGCAGGTAATTCCTTAATAGCCATATAGAGCATCATCAGGCTGATGAACCATTTTACATAAAAGTCACCGATGACCGGCACTTGTATGAAATCCATGAAGGTGAAGAACACGACAGCGAGTGTAAAGCTGTATGCAGCTAGGCGCCATTGTTGGCCGAAGTTGGTCCTGCGGCCGAGAATAGAGGCGAATAAGCCGCCGAAATAAGCAAGCAGTGTCACTTCCAGGAATTGCAGGGCGGCTGTCATTAAGAACATGACAAGGATAACGAGTGTGACGATTAAGTATAGGGAAGCTTTCGCGTTTTCTATGTATTCACTGGCGGATTCATTTGTCAGACTTAATCCTGGAACCATGGAATACTCGAGCTCTTGGGCTTGTCCGTTAACCAATAGAACGGCTTTATTCTTTAACAGGCCGACCGTCACATCGCTTGAAGTGTTCAAATCAGTGGAGTTTAACGTGCCAGTGCTGTCAAATTGAATCGTGAAATCTTCCTTTTTAATCAGCTGCGGGGCATCCATATCTGATGTTAATGTGCCATCCTTAATTTCAAACTTTGGAATGTCTGATTTCAATGCCGTGTTAAATTCGTCTACATTCGTCATGAAAGCCATCGTGAAATAAATGGCAAGTGGCAAGACCATAATGAATGTTAGGAAGAACACGTACAGAATTGTTTTACCTATGCCCTGGAAACGATATTTAGCAATATCCTTGGGCGAGTAAAGACTTTTAACTAATTGAGTAAAAATATTCATTTTGGCTACAACACCTTTTTTTAATGTCAATCTTTATTCTATCTGCCTGAGGTCGATATTACAAGGCAGTTCGCTCGGCAGTACAGAGGAGTTGGGTTAAACTAGGAGTATGGAGCGAAATAAAGAGGAGGTTATGGAATGGAGTGGATTTATTGGCTCATTATTTGGGCTTTGTTTATTGTGGGCTTTATCGGCCTGATCTTTCCCATTATCCCGGGGGTATTATGCATACTGGCGGGAATGCTTGCTTACGGGCTGTTCTTCTCCTTCGACCAGTTTAACTGGCTGTTCTGGGTCGTTCAAGGCATGTTTGTCCTATTATTATTTGGAGCGGACTATTTGGCAAATATATTTGGAGTGAAGAAATACGGCGGTTCAAAGGCGGGAGTATGGGGGAGTACGATTGGATTATTGGCTGGGCCATTTATCATTCCAGGCTTCGGTATTCTCATTGGGCCGTTTGCGGGTGCGTTCATTGCCGAGCTCTTGGTTCATCGGAAGCCCATCAAGACAGCGGCGGCAATCGGATTTGGTTCCGTTGTTGGCTTCGTGGGAAGCACCATCACGAAATTCATCATTCAAGTCATTATGATTGTTTATTTCTTAGTAATCATATAAACGAAAGACGTTTTTGTTGAAAATCAACGTAATGATTGTTAATCTAAAATTAATCACTTCGGTCAAATTGACATAATTGTCTGAAAGTGTTAATTATTGACGTAATTTTATTAGGAGGAATGTTAAAATGGCATTTTCTTTACCACAGTTACCGTACGAGTATGATGCACTTGAGCCTCATATTGACAAGGAAACAATGAATATTCACCACACAAAACACCATAACACATATGTGACAAACTTAAATGCGGCACTTGAGGGCCATGAAGATCTAGCTGGCAAGAGCCTTGAAGAATTGCTTGCTAATATTGAGTCTGTACCAGAAAGCATCCGCACAGCGGTACGCAATAATGGCGGCGGACACGCTAACCACTCCCTATTCTGGGAATTGCTTTCACCAAACGGCGGCGGTGAGCCGACAGGTGAACTAGCAGAAGCTATCGCAGCTAAATTTGGAAGCTTCGAAAGCTTCAAGGAAGAGTTTGCTAAAGCAGCAACTACTCGTTTCGGCTCTGGCTGGGCATGGTTGACTGTTAAAGACGGCGAACTTGAACTTTATAGCACAGCTAATCAAGATTCTCCATTAATGGAAGGTAAAACACCAATCCTCGGTCTTGACGTTTGGGAGCATGCTTACTACCTAAACTACCAAAACCGTCGTCCAGAATACATTGCATCATTCTGGAACATCGTGAATTGGGATGAAGTTGCGAAGCGTTACGCTAGCGCAAAATAAGAAAGCTTCCAAGCGTTTTGGATTAGGAGCATTTGCTTCTTCTCCAAAACGCTTTTTCTTTTGCCTGCTCTAGCTAAAATACATGGGCGAATTGTTAACTGCTGCCAAGTGAAAGATGCTTACATGTTCCGGATTACCTGCAGGGAAACTAACCGAGATAAAGGGGAGTTTTCAAAATGGGAATTCAAAATGATGTTATCAGCAGAATTAAGTCCAATAAGGAATTGTATATCCTGATATTGATTGGTGCGTTGTATTCATTAAGCACCGCCTTATCGAATACGTTTGTGAATGTTTATTTATGGAAGCAAAATGAGGCATTAATGGATTTAGGTATTTATAATCTGGCCGTTGTTATTTTGCAAGGGCTGGCGTTTCTGTTTGCGGGCGGACTTGCAAAAAAGGTCGATCGAATCATTATCCTACGCATAGGGGTTTGTTTTCTTGCGTCATTTTATTTGGTGGTTCTTCTCTTCTCAAGCAACTCCAGGCTCTATTTAGTGCTGATTGGGAGCTTGCTGGGCCTTGGTTACGGCTTTTACTGGCTTGCTTATAATCTTTTGACCTTTGAGATCACCGAACCGGAAACAAGGGACTCCTTTAATGGTCTGCAGGGAATCTCAGGGTCTCTCGGGGGAATGATTGGTCCCTTTTTTGCTGGGTATGTGATCAGCAGCCTGACAGGTAATACAGGCTACTTGATCATTTTTGGTTTATCTCTTGCCTTGTTCGTCGTTGCCGTCGTCTGCAGCTTTTTTCTGAAAAGGAGAGCGGCAGATGGCAGGTATCAATTGCGGGACGTAATGGAGGAACGGAAGCAGAATCGTGATTGGAAGAGGATTACATATGCGAATTATTCACAGGGGCTGAGAGAGGGTGTGTTTGTGTTTATTATCTCAGTCTTTGTGTTCGTTGAAACAGGGAGTGAGATGGCGCTTGGCACCTTCACGCTCATCAGTTCAGGCATTTCATTTCTGGCCTATTTTCTTGTCAGCCGATACGTAAAGGTGAAACACCGGAAGATATCCATGTTCATCGGGGCAATCCTTCTTTACATGGCCATCGCCTTTCTTGTGTATCATGTATCCTACATTAAATTACTTCTATATGCTTGTTTAATTGCACTTGCTTACCCGCTGCTGTTTGTTCCCTATATGTCCCTGACCTATGATGTCATAGGGACGGCTAGGGAGGCGGCATTATATAGAGTGGAGTATATTGTCATCCGGGAGCTGTACTTGAATGCTGGCAGAGCGACCTCCATTTTGGTATTCATGGCATTGATTTTGCTGACTCCAGAGCAAACAGGCATCAAAATTCTCCTTCTTGGAGCAGGGGCTGGGCATGTATTCGTTTACTTATTTATGAGGAAAGTGACTGTAAGAAATATTGATTGACTGGAATCTTTTACTTCTGTTAATCTGTATAAATTGATAATAAAATGAAAGGAAATGCAACTATGAAGGGATGGAGACAGTGAAAGTCAGAAAGAAAAAAAAGAAAAAACAACTACCTCTTCGTCTGAATATATTAATATTCGTTGTGTTTTTACTTTTCTCTGCGCTAATTCTTAGACTGGGAATCGTACAGATTGTCTATGGGGATGATTACAAACGGGAAATTGAGAAAACCGAGGAAGTGACGGTTCAAAACTCTGTTCCACGGGGAAAAATCTTTGATCGCAATGGACAGATTATCGTGGATAATCAGCCGCTTTATGCAATCACATATACACGTACCCAGAAAACATCAACAGAAGAGATGCTAGAGACAGCCGAGAAATTGGCTCAATTAATTGAAGTGAATACAGATAAGGTTCGTGAGCGGGACAAGAAGGACTTCTGGATCCTCTTGAATCCAACAGAAGCCAAGAATAAAATTACTGAAGCAGAATATAAGAAGCTGAATGACGGCAAATTAACGGATGATGAAATCTATCAAATGCAGCTTGATCGGATAACAGAGGATGATATTGACTTCTCTGAGGATGAGCTGGAAGTATTGGCCATTTACAGCCGCTTTATCTCAGGATACTACCTATCTCCGCAAATCGTTAAGAATAATGAGACCACTTATGAAGAAGTGGCGCGGGTTAATGAACATATCGAAAACCTTCCTGGTGTTGATACAACAACAGACTGGGAAAGGAAATATGCTTACGGAAGTACGCTCAAATCAGTGCTGGGGAAAGTATCCACTTCTAGTGAAGGGCTGCCATCCGATAAAGCAAACTATTATTTGGCCCGGGGATACAGCCGTAATGATCGTGTGGGCACCTCATACTTAGAACAGCAGTATGAAGAAGTATTGCGCGGACAGCAAGAAAGAATCCGCAATGTGACGGATACATCCGGCAATATAGTCAGCACCGAGATTATTACAGAAGGCCAGCGCGGAAATGATTTAATCCTAACCATTGATATGGACTTGCAAATGGCCACAGAGGAAATTATTGAAAAGCAATTGAAGGCAAAGACGGGTACAGGAGATACGAAATACTTGGACCGTGCCTATGTTGTTGTCTCTGACCCGAAAACGGGCGAGCTTTTGACAATGGCTGGCAAGAAGTATTCAAGGGATGAAGAAACAGGAAAGATGAAGATGACGGACCATGCGCTTGGCACCTTCACCTCTTCCTATGCGATGGGCTCCTCTGTCAAAGGTGCGACCATCTTGACAGGCTACCAGACAGGAGCCATTTCACCGGGTCAGGTAATCCTTGATGCTCCGATGAAGATTAAGGGAACGCCAGTGAAGAAATCCTGGAAAACCTTTGGTAATATAACAGACATTGATGCCTTACGCGTTTCTTCAAACGTATACATGTTCAAAACGGCTATTATGCTTGGCGGCGGCAATTACGTTGAGGGAGGATCCCTTAGTGTAAAAGATTCTGCTTTCTCTACTATGCGAAGTTACTATAATCAATTCGGTCTTGGTGTAAAGACTGGACTTGATCTTCCTGGAGAGGTTGCCGGCTATAAAGGCATTACTCAAAATGCCGGTCTATTAATGGACTTTGCCATTGGACAATATGATACGTATACACCGATGCAGCTTAACCAATATGTATCCACTATTGCTAATGGTGGGAATAGGGTGAAACTCCATCTTCTAAAAGAGGTTCGAGAACCATCAGACGAGGATGATGCACTAGGCAAGGTCGTTAAAGAGGTCCAAACGGAAGTGCTGAATACTTTGCCGATGAAGCAATCTTGGATTAAACGCGTTCAAGAAGGCTTTAGGCAGGTTACACAAACGCCGGGCGGTACAGCTTATTCCTATTTCAGTGGTGCTGCATATAAACCAGCAGGGAAAACAGGTACGGCTGAGGCTTTCTATGACGGGCCTAAGTGGGAAATCGGTACGGTGCAGCCGGAAACGTATAATATTACCTTTGTGTCGTATGCACCGGCAGATAATCCAGAGATAGCCATCAGTGTTGTTGTGCCATGGGCTTATCAAAGCACCGGTCACAAAATGAATCTGGAGATTGCGAAATCGGTTTACGAGAAATACTTTGACCTGAAGGCTGAGAGAGCCGGCACTAAAAAGAAATCAGATTCAAATGATGATGAATAAAAGAACACATAAATAAGCAAATTGGACACTTATGTATGCCCCTCTTGAAGAGGATAGGACAAAAGGTGTCCAATAACTTAAAAGCTGAACTATTTTAAAGTGTAATTTAAAATAGTTCGGCTTTTTTTGTTTAGCTCTGTTAAAGGTGAATATGGATAGGAGAATGCCGCCGTTACTCCTTGCTTAGATTAGCGGACAGGGGTGACTCCGCAGATGTGCCTAAGCACTCGTGGAGGCTCCCAGACCGCCGCTGGGTTTCGCCAGCCTGCAACGAAAATCAACCCTTTAGATTAGCTAAGCCTTTAGGTTAAAAAATTTCAATGCAATAGTCGGTTTTCGACACTGCAAATTTAGTTATGTCCCAACCTCCTTTTACATTTTTGTCCCTCTAAATATGAACGGAGCACGATGATAACAGGATCTGAATCATCTATTTTCAATTTACAAACAATAATAAATATTTACATAACCTTTACATTTGATTAATGCCTGGTTTAAATTGCTTGTTTAATATAGAGACTGTAAGCGGTAAATGAAAACAATCAAGCAAACGGGAGGTCTTTGGTTATGTTTATGAAATGGAAAAAGGCATCTTTCTTCATGGTGCTAGTACTGATGAGCGGAGTACTTGCAGCATGCGGAAGCGATAGTGAATCGAATAATGGTGGTTCCTCCGGTGCAAACGGAGAAGAAATATCCGGTATGATCACAGCAGCTGGTTCAACGGCCTTGCAGCCTTTGGCTGATGAGGCTGCAAATGAATTCATGGCCAATAATCCTAATGTGTCCGTGAGCGTGCAGGGCGGAGGCAGTGGTACCGGCATTAATCAAGTAGCTAGCGGAGCCGTTAACATTGGTAACTCTGACGTTCCTTCAGCAGATAAATTGGAAGATGAAAAGCTTGCCGGTGAAATAGTTGACAATAAAGTATCCGGCATTGCCTTTGGAATCGTTGTAAATAAAGATGTAACCGTTAAAGACCTGACAATTGAACAGATTCAAGGAATCTTCTCTGGCAAGATCAAGAACTGGAAGGAAGTCGGCGGAGCGGATTTGGAAATCAATGTCGTCAATAGACCTGCTTCTTCCGGCACACGTACAACATTTGAACAAACAATCATGCAAGATGTGAAGATTGATGACAGTATCGGTACAAACCAAGATTCTAACGGGGCTGTTGAAAATTCTATCAATTCCACATCCGGTTCCATCAGCTATTTGGCCATGAGCTATTTAGTTGAGGGCAAAGAAACAACATTGAAAACAGTCACCATTGATGGTGCAGAACCGACAACTGAAGATGTAGCAAATGGAAGCTATCCTTTCTGGTCTTATGAATACATGGTCACAAAAGGGGAACCAGAGGGAGCTGTCAAAGCATTCATCGATTTCATGATAAGTGATGATTTTGCCGGTAAGGTTGATGAAATGGGCTATATTCCAATGTCTGAATTGGAATAACTCATAGGTAAAAAATGCGAGGGGACTGGTCGTTTTTGCCAGTCCTGTTACCGTGTTTAATTGGAGAGGAGCAGATTAGGATGAAAGGCCATAAGTCGATAAACTACTGGAAAAGTGAATATATAGGCCGAATCCTTGTTACTTTATGCGGGTTCGTGATTGTACTAACCACATTGGCAATCATCGTATTCATAACTGGTAAAGGAATTCAGTCATTTACTGTGAGCGGCATTTCACTATGGGAAATGATCAGTTCAACAAATTGGAGCCCGAATGACGGGCATTATGGAGCATTGATTTTCATTGCTGGATCCACGCTCGTATCAATGGGAGCTGTGTTAATCAGTGCCCCGATTGCCATTGCTTTAGCTATTTTTATGAATTATATATCTCCTAAGTTTGGAGAAAAGGTTTTACGGCCTGTATTGGAGTTATTGGTAGGAATTCCTTCCGTTGTTTATGGGTTATTAGGGGTGACCATTCTTGTGCCGTTCCTAAGAGACTCATTTGGCGGAGTCGGTTTTAGTTTGCTGGCGGGGACTATCGTCCTCAGCATCATGATTCTCCCGACAATTGCCTCCCTGGCCTCTGATGCTTTAAGAGGAGTGCCGCCGCAATTGCTGGAAGCTTCTTACGGCCTTGGCTCTACAAGATGGCAGGCAATCAGCCGTGTGGTGATACCAGCTGCGAAGAAAGGGGTATTAACAGGGATTGTCCTTGGGCTCGCACGTGCATTTGGTGAGGCGCTTGCCGTTCAAATGGTTATCGGGAACACGATTAAGCTGCCAGAAGCCATTACGGACCCAACGGCCACTTTAACAGGGATTTTGACAATGGATATGTCTAATACATTAAACGGGACAGCATGGAATAACGCTCTTTGGAGCTTAGCCCTGATCCTATTGGTTATGTCATTCTTGTTTATTATGATTATTCGTTTTATTGGGAATAGAGGTGGGACAAAATGATGAATTCGCGAACAGTTAATAAGATTTGGACAGGGATTTTCTACATCATAGCCATCTTTATTATCATTCTCCTTGGATTTCTCGTTTTTGAAATACTGAAAAGAGGCTGGGGATTTTGGGACCCCTCCTTCCTGACGGGAAGATCGAGCAATCTGGAAGCTGGCGGGGGAATAGGGTATCAATTATTTAATTCCTTCTACATGCTCATCATTACATTGATTATTTCTGTTCCTCTTGGTCTAGGGGCAGGTATTTATTTGGCGGAATACGCAAAACCAGGGAAGTTTTTGAACTTTATCCGTTTATGCATTGATACGATGGCGTCTCTTCCTTCTATTGTGGTTGGATTATTCGGATTGCTTGTGTTCGTAACGGCAACCGGATGGGGATATACCATTATCGGCGGTGCATTGGCCATTACCATTCTGAACCTGCCGAGTTTGGCGCGTGTCAGTGAAGGGGCGCTCTTGGATGTACCGGATAGTGTGAAGGAAGCTAGTCTTGGTGTCGGGGCAACAAGATGGCAGACGATCGTGAAGATTGCCCTGCCGACAGCGATGCCGCAAATTATTACAGGGGTTATCTTAGCGGCGGGCCGTATTTTTGGGGAAGCGGCAGCTTTGATTTATACAGCAGGCTTAACGACCCCCATCTTAAATACAGCCGCAGACTTAAGCAGTCCTGTGAACCCATTCAATATTTTCAGGCCGGCAGAAACATTGGCTGTTCATATCTGGAAATTAAATTCAGAGGGGATTGTGCCGGATGCTCAGGCAATTGCGATGAAATCAGCTGCCGTACTCATCATCATGGTCTTGATCTTTAATTTACTCGCACGCTTATTCGCAGCTCTGTTGCAAAAGCATTTCGAAGGCGGTAAAGGGAAGAAGAAAAAGAAAAAGCCGCAAGCAGCAGCTTAACGCTCGATAGTCTATGGAATCGATAGGGGGCAATGACATGATTGAACTGAAAGAAAAAATGCAGGAAAAGGGAAAGGTGCAGGTCATGCAAACAGAACAATCAAGCAAGGATAAAAAGCTTGTTTATGATACGAGAAATCTAAATCTATGGTATGGAGATAATCATGCCTTGAAAGATATTAATCTGCCAATTGAAGAAAATGAGGTTACGGCCATTATTGGACCTTCCGGCTGTGGTAAATCCACTTATATAAAAGTTTTGAATCGCATGATTGAATTGATTCCAAGTGTCAAGACAACAGGGGAAATTCTCTATAGAGGCAACAATATTTTCGACAAGAATTATCAGGTAGAGGAGCTGCGTAAAAGAGTGGGCATGGTTTTCCAGAAGCCGAACCCTTTTCCAAAGTCCATTTATGAAAATGTCGCCTATGGACCAAAAATTCATGGTGTAAGAAATAAAAAGGAATTGGACGAAATCGTGGAAAAAAGCTTGCGCGGTGCCGCTATCTGGGATGAAGTGAAGGACCGTCTTCATGAAAATGCCTATGGCCTATCAGGCGGGCAGCAGCAGCGTATATGTCTTGCGCGCTGTCTGGCAGTTTCACCGGATGTCATCTTAATGGATGAGCCGACATCAGCACTTGATCCAATCTCCACCTTGAAGGTTGAGGAGCTTGTTCAAGAGCTGAAAGAGAAATTCAGCATCATCATTGTCACTCATAATATGCAGCAGGCTGCGCGCATATCTGATAAGACAGCCTTTTTCTTGAGCGGGGAAGTCATTGAGTTTGACGAAACCGACAAAATATTCTCCACGCCAAAGGATAAGCGGACGGAGGATTATATTACAGGACGTTTCGGCTAAGGAATTATTTGGTGAAGGGAGAAGATAGGAATGGTAGTCAGAGAAAAATTCGAGGGTGAGCTTCAGGAATTAAAGGTCAATGTGGTACGAATGGGCGATATGGCTGTTACAGCACTTGATAAAGCCTATAAAGCACTTTTGGATAAAGATATTGATCTTGCCCTATCCGTACTAGACGAGGATAAGCGGATTGACAAGCTTGAAGAAGAAATCGAAGAATCAGCAATCTTAATGATTGCTAAGCAGCAGCCTGTTGCTTCCGATCTTCGTCACATCATCTCCGCGATTAAGATTTCATCTGAAATTGAACGTGTTGGAGATTATGCGAAGAATATTGCGAAGACGGCTATTCGTTTAGCAAAGGAAGAGCTTCCATTCCAGAATGATGGCGTGGCAGAAATGCATGGAATCTGTTTGCGGATGATGACGATGTTTAAAGAGTCCTATAAAGAGGAAAACCTGGCAATGGCTAAGGAGCTGGCAGAGCTTGATGACCGGCTGGATGAGCTATATGGACAGGTCATACAGTCTATCTTAAGTGTATCGCCAAAAGGAACAGATAAACATCATCAAAACTCTCAGCTATTATTCCTTGTTCGTCATTATGAACGGGCAGGCGATCACATTACGAATCTGGCTGAAGAGATTTTGTACATGGCTAAGGGAAGGCGCTATCACTTAAATGACTGATAACAGCTAAATGAAAAATCCCCCATACAGCACATGCAGATGCGGTGCAGTATGGGGGATTTTGATTTTATAAGACTGATGGTAATTTTTGATGAATAAGTGCTTCCCATCCCTCATCCATAATGGAATAAACCACGGGGTGAGGCTGTCCGAATTCTGTCGTTTTCTCTGGGTCCCAGCCGGAATGAATAACAATTAGCTCTGTTTGTGCTGGAGATAGTTCCTTTAATTCAAAACGTAAATGCCAATCCTTTCCCCAATCAAAGGCGAAGAGCTCATTTGGTACCCATTCTGTCACGCGGCAGGGTGAATCGCCAAAATGGTCGGTATGGAGAAGGAAATTCTCCCCTGCGCTCTTATCAAGCGTGTTTTCCATCCACCAGGAGGCCAGTCCATCAGAGGTGGAGACTGCCTTCCAGACCTGCTCAATGGGTGAGCTGAGCAGGATATGCTTCCGTATTTCTTTTATATTTGTTTCTTTCATTGTTATATCCTCCAAAATAGAAAAATCCTTTATAGATTGTAGTATCTCAAATCAGAAGGGAGAAAGGAAAGGGAATATGTTCCGTAAATGGAGATGGTTTGAAAAAGGATGTCCAAGGATAAAGGAAACAAAACGACTGTTTGAAGGGAAGATGGACCATGCAAGAACGAAAAACAATAAAGATTAATGATGAAGAAATCAGTTATTTTCTAAGTGAGAAAGCCATTCATATTGATAATAATGATGCGCTGAAAAGAGCTGTTCTTAAGCCTAAGGCATCTACTCAAATTGCGGAATTAACCTTAGAGGATCATAAACGGCATTATCATTATGCCCTCCCAATCACCACAGTTTCTCTTGCTGCAGAGATATATGGGCATGTTTTTCCTGAACAAGCAGCAGAAGCCATAAAGAAGATTCCTATGCCAGATAAGCTTGAGCAGGCGATAAATCTGGTGCTGGAAAAAACAGATGTCATTGATGCTGGACACGAATCCATTGATGGTAATCGGAAAATCTGGGATGCAATTGCCAAGATTGTCCCTATTTAACGGTCATTTCCAAGAATTTGACATTGTTTTGCTTATGTAGAGCACAATGCATTAGGCATAGAATTTTTTGGGGAACGAAAATCAATGTTCGACAATATGCGTTTATTGTCAATGTGCCTACCGGATGATAGGATTTAATGGAAGAATATAGTAATCATTCGGGAGGGGAGTACCGCTTGGATAAATTAGGGAGACTAAAAATTACAGAGGATCGTGCACGCAGCTATAAGAGGTTATCAGAGGCGACACCAGGAGGGATTGTTCCTTATTTATGGCGGGAGCCCGGTACGGATCATGGCAACCTTTCAATTGGTATTCAAATGGAACATCATAAACAATCTGATCGAATAGATGTTATATGCAAGAACGATTCTCCTGATGAAATATCCTTTAAGGTCTTTTTCGTGACGGAGAGGACAAGTCATGTGTCAGCCTGCTTTTATAGTCCTGCTGATGCACTTGTTTATTTTTATGAAGATGATCATATTGTCCTTTTGAACGGTCATGACCGGGCCACTATATCCATTATGGAGCAGCGGAACAGGAAGGCAGTATTTGAGGCTATGCAAAGAGGCACCATTCTGCCTTCTCCGCTAGCACGCGGATATGTCATTTGTGCAACTATGTACCACCGAATCCTTCGTCCTGGAGAGGTTTCAAAGCTCTCAAATTGGACTGTCAGCGGGAAGACAAAAGAGGAAGCTATGCTTCTTGATTATCTTGTCAAAAAACAGACTAGCATTTATCACTAAAAGGTGGTATTATAGAAAAGTCGTATCAAATGAAGTTATGAATGAACTGGAGGGACTCACATGCGTGTAAACATTACATTAGCTTGCACAGAGTGCGGTGAGCGTAATTATATCAGCACAAAAAATAAACGTAATAACCCTGATCGCCTTGAGCTAAAAAAATACTGCTCAAGAGAAAAGCGTACTACTACGCACCGCGAAACAAAATAAGCAACAGGAGCTACCTCCTGTTGCTTTTTTTTATGGGATAATATAGAAAGATTGTGAGGAAAAGGGAATGTCAAAAAATAGATTACGAACTGAATGTCTGAATCTATTGGCTGATTACCCGAAGGATAAACGCAGCAAGAATACATATCATATAACGGATTCTTTGGTCAATCATGCCCTATGGAAAGAACAATATATAATTGCTATTACATTAGCGCGTTATCCAGAGATCGACACAAATGCAATCATTGAAAGAGGATGGGCAGACGGAAAGCAGATCGCCATTCCGAAATGCAGGCCGAAGACACGAGAGATGGACTTCTACCTATATGAAGAAGGAATGGAGCTTGAAACCGTCTATAATGGACTCCTTGAGCCCAATCCTGATAAAGCAAAGAAAGTCAATCCGGCAGACATCGGATTGATGATTGTACCGGGGCTGGCATTCACGCCAAAAGGTTATAGGCTGGGGTTTGGCGGTGGATATTATGACCGGTTTCTCTCAGCCTATTCAGGCGTAACGGTTTCCATCGCCTTTTCTGAGCAGGTGACTGATTATCTACCGGTTGAATCGTTTGATGTGCCGGTCGACTGGCTCCTGACTGAAAGGGGCATGCATCATTGTGATTAATGTGTTCATTTATCTGCTGATCACCTCTGCAGGGGCTTATCTTGCCTTTAAGGAGAGACTTCTGTCTCAATCAGGGGCGCTTGCCGCCTGCCTTGTTGGATTTTGTGTGCTTATAGGAACAGGCTGGCAAGGTTTTGTGATTTTAGGTTTATTTTTTGCTTCGTCCAGCTTTTTCTCCAGCTACAAAAAGCATCGGAAGAAAATGGCGGAAGAAAGGCTTGCCAATACGAGCCGACGGAATTGGGCACAAGTTGCCGCCAATGGGGGAGTCCCATCGGGCTTTTCCTTGGCATATGCCACTACATTCAATGAAATATTTCTGTATGCCTTTGTTGTTTCGATTGCTGCGGCTGCCGCAGATACATGGGCTTCAGAGCTTGGGGTATTGAGTAAGGGAGCCCCTGTCAAGATTACAAACCTCAAAAGATGTACACCTGGCACATCTGGAGCGGTCTCCATTTTTGGGACTGCCGCATCTGCCGCTGGAGCCATTTTCATTTCCTCGGCTGCAGTCCTCTTGTTTGATCTTTCTTTACCTGTTTTTCTAATGATTAGTGTATACGGATTCCTTGGCTCAGCAGCTGATACGCTGCTCGGTGCATTTGTGCAAGTGGAATATCGATGTCCCGCTTGCGGAGTCCTGACAGAACGAAAGGAACACTGCGGACAAGGTACTAATCATACGAGCGGTGTTTCCTGGTTCAACAATGAAGCTGTCAATATCTCCTCTATTCTAATTGTCAGCTTTCTTTGCATAATAACTTCATGGTATATCACATAATAAAGAAGCAGTATTGTATTTGCAGAAAAGGTGGTAAAAAACATGACAAAAAAAGATATTAATCGCGTAGTTCTTGTTGGTACTGGATTTGTAGGGAGCAGCTATGCTTTCGCTATGTTGAACCAAGGTGTGGCGGAAGAGTTTATCATGATTGATTTGAATAGAGACAAAGCAGAGGGAGATGTAATGGACCTTAACCATGGTACTCCATTTGCTCCTCACAGAACGAAATTCAGACTTGGTGATTATTCCGATTGTAAGGATGCTGATGTAGTTGTCCTGACTGCCGGCGCAAACCAAAAGCCTGGTGAAACACGTCTTGACCTTGTAGAGAAGAATATGAAGATCTTCCATGGCATCATCAAAGAAATTATGGCAAGCGGATTTGACGGTATCTTCCTAGTTGCGGCCAACCCAGTTGATATTTTGACTTATGCAACATGGAAATTCTCTGGTCTTCCGAAGCACCGTGTTATTGGCTCCGGTACGATTCTTGATACTGGCCGTGTACGCTTCATGCTTAGTGATTATTTTGAAGTGGACCCGCGCAATGTGCATGCCTATATTATCGGTGAACACGGCGATACAGAGCTTCCTGTATGGAGCCATGCGAACGTCGGCGGTAAGAACATCACAGAACTAATTGAGAATTCCCCTGGTAAATCCATGGAAGATCTTGATGGAATCTTCACAAATGTGCGTGATGCTGCCTATGAAATCATCAACCGTAAGGGAGCTACCTTCTATGGCATCGCTATGGGCCTTGTGCGTATTACGAAGGCAATCCTGCAAGATGAGAACAGCATTCTGACTGTATCTACGTACCTTGATGGGGAATATAATGAGAAGGATGTTTATGTTGGTGTACCGTCAGTTGTTAACCGTAACGGTGTGGCTGATATACTTGAGTTGAAATTGTCTGATGATGAGCAAGCTAAGTTTTCTCATTCCGTCAAAGTATTGAAGGATACAATGGACCCTGTCCTTGCCAAAATCCTAGCTGAAAAATAATTCCGAACAGCATAAAAGTCTCTCCTGTGCCCATACTATGTGGAAACACAGGAGGGATTTTTTTATGAAAAGATTTTTGATTATCTTAAGCATGGCATCAGTTGGGTATATAGTTTATCAAAAGAGAAAATCCTTTTTCAAAAGTACCATCATGCGGGATATGCTGCTCGCTGTTTTACTTGAGCTGCCGATTTTTAAGCGTCGGGATGATGAGTGGCCGGCTGAGAGCCAATAGGAATATTCACCCGACATAAAGAGTGGTAAAATAAAGAGGTATTTTTGGGAGAGAGAAAGTAGGGAAAGTGATTGAGTTTGAAAGAGGAGTATTTATATTGGTTTTTTATTAACCAGCTTATTAAGCAATACGGCTATCGGTTTGTGTCTGCTTCTGATGATCAAACAGAAATCTGGCTTGCATCAGATTCAAACACAGATTCTGATATCATCCGTTTGAAGCTCGGTGACCTGGGATGGGCAAATAATCTGAAGAAGGACCAGCATATGGCCATTCACAATGGGGAGAAGGTACGCAGATTTCTCGGAAAGAAAGCGGTTACGGTTAAGACCGTCTATATCAGTACCTATGCACCTGTGGACGATTATTCGGAGATTGTAAAAGGGTATGAAGAACCGGAGTTTCGCCGTGTGCACGCTGAATCACTCGTATTCCAAACATCTGCTTTAGAGGAATCATTGGAGGAGCTCAGACACTTCCTGCCCTATCCGCTTGAAGGAGTGAATAGACAGAGCGAGGAGATTGAGGAGAGTGAGATTGAGGAACTGAAGCAGAGTGCCTTAACAGCCTCGTATCAGAAGGTCAAAAAGGATGAAGCAGTATTCCAGAAGGGAAAACCGATCTTAACCTATTTGCTGATGGCCATTCAAGTCATTGTTTTCTTCATCTTGGAAATGAAAGGCGGAAGCACCAATACCCAAACCTTAATTGAATTTGGCGCCAAGTATAATCCGCTAATCATGACAGGGGAGTGGTGGCGTTTCTTTACGCCAATCTTTTTGCATATTGGCTTTACGCACCTGGCCCTTAACACATTGAGTTTATATTTTGTTGGGATCATTGTGGAACGGATTTATGGCAGCGCCCGTTTCTTTATGATTTATTTCTTTGCGGGGTTTGCCGGAACGCTTTTGAGTTTTTTGCTTGTTCCAAATATTTCAGCAGGGGCGAGCGGGGCTATTTTCGGCTTGCTAGGAGCCCTTTTATTCTTCGGGATTGTCTATCCAAATTTATTTTTCCGGACGATGGGCTGGAATGTTATCATTATTCTCCTCATCAACTTAGTGATCACCTTCTCAGCCTCTGCGATTGACAGTGCTGGACATATTGGCGGGCTGGTAGGAGGATTCCTGGCTGCGGCAATTGTTGGTCTCCCGAATAAAGGAAAGCCGGTATGGCAGATTGTCTCCTTCCTCGGTACGGCTCTTCTGACGGCTGGGCTGCTCTTTTATGGCTTTACAGCAGGAGCGAATGGTACATATGAAATGGATATGGGGCTGGCTCAGGAATACATCAGCCAAGAAGATGATGAAAAGGCCTATGAGGCCGTGCAAAAATACCTCGATGGAGATAATTATCCAGAAGCGTACTTTTTTGCGGGATATCTGGAGTTTCGAAACGGAGATCTTGATAAAGCGGAGGAGCATTTCTTGACAGCTATTGAGCAGCGTCCTGATTTTCCAGAGGCATACTATGACCTAGGGCTGATTTACTGGCAAAGACAGGACCTGGACCTTGCAAGAGAGTATATAGAGAAGGCTTTGGAGCAAGATCCAGATAATAAAGACTTTCAAGAGGTGCTTGAGCGAATAAAGCAAAGTCAGTCCTCATGATGGAAGCTGTTGATAAAATTCATGCAGATTGCCGGTCTTATCCTGTATAAGCAGGATTAACCGCCGGCTCTGTTTTTCCCTTAAAATGAGCGGGATGGTACTGTCAACCGGATTAATGATGGTGCCATCCTGTTTTTTTATGCCTGAAATATAGATGGAGTATAAAGCTTCCCATAGCTTCTCGATAATCGCCCGTTGTTCCTGCTCGGTATAATCAGACAGGAGGGTATCCTTCTTAGCTGCCAGCTCTGTAATAGGCATGACAGTATAATTTGACAAATCGATATGAGCCTGATCAATATAGCGGTCTAACACCTTTGTGAGCCTTGAATTCGTTACGGAACGAAGAGTAAAAGCCCAATCCTTTTGTTCTTCATTTTCAGGAACCTGAAATGACTTTATCGGTCCAAAACGAGAGGATATAACATAAAGGGAGGCATCCGTCGTTTTAAAGGTGCTTGTCGGGATGTCATCTTGATCATGTATTTCAGCGTAATGAATCGTTACTGCCTCAAATAAGGAGGATTCATAGCCCTGGGCAGTTAGTTTTTGGTCCATCGAACTAACATCCTGTTTCCAGCCTCTTAAAAAATCATTGAGTCGTCCATTCTGAAAGAGGAGAGACATATCCTGGCGCAGATAGGCAGTTTGATGTAACACGGAGCTGACATGGAGGATGACCTCATACTTATTTTTGTTCTTGTCAGGCTCCTTTAAGGTTAAGGATGTATTTGCCTCGCTGAATTTGGCCTCGTCATTTAATGGGAAGAACTGAAGGGTCTGTTCCGTATTTGGTTTCATATATGTCTTCCACAATACACCTATGGCAAGTATGATCAGAACAATGATCCCTATATGGTAAATGGCTTTAGTCAACAGAAGCTCACTCCTTGCTTATTAGTCAAAATATCGATACGGGGCTCTCCTTGGAAATATATGAGCTAGTCCAATGGGATATGCTATTTCTAAGAGACAGGGTCTATGGACAATCAAAAAGAAGGTTGAGGGAACGAAAGAAATTCAGCTATACTTAAAGCGTAAGAGCCAGGAAGGTAGGAGTTTAAGATGAGAACGGTTTATGATATTCAGCAATATTTAAAAAGATTTGGAAGCTACATATATATGGGGGACCGTTTGGCTGACTTGGAGATGATGGAGTTTGAGGTACGTGAGCTATATCGTTCGAAGCTAATGGAAACGAAAGAATATCAAACAGCCCTTCTGATTTTAAAGCATGAAATCGCTTCAGAGAAAGATAAACAAAAGAAAGGGTGAAAGAGATGGAGAAAAAAGAGTGGCTTTTAGGAATTGATTTAGGCGGAACAACCGTAAAACTAGCATTTGTGGAACAAGAGGGAACAGTGATACATAAGTGGGAGATACCAACCAACCTGCTTGATAATGGGATGCATATCGTAACGGAGATTGCCAGCTCAGTGAAGGAAACGCTAAAAGCGTGGCCAAATGCAGTCTTGATTGCAGCGGGAATGGGAGCGCCGGGTCCGGTTGATTTTGAAACCGGCTCCATTTATGTAGCCGTTAATATTGGCTGGCGTGATTATCCGCTTAAATCTCTTCTCGAGGATGCGCTTGGTATTCCTGTTGTGGTGGATAATGATGCAAATATGGCTTCTTACGGGGAATTTTGGAAAGGGACCGGAGAAGGGACAAATGATCTTGTTTGCATTACGCTTGGCACTGGTGTTGGCGGTGGGATTATTGCCAATCAGGAACTGGTTCACGGTGTAAGTGGAGCAGGGGGAGAACTAGGGCATATCACTGTCATTCCGGAAGGAGGAGCTCCATGTAATTGCGGGAAGACAGGCTGTATTGAAACGATTGCATCGGCAACAGGTATTGTTCGGCTTGCTTTGGAGGAAATTAATAAGAATCCGGAATCGCAGATTGCCAAACGCTATCACGAACAAGGCATCATTACAGCCAAGGACGTATTCGATTGTGTGAAGGAAGAGGATGAAGCAAGTTCAGCCGTACTGGATCAGGTAGCGAAATACTTGGGGCTGACGGCTGCCAATGTCGGCAATAGCCTCAATCCGGACAAAATTGTATTCGGGGGCGGTGTATCAAGGGCTGGAGAGCTTTTATTAGGTCCTGTAAGAAGATATTACGAGCAATTCGCCTTTCCACGTGTAGCTGAATCAACCGTGCTGGAATGTGCATCCTTAGGGAATGACGCTGGAGTAATTGGTGCTGCTGGTTTAGCTTATAAGCAATATGGTAATGAGTAGAGGAGCGTCTGTCGTTTAATCTAAGGATAGAAACAATGAGTAGACAGGAGGGGAGGAATGAAGATGGACCAATCATTTAAGGTGCAGAAAATACCGCTTCTTACAACGGCCATTGGGCTGCTTTGGTTGAAGACATACATCGTATACAAAACAAGCTTCGACATCAAGATTGAGAATTGGCGGCAGGAGTTCATCTTGTTCATTAATCCCCTTAGCTTCCTGCTGCTTATCTTTGGTGTTGCCCTTTTTATAGGGCGGCGCCGTAATCAGTTCATCCTTGCCGTAAGCTTTCTCTTATCCTTTATCTTATTTGCCAACATCGTCTTTTTCCGATTCTTCAATGATTTTTTGACCCTCCCTGTCCTTTTTCAAGCAAGTAATATGAGCGATCTCGGTTCAAGCGTACACGAACTGCTTAATTGGACGGATCTTCTTTATTTTCTTGACTTCTTTTTGTTATTGGCAATGGTTCATTATTGGCCAGACCTCTTACAAGAGAATCAGCCTTATCCAAAGGCCACCCGGCGTTTTTACTATTTGACAGCCTTCGCCGTTACCTTTTTTAGTTTAGGGATTTCAGAAGCAGAGCGGCCTCAGCTTCTGACAAGGACCTTTGATAGGGAAATCCTCGTTAAGAATATCGGTACGTATCACTATCATGTATACGATTTGATCCTACAAACCAAATCCTCCGCTCAGCGAGCGCTTGCTGATGGAAGCAAGCTTGTTGATATTGAGAATTATGTGCATTCAAAGCAAACGGAGCCTGCTGAGAGCTTGTTCGGCCGCTATAAGGGAAAGAATGTAATCTACGTCTCAATGGAATCGCTGCAGGCTTTCCCGATTGGTGCGAAGATGAATGGACAAGAAGTCACCCCTTTTCTAAATGACTTCATTGAAGAAAGCTATTATTTCAATCATTTTTATCACCAGACCGGCCAGGGGAAGACCTCTGATGCAGAATTTATTACGGAGAACTCCTTGTATCCAATTGGCAGGGGAGCCGTGTATTTCACGAATTCACAAAATACCTTCCGGGCAACACCGGAAATTTTAAAGGACGAGGGCTATTATTCAGCTGTCTTCCATGCGAATGACAGAACCTTCTGGAACCGTGATATTATCTATGAAAATTTCGGCTATGATGAGTTTTTTGATGTGGCTTCCTACACGGTCAATAATGATAACTCCGTGAATTGGGGATTGAAGGATATTGATTTCTTCAACCAGTCGATGCCAATGCTAAAGAGCCTGCCTGAGCCATTCTTTGCGAAATTTATCACGCTGACGAATCATTTCCCCTTCACGCTTGATGAGGAGGATATGATGATCGATCTGTATGATTCTGACAGCAAGACGTTAAACCGATATTTCCCGGCAGTGCGCTATATGGACGAAGCGTTGAAGTTATTTGTGGAGGATTTGAAGAAATCGGGTTTGTATGACCGTACTGTCATCGTACTCTATGGAGACCATTATGGCATATCTGAGAATCATAATGCGGAGATGGCTCGGTATTTGGGTAAGGAAATTACCCCTTTTGAATCAACACAATTACAGCGGGTTCCGCTGATCATTCATTTGCCAGGGCAAAAGGAGGGGAAAACACTCTCCAATGTGTCGGGGCAAATTGATCTAAGGCCAACGGTCATGCATCTGCTTGGCATCGATACGACTAATCATATTCAATTAGGGACAGATTTGTTTTCGCCAAACCGGATGAACATGGCTATTTTGCGCGATGGCAGCTTCATTACGGATGAGTACGTATATACGAAGGAAACCTGCTATAGCAAGATGACAGGAAGTCCAATTGAAACGAACGCCTGTGAGCCATATGCAGAGAAGGCCAAGATGGAGCTGGATTATTCAGACCGGATTATTTATGGAGATCTTCTCCGATTTTATGAATAAAGGATGAGAACTGCCCTGGTAAATTACTGGGGTTTTTTGTTTTTTCGGTGTTCAAATGGACAAAGCTGGTGGTGGAAAAATAATGTAATGATATAGGTGTCCAAACATTGAAATACCTGTTAGGATAAAAGAGGAGACTTTTCTTCTGCATCTTCTTTTTCGTACCAGTTATTCATAACATGGTGGAGAAAGGGAGTGGAGATGTGAAAGTAACCATATATGAGCAGGACCTATTAACTAGATTATCTGTGCTGTTTGCTCTCCCATTATCGGTCCTGGCCGAGAGCAATCCGCATGTAACAGGCAATCTGCTGTCCCCAGGTGATGAAATTATAATCCCGGGGTATTGGACAAGGAAGGAACGGATGCCGAAAGAGGAATTTCTGGCTCCTGTCAATAGGGAGCGCATCCATTTAATTAATCAGAAGAAAGGAATTCTTGCAGAACGAATGAGCAGGATTCCCGTTAAGATAAAGCATCGAATTGTCGATACGACCGAACCGTATTCGTCAGTCAAATATATGAATGATCTAGATATTTTACAAACAATATTCCCTTTTATGAAGGTAACGGTCATTGGACATTCATCCCTCGGGAAGGAAATTAAGGAGATACGAGTTGGTATTGGGAAGAAGAAAGTCCATATGAATGCATCTCTTCATGCCAATGAGTGGATTACGAGTCTTGTATTGATGGAATGGCTCAATGAATATTTAGTTGCCCTGACGAACGGAACGAGAATAGGGCATTGCTTAGCATTGGAACTCTTTCAGGAATGTGAACTGTCGATTGTTGGAATGGCGAATCCAGACGGGGTGGATCTTGTCATTGACGGGCCGCCTGCAGACATTGCCGAAGAGTGTGTGAAACTAAATGACGGAAAAATAGACTTCCATGGGTGGAAAGCTGATATAGAAGGGGTTGACCTAAATAGGCAATTTCCCGCTAATTGGGATACGATGAATGAGAGATATCAGGGGGGACCTGGACCAAGAGATTATCCTGGGAAGAAGCCCCTTACGCAAAGGGAAGCCATTGCTCTTGCAGATCTTGTGAGAAGAGAAAACTTTGACCGGGTGGTAGCCTTGCATACACAGGGCCATGAATTCTATTGGGGCTATAATGGACATGAGCCGCAGCTATCAGCCATTATGGCAAGAGAATTTATGATGAAAACGAGCTATGCCTCGATTCAGTATGTGGACAGCCATGCCGGCTTTAAAGATTGGTTCATCCAGGAATACAAAAGACCTGGCTTCACCCTGGAACTGGGTAAAGGAGTCAATCCGCTTCCACTCTCACAGTTCAAGACGATTTATGAGGAAACAAAGCATTTGCTGAATGCTTCAATATATTTATAAAACTGGTGGCTGCAAACGGCGGGTACCTTTCTGACATCGATTGAAAGGAAGGAACGAATCGATTGCAGATAAATGATGAGAAGTTTAGATGAGGAGAGGGAAGAGTGAAAGAGGAAAAAAACAGGCTGTTTGTTAATCGAATTGTACGCATTTGTTGGATAATCCTCTTCCTTTTATTTAGTGTTCTGCTTGTATCCTGCTCAAAGGATGACAAGAATCATATAGATAAGGCAGAGACGAAGGAAAGGGAGAATAAGCCGGTTGTGAAGGTAGCTGAGAAGGAGTTGATTGAAACAGCCGGCTGGCTCTCCGAGGATGAAATTCTCACGATTGAACAGGATGAGGAGGGACAAGCCGTATTCCTTCATCAATTCAATGAAGAAAAGCCGATAGAGCTTTTTCGGACATCCGATGCGATTATGTCTGCCTCTGCTAGTTCAAGCGGAGAGTATATAGCCATTACCCATTCCAGCAAGTCTGACTCTGCCACGCTGCAAATCATCACCCGTGAGGGCAGGAAGGTAATGAAGCGAGAAATTATCTCCTCCTACGTGCTCTTTGAGTGGGATAATACGATGGAGCCAGAGGATCAGCTCTTAGTTATGGCCCTGCAGGAGGATTGGAGCTACGACAGCCTGCTGATAAACGCCGAAACAAAGGAAGAGTCTGAGCTTACCTTGCCGAAGCCATTTATTCAATGGATTGACGACAGCCATATTGCCTATATGGGGGAGAAGGCGGAAGCGGGCGAGCCTGTTCATCGCTATGACATGATGACACGGGAAGATACGGTTATTTATGAAGATGCAGTCGGGGTCTTCAGTAAGTACGGTAAAACAATCGTAGCAACAATAGATGAAGAAAAAGAAGCTATGACGCTAAAGGTCTATTTAGAAGGCGATTTTGAAAAACCGATACAAGAGATAAGGATACCTACCCTTGAAAAGGATGGAGAATATCTCATTCCATATATGGATATGCCGGAGGATGGAAACACAGTCTTTGTTCTGGCGCCGATGTCTGGGATGGATTCCACACTTTACGAACTGATTGAATGGAATCTTAACACAAATGAGACGCCGAGGATAGTGGACCGGGTTAATAATGAGCCGATTTCCTGCAATAAAAAGGGAACCTATTGCTTGTACGGCCATTTGCTCGATTCCTTGATTGATATGGAGAAGCGGACGATTGAGAGGATATCACAGGCAGAAATCATGTAAAAGAGGAATCGAGCTTTTGACCCGATTCCTCTTTTACGGATTAATGTCCGGTAGGGTAGCCGTTATTTAGTACGGTCATCACGGAAAACCAGCCAAATACTGCTACCGTCCCGAGGGCAAATAAGACGCCGAGAAAGTTCTTGTTTTTAAATGCGCTGATTAAGGCGAAGATACCCAGGATCGCAGCTAAACCAAAAATGATCACTAGTCCCATTTTTATTTCCCCCTTTGGAAATAATCAAATGCCTAAAATAATTAACAAAAAATAGCATTCTACCATATTTTAATGGTTTTGGTAGCATTTGTCGAGAGGTTGCTGGTCATGCGTGAATACCTTTATCCAGGCGAGGGGTTTGTGTACAATAGAAAGATGAGAAAGGCACGTGTAAGGAGGAAAAAATTACCGTGAAAAAAACATGGAAACGAGTGCCGCTTGGCCCTCTTCAAACGAATTGTTATTTATATGCGAAGGAAAACGGAGACTGTGTCATCTTTGATCCGGGTGAGGAAGCACAGAAGCTGATTGGAATCATCCGCGAGAAAGGATGGAAGCCTGCAGCTATCCTGTTGACCCATGCGCATTTTGACCATATTGGAGCTGTGAACCCTATTCGGGAGCATTATGATATACCGGTTTATATTCATCAGAAGGAAGAGGATTGGCTGGAGAACCCCGCATTAAACGGCTCGCAATATTTCCAAATGGGACCGATTACCGCTAATGCCGCAGATGAGCTGATTACTAATGAAGGAATGCTTGAAGTTGCTGGCTTTACCTTTGAGGTGCTCCATACACCAGGACATTCTCCAGGAAGTGTTTCCTATTATGATAAGGAAGAAAAACTCGTCTTTTCTGGTGATGCCCTGTTTCGCGGAAGTATTGGGAGAACCGATCTTCCTGGCGGCTCACATGCACAATTACTAGACAGCATCCAGCAAAAACTTATGAAGCTTCCGTTGGATACCCTCTGTCTTTCCGGTCATGGTCCTGAAACGATTATAGAGGATGAAATGACCCATAATCCTTTTCTGCAATAATGGTAACTCAACGAGTAAAGCCCCTTTCCTCATTAAGGGGCTTTCTTTGTAACGTTCTTTTAATGGATGGGAGGACATGATGAAGAAAATCATTTTAGATCAGATTCGAGCGAAACCAGATGCCTTTTTGACGTATGATCAGTACATTAGCTTAGCGCTTTATCATCCAGACAAAGGCTATTATATGAGGGAACAGTCAAAAATCGGGCGTGAGGGCGATTTCTATACAACGCCTGCCATGGCGCCTGTGTTTGGTGAATTTCTGGGGAAGTGGCTGTGCAGAACCTTGAAGGAGGCAGGACTACCGCCGGTTCTGGCTGAGCTTGGGGGAGGCAGCGGACAGATGGCTGCCAATGTACTGAAAGGATTCAAGAAGGAGGACCCTCTCTACAGCGATAGGCTGATCTATCGTATCGTTGAAGGAAGTGCCTATCATCAAGCAGCTATTAGGCATGCAGTTGGTGATGATTCGAGAGTTCAGCTCTATCATTCTGTCACTGATCTTCCTTCCTGTGAGGGAATAATTTTCTCTAATGAGTTTTTTGATGCGCATCCCGTGAAGGTTGCCGTCAGGGATGGTCAAGAATGGCTGGAGGCAGGTGTTAGTGATGAGGCAGGTGAGCTGACAGAAGCAGCTAGAACGATCGGTGATGAGAAAATGAAGCGTATGCTCCGTGAATGGTCCATTCCACTACATATGAACCGGGTCGAAATCCCGCTGCAAATGATTGAGAGTTATGAAACTGCCGTACATAAATTGACACGGGGATATATGCTGACCATTGACTATGGGATGGAAAGAGATGAACAATTCAGTCCCCTCCGCAAGAATGGCACACTCAGAGCCTACCGGAATCACCGCTTATTGGATTCAGTTCTCGATTTCCCCGGGGAGGCCGATATTACATTTAATGTCCCATTTGACCTCCTTCGAAGTCAGGGAGAGACACTAGGTTTAGAGGAAGCTTTTTGGGGAGGGCAGGCAGAGTTTCTCATCAAAGGAGAAATTCTAAACGAGCTTGCCCATCAGGCAGATTTTGACCCCTTCTCTCCTGAAAGCCGGCGGAACCGACAAATTCGTCAGCTGATAATGGGCGAGTCGATTAGTGATTATTTCCGTGTCCTTCTGCAATCGAAAGGGATAAAAAAACCTTGATGGGTCTCCATCAAGGTTTTTTCCTGGCTTTATTAATGTGCTGCACCAGGAGTCATCATGAACACGGTCCAATACGTGAATCCTGCAAAGAACACGGTTAAGTAAGCGCCAAATACGTATAAATACATTCTTTCAGATAATTTCAAATACCCCAATATCACAAAGAATACAGTTTGCCCGACAAAGAGAAGTGATGTCGTATACATATCACCAATAAAGAACATCACAGCCATAATGCCAGTCCAAAAACCGCATACCCTGAACATTCTGTCCATTTGCTAACCTCCCATCCCCTAATAAAGTCCATCAAATACATTATAAGGATATTGCTAAAGATTGTAAACTATCATAAAATTCTGGGGATGACACAGCGATATTATTGGGTTGTATGAACACGATAGGTGCAGGCAGAGCAGCCGCTGATCATATTGTCTTCAGCATCTAGATTAACAGATTCGAATAATGCATTGAACATGCCCCGTATGAACGCATGATGAGCGCCGCATACAGTTTCCTGGTGATCTGCAGCTAGTTCTTTGAACGGACAGTTAAATACCTTGAACTGAATATCCGTCTGGTCAGGCGGGATAACGAACTCGGGTGAAAAGCCGGCCTTATCGGATACTTCCTTCAAAATGGCGAGCTTATGATCGAATGATAGATTCTGAGGATCCTCATCAATCGTTTTCGCATATTGGAACGCCATGTCTTTGCCGAATTTCTCGCCGGTCTTATAAAGTGCCTCACTTCCTGCATCTCCCATCTCAATCATCGTTTCCAGAGCCATCTTAGCTAATGTTAAATAATCTCGGTTAGGGAAATTTAATTGGATGAGTTCATCGGAGAGCCGGTAAAATCGACGGGGACGCCCGCCTTTTCCTGTTTTTCGTGTATCGGAAACTAACATATGAACATCCTCAAGCTTTGACAGATGCAAGCGTGCTACATTTGGGTGTATATCGAACAGCTCAGCGACCTCTATGACAGATACATCCTTATGCCTTCTTGTAATATATTGATAGATGTAATACCTGGTTGGATCTGATAAGACATTTGTCACTTTCAATGTTTGTTCCATTCTGTCCACCTCGCAGCCTTATTGTTACTTTTATTATAGTACGGAGGTGGTTTGGACATGGTTGGTGTTTTTGGCAATCATGTGACAGAGGAGGCGATGTTGAATTTTGTTCACATCTTCACAATGTTGTTGCAGAAAAAAGATTTAGGAAAAAAGAAGGATTCTTGAAGGGGATGTCTAATTACCTATATACGACATTAGAAGGAGGTGAAAGAATTATTGCTGTCCATTGATCATTTAGCAGATAAGGTTGTGAGTGAGGCAGTTTCCTTTAAGGCATCTGACATTCATATCGTTCCGAGCCGGAAGGAAACGCATCTCTATTACCGTATTCACAATCGCCTGTTTCCAGGAGGAAGCTATCAAAAAGAACGAGCGGATCGGCTGGTTTCTCATTTCAAGTTCATGGCTGGCATGGACATCGGTGAGAAACGCCGGCCACAGTCAGGTGCCTTGACCATGTTTATCGCAAAGAGATGGATTGGGCTCAGACTTTCTACTCTTCCTACTCCTCATGCGGAATCACTCGTCATTCGTATCATCCCCAATCTGCAAACTCTCCCGATTGATGAAATCTCCTTATTTCCAAAAACTTCAGCCACACTCATTTCTATGCTCCGTCATTCTCATGGTCTGCTCTTGATTTGCGGACCGACTGGAAGCGGAAAAACCACCACACTCTATTCCATGCTCCACCATGCCAAAACCGCCATTAACCGAAATATTATTACGCTTGAAGATCCGATTGAGCATCAATCAGAGGATGCCATACAGGTCCAGATTAATGAAAAGGCCGGAATCAGTTATTCTATCGGGTTAAAGGCCGCGCTTCGCCATGACCCGGATATTATTATGATTGGGGAAATCAGGGATGCGGAAACGGCAAAGATAGCTGTGCGGGCAGCTTTGACGGGGCATTTGATTCTTAGTACCATGCATGCAAAGGATGGTATAGGTGCTGTAAGGCGTTTGCTTGAATTTGGCGTTGACCAAGAAGAGGTGAAACAAACCCTGCTGGCTGTAACAACACAGCGTCTTTTAGAATTGGATTGTCCTTACTGTGAAGGAGACTGCTCTCCCTATTGCTTAATGACAAGAAATCGTGATCGTGTGAGTGTGCATGAATTGATTTATGGTACAGAGCTTGCGAAAGTCTGGGGATCCATTGAAGGAAGGGAAATAGGTTTTGCTTATAAGGATTTGCCCTCCATTATTGGACGTGCTGTGGCTTACGGATTTGTGAGAGAGAAAGAATTTGAGAGGTGGGTTCATGAAACTTGAGCGAAGCCGCAAATGGAAGGGGCGGGAACAGGCAAGATTCTTGGCGGAACTGGGAGATTTGCTTGAAAATGGTTTTAGTCTTTATGAGGGCATTGAATTTTCTATGCTTCATAGTAAAAAGAACAATCAGGAGGATTTAAAGGATTCCATGAACCTGCTTAAGGAGGGGCGGTCCTTTCGCGATTTCCTCGAATGGCTTTCCTTTGAACAGGAGCTGGTTGGACTTGTGTCTTATGGTGAGCAGAATGGACAGCTGCCCTCAACTTTAAAAGAGGCAGGCCGTATTTGGCAGAAGAAATGCGAGGACCGGGCTAAGCTCAAAAATTTATTGATTTATCCAGTGTTTCTCTTTATATTTACCTTTGGCTTGCTTCAACTATTTACAACCTATCTCTTTCCCCGCTTTTCACAAATGTATGAGGATTATAATCTAGGTACGAATCCTTTTATGGAGGCAGCTGGATTCTTATCCAGCCTCGTCCGTTATTCTCCTGTCTTGATCGCTTTGGCTTGTATTCTCCTAACCATTCTTCATCAGTATTATTTAAAGAAGCTTCCTAAATTGAAACAGGAAACTCTCTTTATGAAAACCCCCTTTATTCGACAATACCGACGATTATCGATTACCTATTATTTCTCTATCCAGCTGGGCTCCCTTTTGCAAGGAGGACTGTCTGTATTGGATGCACTCGAATTCATGATGAAGGAGGATCCAAAGCAGCTTGTCAGGGAGATAGCAGCGCAAATGATGGACCAATTAAAGGCAGGAGACGCACTTGAGTTTATTTGCCGGGAGATACCGGTGTTTAAGGAAGACTTTGTGCGAATCGTCAGTCATGGACAGAAAAACGGTCTTCTCGGGGAAGAACTGCTGTATTACAGTCGTTTAGTGTTGAAGGAAATGGAAGGGATGACGGAAAAATCATTAAAAACGATTCAGCCGCTGATGTTTGGGCTAGTGGCTTTGTTGGTCATACTGCTGTACTTGGCAATCTTAATGCCGATGATTTCGCTAATGAATTCCATATAGGAGGGTGTATCAATGAATAAGGGTAAAAAAATGTTAAATGAAAGAGGCTTCACCTTGATTGAAATGATGATTGTGATGCTTGTGATCTCCGTGCTCTTGATTATCACGGTTCCGAGCATTGTCAAGAATCAGGAGGCCGTCAATAAGAAGGGCTGTGAAGCTTATATTAAGATGGTAGAAGGACAGATTCAGTCTTATAAATTAAAAGAAAATAAGACTCCGTCAAAAGCAGAATTAATCAGTGGAGGATATATAAAGGATGGAGGTTCGTGTCCAGGAGGAAATGATATTGTGATTAATGCTGATGGCAGTGTAGAAGAAGCCAAAAGTTAAGAATGATTCGTTCTGAACGTGGATTTACGCTAATAGAAGCCCTTTTTGTGCTGAGCTGTCTGTCTCTTATGCTGGCGGTTGGGAGTGTCGTCGGCTCGAAAATGCTTGAAGTATACGAACGACATGCCTATATCCGCCAAGTGAAGAAAGATTTGTATTATGCCCAAATGTTTGCGATGGAAAAGCGCATAAATGTATCCTTCCGAATTCAAACAAATGACAATAAATACAGTGCTGTGGCCAATGGGTATGGAACGCTGTTTACTTCCTACCAGCCCCGAACCATGAAATTTATAGGAGATGACCCTATCACAATTAGGTACACTTTCCTCGGTCATATTCAAAACCCGACGACAATCTATTTCACCAATGAAGAGAACATCCCCGTCTATAAGCTAATCTTCCAGCTCGGAAGGGGGAGATTTTATTTCACAGAAATATAGAGATCAAGGTTTTGCCATGCTGGACGGGCTTTTATCCTTCTCCATTATTCTCTTGGCAGCAGGGTTTCTTTTACCAATTTACACAGGAATGATTATCCAAAAAGCTGATCTCATGCGAGAGGAAGAAGCGATTGGCCGGTTATTTGAAGGCCTACAGGCTTTTCAATACTTGGGGGAACCCCTTATAACAGGAGAGAGAAGAATGAACGGTGACTTGTACACGTTTCATCTCAAAGGGGATGTCTATTGTGTGGATTATGCTGCTTCAGGCAAGAAGGAAAAATCACTATGTGAAAGGATACCAGGGAGATAAGGGCTTTACCTTGCTTGAGGTTCTATTTGCTGTAGGACTTTTCTCTTTGCTAGCCTTATTTATGACCACGGCTCTTTTGTCGCTGAATAAATGGGACGAGGCAGAGGAAAATTCGGTAGAAAGGATGGAATGGACTATTTTTATCAGGCAGCTCGACAGGGAAATTCAACAGGCAAGCGCATGGAATGTACCAAACCCTAGAATTCTTTCTCTGCAAATAGGAGCAGAAAAAATGACATATGAGCCCTATTTGACCATTATCCGCCGGAGAGTTGGAGGAGAGGGACATGAGGTAATTCTGCAAAATGTGAAAGATTATTCATTTCAAATCAAAGGCGATGAACTGCTTGTCAGAGTTCAAAAGCAGAATGGCGGGACATTTGAGAAAAAAATCTATAAACGCTATATCTATGAGCCGTCTTTATGATGAGCAAGGGATGTTCTTGCCAGTCTCCCTCTTATTCTTCACCGTGATATTTGTTATCTGTCTGCTTGCGGCGGGTTCATTTAAGAATGAGGTGAATTACCATGCCCTTCAAATGAATGGACTTCGTTATTCCTTTTTGCTTACCGTTAGTACAAAAGAAGCCATTAGAATCGCTGATTCCGGGCTTTCAAAGGAGACAAATGGCGAATGGCTCTATTATAATGGGAAAATAAAGTATCAGATTATTCCGCAGGGAGAGCGCGTATACCAAATCATTTTAACGATTACGACAGATCAGACAGTGCGCGAAAGCTCGATTATGTACTCAGCGTCAAAGAAAAAGGTTCTGAGCGGAACGGAGAACTTATAAGGAGCAATACGGATGAAGGCAATCTATTTAATTGGATTCATGGGGACAGGTAAGACAACAATCGGAAAAGCATTGGGTGAGCAATTGAAGGTGCAAGTGACTGACTGCGATGACGCCGTTGTTGAAAATGCAGGGAAAAGTATACCCCGTATTTTCGAAGAAGAAGGGGAGCAGGGCTTCAGGGATATGGAACAGCAGACACTTATGCAGCTTCCATCCGATAACCATGTTATCGCGACCGGAGGCGGAGTCGTACTTCGGAGCGAAAATAGGGCACATATGAAGAGAAACGGCATCATCGTATGGCTTGAGGCCAGCACAGATGAAATATTGAAAAGACTGGAATCAGACCAGACAAGACCCCTTCTCGCTGGAGGAAATAAGGCAGAGCGCATTCAAGTGCTGTATGATGCACGCAAGGATTTGTATGAAATGACGGCGGATATTCGGATTGATACAACAGGCAAGCGTCCGGATGAAATTATCGGGGAGATTATGTCACGATTGGCGGAAAGTCATGTATAAATCATTCCTCACCTGGTGAAACTGATAGGTGGGTGATTACACATGAAAACGAATGATTATGTAAAATATTTAACCGTCGAATGGCTGAGCTACATGGATCAGCCAAAGGAAATTCGCAAGGAGCAGAAGAAGAGCCATAAGGGAACAAGGCCTCCATTATTAAGCCATTGGTTTGGCATAATCCCTTTATCAATCGGCATGCTCTTTAAGCGGAATTAGAAAAGCCTCTGCAGCGCAGGGGCTTTTTTCTTTTGCCGCATGCTCCTCTATAAGCTAGATAGCATCCTTTGTTAAATAAAACAATCCACCGTTAATGATTCTAACATGAATGCGCGGCTCATATTGAAGTTTCAGCGCTTCCTTTTCCGCCTCATAGGATTCTCGTTCTTCCTCAAGCTTGTCTTCATAGAAATGATTTAATAAGGCCAAATCCTTGTTCCATCGCTCCATGGCATCAGCTGCCCAGGAATGGTTGTCCTGAGTGACTTTCATTTGCATATGACTTTTCAAGCGGCCAATCCCGCTTTGATAGCGGATGATTGGTGAAAGTGTGAAAGTATAATCCGGTATTTTTGGTGTAAGGTCGACTCGTTGCACCGTGTCATAAAAATCCTCTAGGATTGTTCCGTTGATTAAGTTCAGCCCAATGGAATGAAGCTGATCTTTTTTACGGTCACATTCATAGGAGATGTTAACATTTAGGCAAAGCCAGGGAAATAAGGGGGCTTGTCCGTTTGAAACCTGGATTTTCTCAAAAAGCCGGATATGACGTGAAAGCTTCCTCGATAGCGTGAAGATTTGATGCAGTCTAGGAGAGCCGAAGTGAATGAAGTCCCCCTTCAGCCCTTCCGGCGCCAGCTCCTGGTCAGTAATGAGCGTTAAGCTCATCGGATTTGGAATTCCCCCGGTCTTCTCAAGATAATGCCAGTAAAATGGCCTATTCATGAGCTCTTTATCCATCTCGATTGTCAATTGGACGATGAGATGCCCTGGTCCCTGTTCGGTGATTTCACAATGGTTTGCTTGAAAGAATTCTGTCAGGAATTTATGGATTTCCACTTGCTGCACTTGCAGGTTCCTCCTTTTTCACCCGCTTCGCAAATTCAATCATGGAAGCGAGATTGTCCATCTTGATTTTCATTTCTCCCTCAGTCTTCGACTTGGCAAGAATATCAGTTAAATGCTCTTCAAGATTTTTGACCTCGAGCCTTGTTAAAATATCATCTAGTTCGCCGACGACCCGTTCAAATAATTGAATCTTCTCATAGAGAATCTTCATAATATGCTCCTCCACCGTTTCTTTGACGGAAAAGTTATAAATGCGTACATCTTCAGTCTGGCCGAGGCGATGTATCCTCCCGATTCGCTGTTCAAGCCGCATAGGATTCCATGGCAGGTCGAAATTGATGATGTGATGGCAGAATTGCAGATTGATTCCCTCGCCGCCGGCTTCTGTCGCAATCAGCACCTGTGCCTGCTTTTGAAAGAGCTCTCTCATCCAGTCTTTTTTGCTGCGCTTAAAACCGCCCCGGAAAGGAACAGATGTAATGCCGTTTTGCTTGAGGAACCACTGCAAATACAGCTGAGTAGCACGGTATTCTGTAAAGATAATGACCTTATCATTAATATTCTTGATCAGCTCTAATGCTTTTTCAGCCTTCGAGTTGACATTCACCTCTTCTACCTTGCCAATCAGTTCATGAATCTTCTGCTTATAGGCCTCGCTGGCATCTGGATATTTCTCAAGCATATTGCGAAGCGTAAAGTAGACAGCTTCTCGGCTGCTGCAGGCCTCCCGCTGAAGAATCAGGGAGGAGAAGCCGGTATTCATTTTCTCCGGCAAAGCCTCACGGAAGGAGGCGACTGCATCATAAAGGGCTCTCTCCTTCTCGGAGAATTCAATGAAGACCGACTCTACCTTTCTGCTTGTCCATTCAATCCCTGTTTCCTGGCGTTTATTACGAATCATGACTCGGTTCACTAATTCCTTCAGGTAGGCATCATCCTTCAAGGAACGCTTTTTGGCGGAGAATCGCTCATTGAAGCTCGTATAACTGCCAAGATGGCCTGGCTTCAGCAAGGAAACAAGGTAGAAAATTTCCTCAATCTTGTTTTGGATAGGCGTAGCTGTCAGCAGCAGGCAGAACTTCTTTTGGATTTTTTGAACAAATTCATAGTTTTTGGTTTTATTGTTTTTTAATTTATGAGCTTCATCAATGATGACCAAATCATAGGATTGTTCAAGAATGGCAGACCGGTGTGGCTCCCGTTTGGCTGTATCAATGGAGGTTATGAGAATATCTCCATCCCACCCATAGCCCTTGCGGTAAATGCAGGCTGGAATATGAAATTTTTGATTCAGCTCTGTTCCCCATTGAGAGACCAAGGAAGCAGGAACTAAGATGAGTATTTTTCGTGCAAGTCCTCGAATCATGTACTCTTTTAAAATAAGCCCTGCCTCTATTGTCTTTCCAAGACCGACCTCATCGGCTAAGATGGCTTTTCCGTTCATGCGCTCGATTACTTCTGTTGCTGCTTCGAGCTGGTGGGGGAGAGGAGTGAATCCCGAAAGATGCTTCGGTCCGATTAACCCAGTGAAATCTGGTATTAGATTTTGGTTTTCAGCTTCGATGCTAAGTCGAAAAAGAGAATAGCTTGACCAAGGTCCATCTTCATTGATTCTCTCTTCAAGCTCTGTTTCCCACCCATCTTCAAAATGAATATCTGGAATATTGCTCATGGCTGACCCCGTCTTTCCTTATAGTAAGCTTGGGCAATTCCTCTTCAAGCGGAGGTTTACGTTTGCCACAATGTTCCTCTTGATGATAGGATATAACTATCTTGTTAGATTATTTTGATAATAGTCTAATCCCTTTGCATGATGTTTAGTATGAACCAATTACATAAAAATATGAGCGAATGAAGGCAAGGGGAGAGACCGCAGGCTGCGGCGCCGAAGGAGCAAACGGCTGAGACCGTGAATCTCTCAGGCAAAAGAACACTTGCTGGACGCAACTCTGGAGAGTGCTTTCACTATTTAACTAGATGAGGCCACCAAAGGGGAAACGCAGGATGTATGCGGTAAACTTTCAGGTATCAGGACAGAGACCATTTCCTAAAATTAGGGCTGGTTTCTGTCCTTTTTTCTGTGATTGAAAAGGGATTATACGAATCATTGGGAGGTAGAGGATGGAGAAGTTAAAGCAAACTCCGCTGATCTCAGTATATGGGGAATACGGCGGAAAGACGATTGACTTTGGCGGTTGGGAGCTGCCTGTGCAATTTTCGGGAATCAAGCATGAGCATGAGGCAGTTAGAACGAAGGCGGGCCTTTTTGATGTCTCCCATATGGGTGAATTTACAGTCAAGGGAGCAGGTTCACTGCCGTTTCTTCAAAAAATGGTGACCAATGATGTGAGTAAATTGATAGCAGGTAAAGCACAGTACACAGCTCTCTGCTATGAGGATGGCGGAACGGTCGATGATTTAATTATTTATAAGAAGGCTGAGGATGACTATCTCCTTGTAGTGAATGCCTCAAATATTGACAAAGATTTTGAATGGCTGACGTCCCATTTGACTGAAGGAGCAGAGCTTGAAAATATTTCTGAACAAATCGCCCTGCTCGCTTTGCAGGGACCGCTTGCAGAAGAGGTTCTGCAGCCCCTTGCTCCAGAGGCAGATTTAACAAGCTTAGGCTTCTTCAGCTTTTATGAGGATGTGAAGGTCGCTGGAATGAACGTGCTGATCTCTAGGACCGGTTATACAGGGGAGGATGGCTTTGAATTGTACTGCCGAAGCGAGGATGCGGCAGGACTTTGGAAGGAACTGCTGAAAGCAGGCGAGCGTATCGGTCTTATACCATGCGGTCTGGGAGCACGCGATACTCTTCGTTTTGAGGCTAAACTGCCGCTTTACGGACAGGAGCTTTCGAAGGATATTACCCCGATAGAAGCAGGAATAGGCTTTACGGTCAAAGTTGATAAGGGAGACTTTATTGGTCGAGAAACATTAAAAGCACAAAAAGAAAACGGGGCTCCGCGCAAGCTGGTCGGCATCGAGATGATTGACCGGGGAATCCCGCGTCATGGCTATCCGGTAATTGCCGGAGGTGTTCAGATTGGAGAGGTCACGACAGGCACCCAATCCCCTACCTTGAAGAAGAATGTTGGTTTGGCGCTCATTAAAAGTGAATATGCCACACTTGATGGAGAAGTAAAGGTTGAGATTCGCGGCAAGCAATTAAAGGCTAAAGTGGTCAAAACCCCATTTTATAAACGTCCGCAAGCAGGAGGAGTGCAGAAATGAACCACCGTTATTTACCGATGACTACCGAAGATGAGAAAGAAATGCTGCAAACAATTGGTGTTGATTCAATTGACGACCTATTCTCTGATATTCCATCCAATGTCCGTTTCAAAGGGGAGTATGCCATCAAGCCGGCCAAATCAGAGTCAGCCCTATTGAAGGAATTAGCTGAAATGGCGGCAAAAAATGCCGACCTTAAAAGCTATAGCTCCTTCCTTGGTGCAGGAGTGTATGACCATTACATGCCGGTTATTGTTGATCATGTCATTTCCCGTTCTGAGTTTTATACAGCCTACACACCTTATCAGCCGGAGATTTCGCAAGGAGAGCTGCAGGCTATCTTTGAATTCCAGACAATGATTTGCGAATTGACGGGTATGGATGTAGCCAATTCCTCCATGTATGACGGGGGTACGGCGCTTGCTGAGGCAGCCATGCTTGCCGCTGGGTCTACTCGCAGGAAGAAGCTGCTAGTCTCAGAGGCAGTTCATCCTGAATCTCGTGCTGTTCTTGCAACCTATGCAAAGGGACAATATATTGACCTTCAAGTTGTGCCGTGCAAGGATGGCGTGACAGACTTGGAGAAATTAGCTGAACAAATAGACGGAGATACAGCTGGATTTATTGTTCAGTATCCGAATTTCTTCGGTCGCATTGAAAATCTTGCGGAGGTTGAGAAGCTGGTTCATGCTCAAAAGGCGATGATGATTGTCTCAAGCAACCCGTTATCCCTTGGTGTATTAACGCCTCCAGGGAAATTCGGCGCTGATATCGTGATTGGCGATGCCCAGCCATTCGGCATCCCTGCAGCCTTTGGCGGTCCGCATTGCGGATACTTTGCCGTTACCACTAAATTAATGCGGAAGGTGCCGGGCCGTCTTGTCGGTCAAACGGTGGATGAAGAAGGCAAGCGAGGCTTCGTTTTAACCCTTCAAGCACGGGAACAGCATATCAGAAGGGATAAGGCTACCTCTAATATTTGCTCCAACCAAGCCTTAAATGCGCTTGCTGCATCTGTTGCGATGACCGCACTCGGGAAACAAGGCGTGAAGGAGATGGCTGTCCAAAATATCCAGAAGGCTCATTATGCAAAAGAGGCTCTTAAATCAAATGGACTTGAAATAGCCTTTGAGGGACCATCCTTTAATGAGTTTGTCGTGAAGGTAAATGGATCTGTTCAAGAAGTGAATCGTCTGCTCCTTAAGAAAGGAATTATTGGCGGTTATGATCTAGGACGTGATTATCCAGAGCTTGAAGGATGTATGCTTGTTGCCGTAACAGAGCTGCGTACACGGGAAGAAATTGATACATTTGCAAAAGAATTGGGGGATTTCCATGCATAAACAGGATCAGCCTTTAATATTTGAACTTACAAAACCAGGCCGAATTGGCTATTCCCTGCCGGAATTGGATGTCCCAGAGGCAAGCCTCTCAGAATTGCTGCCGAATGAATTCATTCGAGAGGAAGAGCCGAATTTGCCGGAGGTGTCTGAACTTGATATCATGCGTCATTATACGGCTCTTTCCCGCAGAAACCATGGGGTGGATTCCGGATTTTATCCACTCGGCTCCTGCACGATGAAATATAATCCGAAGATTAATGAAAGCGTCGCACGATTCCCGGGATTCGCTCATGTGCATCCCCTGCAGGAGGCTGAAGCCGCACAAGGGGCACTGGAATTAATGTATGACCTCCAGCAGCACTTAAAGGAAATCACGGGTATGGATGAGGTAACTCTTCAGCCTGCGGCAGGCGCTCATGGGGAATGGACAGGGTTAATGATGATTCGTGCATTCCATGAAGCAAATGGTGATTTCGACCGTGTGAAGGTCATTGTCCCAGATTCCGCACATGGAACAAACCCAGCTTCTGCAACGGTGGCCGGTCTGCAGACCATTACCGTGAAATCTGGTGAGGATGGCTTGGTTGACCTTGAGGACTTAAAGAGGGTTGTAGGGTCGGATACTGCGGCATTGATGCTGACAAATCCAAATACACTTGGCTTGTTTGAGGAGCAAATTACGGAAATGGCGGAAATCATCCATGGTGTCGGCGGAAAGCTGTATTATGATGGGGCGAACCTGAATGCCGTCTTGTCAAAGGCACGGCCGGGGGATATGGGCTTTGATGTAGTCCACCTTAACTTGCATAAGACCTTTACTGGACCTCATGGAGGGGGCGGACCTGGCTCTGGACCTGTCGGCGTAAAGAAGGATTTGATTCCATTCCTTCCAAAGCCAATGGTCGTGAAGGAAGAAGAGGGCTATGTGCTCGATTATGACCGTCCGCAATCAATTGGTCGTGTGAAGCCATACTACGGAAACTTTGGGATCAATGTACGTGCTTACACATATATCCGGTCAATGGGGCCGGATGGCTTGAAGGCTGTAACGGAATATGCGGTTTTAAATGCCAACTATATGATGAGAAGACTCGCAGAATACTATGATCTTCCTTATGATAAGCATTGTAAGCATGAGTTCGTGCTTAGCGCGAGAAGACAGAAGAAGCTTGGGGTCCGTGCACTTGATATTGCCAAACGGCTCCTTGATTTCGGCTATCACCCGCCAACGATCTACTTCCCGCTCAATGTTGAGGAATGTATGATGATCGAGCCGACAGAAACGGAATCAAAAGAGACCCTCGACGGTTTTATTGATGCCATGATTCAAATTGCGAAGGAAGCAGAGGAGAACCCTGAAATCGTACAGGAGGCACCGCATACGACAGTCATCAGCCGCCTTGATGAAGCACTTGCTGCCCGTAAACCTGTATTGAGATATCAGGCTTAATGAATTCACTCTATTGAAGCTGTATGCTTTAATGAAATAAAAAAGGGTATCTGATTAAAGCACCGTAATTGAACTGTACCCCAATTGTGAGACATGTCTAACAATTGGGGATGCAGTTTTTTCGTATACCCATTGTATGTGGAGATAGAATATTGGATAATTATTACAATAAATGAAAAGCGGGTGTCCGATGACAAAGAATCATACTCTTATAATGGCTGGAGCAGTTCTCCTTCTTGCCGTCTCTATTTTGGCTTCAGCAATCATCTTATCAAGAAATGGAAGTGTGCAGACAGCTTCTGCAGAGCCATCCAGCGTATCAACCGGCCCTAGTATGGTCATGACAAAGAATGAATTAGCCGAGTATCTATTTATCTCAGAGGAAGAGATAGAGGTCCTCATTAGTCAGCAATCGATGGAGCGGACTTCAGGTGAACACGTTGAAATAGATCAGCATCTTCCTTTTATCCAATTCGGAGATAAGGAATTATTCGTTAAGAGTGAAGTGGATAAATGGCTTATGTTGAATGCAGCTTCATTTAGTTCCTATTGAGATTGGTGTAACCTCCCCATAAAGGGGAGGTTTTTTCATGCACAAAAATCACGGTATAGTTTCCGGTCTTCCTTCATAGATTTGTACAAGCTAAGCCAGAAGATATGGAGTGAAGTTTTTTTGAGCGGACAGATTCTATTCAGTTATTTTATTTTGGGAATCACCTTAGCCGCACCGATAGGGCCCGTTAATTCTGCCAGGATTGATAAGGGGATTAAAAATGGCTTTTGGCATGCTTGGTCAGTTGGTGTCGGCTCCATGCTGGCTGATGGACTTTTTATACTGTTTGTCTACCTTGGATTTGTGCACTTCATCGAGATACCAGTTGTACAGATATTCCTGTGGCTGTTCGGGGGATTTGTGTTGATATACTCCGGTGTGGAAGGAATGGTTAAGGCGGGGGCGCTCAGCTTGAGCGGATATCGTCAGAAGGAATCATTGGCAAAATCCTTTGGGATAGGCTTCCTAATGTCCATTACAAGTCCTCTTTCCATCTTATTCTGGATTGGCATCTATGGGTCCGTGTTGGCGAAAACGGCCACAACGACAGGGACAACGGACCTGCTTATTTATTCCTCGATGATCTTCCTTGGATTAACCTGCTGGGATGTATTTGTGGCTATGCTTGCGACTAGTTTTAGGCGCTTTCTTAATGAAAGGAGCTTGAAGACAATCTCCATTGTCTCGGGGCTCTCACTCCTGGGCTTTGGCGGTTATTTTGGCTATCAAGGGTTGATGGCTTTATTGGCTCCATTTCTTAAATGAAGAAAAGGGAGCCATGAAATCATGGTTCCCTCGTTATCTTCTGAGCTTCATTTAAGATGGATGTCACGATATGAATGGAATCCCATTCCCCACCCGATGCGATGGTAATAGGGTACTGCTTCGGAAAGAGCTCCTTCTTAATGGATAAGACATCCATACCCTTATCATGCAGCCGGATGACTTCTTCCTGCATAGCTTCAAGATATTGAAGTTTATCAGACAGCCGTTTTCGGCCTTTTGGCAAGTAGCCGGCATGACTGCAATAAACCTCCTCAAAGTCATAAGCAAGCACCTTTTTGATAGAAGCCATTGTTTGGGTGATGTCCTCCTCAGCAATAATGACCTTTGTTCGAGTCAGGACATATAAATCACCGCTGAATAATGCCTTACGGTCATGATTGTAAAAGGAGACATGATCCTTCGTATGACCGGGTGTATGAATCGTTTCCCATGACTCACTTTTAGAAGAAAATAAGGGTGGAAGCGGTTTAGCCTCAAAGGATTCCGTCTCTCCCCAGGCAAGCTTGCGATATTCGGGATAATCAAAGGGCTTGCTGCACGACGCAGCGGTGGATTCATGTATGTAGATGGGAACATGTAAATGATTTTGTATCCATTTAGCCCCGCCTGCATGGTCTTCGTGATAATGAGTTAAAACGACCCGGTCGATTGGTTTCTTCGTAAAGAAAGGGATGTAATCGTTCAGTAAGAAAGGTGAACCTGTATCGATTAAAAGTCCATCCACGTAAAAGCTGTATACACTCATCTTAGTCCCGGGGAGCGAGACGATACCATAAGCACAATCCACTTCGGCGTGGCTGCTCTCTCTTAAGCTTGTTTCCACCTTAAACATCTCTAACTCCTCCTTTAAAACATCTTATTCTCAGCATAACATAAAAACGGAAAAAAATATCAATGGTTGAATGGGTATTCATTATTCGTTGAGGCAGATTTCGCTATTTGAATGGATTGAGAATTTTGACTATTATATATATTATATTAATATAATTATTTTAAGGACTAAATGAATATGGAAACTGAACAGCCCTCACTCCTATCCTTATATCCCAGCCATCCTATCATTTTCTCCAATACAACGATATCTTGAGTTTCAGAAAGGGGATTTTATGTTTCTATGCGTGTGCATATTGGGTTAGATATTGGTTCAACCACTGCAAAATTAATGATCTTGGATGAAGATAAACAAGTACTGTATAAAAATTATCTGCGCCACTTCTCTAATGTGAAGGCAGCAGTCGTGAAAATGCTCCAGGAGGGCTTGCGCAGCTATCCTTCAGCAGAAGCAACAATTCATATAAGCGGATCTGGCGGGATGTCTATGGCAAAGCGTCTGGACATTCCGTTTGTTCAGGAGGTCATCGCCTGTACAGAGGCTGTCGAGTTTCATATCCCATCAACGGACGTTGTCATTGAGCTTGGGGGAGAGGATGCAAAGGTCATCTACTTCCAGGGTGGTATAGAACAGCGAATGAATGCGGCATGTGCAGGAGGGACCGGGTCATTTATCGATCAAATTTCCAGTCTAATGCAGACTGACGCGGGAGGGTTGAATGAGCTGGCCAAGGGACATGAGAAGATTTATCCGATTGCCTCCCGCTGCGGTGTATTTGCTAAGACAGATGTGCAGCCGTTATTAAATGAAGGGGTACGGAAAGAGGATATTGCAGCATCAGTGTTTCAAAGTGTTGTAAACCAAACGGTATCAGGCCTTGCCTGCGGCCGTCCGATTCGTGGGAGTGTGGCATTTCTAGGAGGGCCGCTGACCTATCTGTCTGAATTGAGACAACGGTTTATTGAGACATTAAAGCTCTCAGATGAGGATGTGTTATTCCCGGAGGACAGTCAATATTTTGTTGCTTTGGGTGCAGCAATGTGCAGTATGCAGTCACCTTCTTATCTTCTGATTGATTTGGTGAAGAAGTTCAATGATTACAACCCTTCTATCTATGAAAGTGATATCGCAGCACTTCCAAGGTTATTCCAGGATGAACAGGAGCTTGAAGATTTCAGGGAGCGTCATGGACGCAATGAAGTAAGGAGGGGAGATTTGGCTTCCTATTGCGGAGGAGCTTATTTAGGGATTGACGCTGGCTCGACGACGACAAAAATTGTGCTAGTTGGGGAGGAGCTGGAACTGCTTTACACATTCTATGCGAGCAATAAGGGGAATCCTCTCCAATCAGTTATCGATGGGCTGAAAGATTTATATAAGATCATTCCAAAGGACGTCTCCATTATATCGTCGGCCGTTACCGGCTATGGGGAGGGCTTGGTGAAGGCTGCCTTAAATATTGATTTCGGGGAAATCGAAACAGTGGCCCACTATAAAGCTGCGGCAAAATTCTTGCCTGAGGTTGATTTCATCCTTGATATCGGCGGTCAGGACATGAAGTGTATCAAAATCAAAAATGGGGCGATTGACCATCTCATGCTGAATGAGGCCTGCTCTGCAGGCTGCGGGTCATTCCTTGAGAGCTTTGCTCATTCGCTTGGAGTGGATATTAAGGACTTCGCTAAAGAGGCTTTGCTTGCGGACTCGCCAGTTGATCTAGGCTCCCGCTGTACAGTGTTCATGAATTCTAAGGTTAAGCAGGTTCAAAAAGAAGGGGTCACATTTGCTAATCTATCAGCTGGTCTTTCTTATTCAGTTATCAAAAATGCTATACAGAAGGTAATGAAGCTTCGAAATACAGAGGAGCTTGGAGAGAATATCATCGTTCAAGGAGGAACCTTCTATAATGAAGCAGTCCTGCGTGCCTTTGAGAACATTATTGGCAAGGAGGTCATCAGGCCAGATATTGCTGGGATGATGGGGGCATACGGCTGCGCAATCATCGCAAAGGAACAGAGCCGATTGGCTGGATTAAGAGAAAGCGGAATCCTGCATCTTTCAGAGCTTGATGATTTCACTTATTCTGTCAGCCATAGCCGATGCGGTCGGTGCGGCAATAATTGTGCCTTAACAATCAACCGCTTCAAGGACAAGCGCTTCTTTATCACAGGGAACCGTTGTGAGCGCGGTGCGGGCAAGCCGAGGAAGAAAACGGACCTGCCGAATCTTTATACCTATAAATATGAAAGAATTTTTCAATATGAGCCGCTTTCGGAAGAGGAGGCATTCAGAGGAACGGTTGGCATTCCAAGAGTCTTGAATATGTATGAGAACTATCCATTATGGCATACTTTCTTTACGAAATTGGGCTACCGGGTCATGCTATCGCCAAAATCCAGCAAGAAGTTATTTGAAGCCGGAATGGATTCCATCCCTTCAGAATCAGCCTGTTACCCGGCGAAGCTGTCCCATGGTCATGTGAAGCATCTGGTTGATCAGGGAGTAGACATGATTTTCTATCCATCGGTTGTATATGAGAAGAAGGAGGCTGAGGAAGCAGCCAACCATTATAATTGCCCGATTGTGACCTCTTATCCGGAAGTTATCCGCGTCAATGTGGATTCCATTCGGGAAGCAAATATTCCGTATGTACAGCCATTCCTGACTCTTGATAATGAGCGGGCCCTGATTAATGAGATGGCCAAAGCGCTTCCTGATGTGCCGAAGAAAGAAATCAAGACAGCCATTCGTCTCGGTCTTGCTGAACTTGATCATGCAAAAAGCGATATTCGCCTCAAGGGGGAAGAGACGATTGCCTATTTGAAGGAAACCGGCAAGAAGGGAATCATCCTGGCAGGCAGGCCTTATCATGTTGACCCGGAAATTAATCATGGTCTGTCTGAGCTAATCACAACCTATGATATGGCTGTGCTTACAGAGGATTCTGTCGCACATTTGGCTGAGCCAGAAACAGACCTGCGCGTCGTTAATCAATGGACGTATCATTCTAGACTTTATAGAGCAGCACGTGTGGCTGCAAAGGAAGAGTCACTTGAGCTTGTGCAATTGACGTCCTTCGGCTGCGGGCTGGATGCAGTCACAAGTGATATGGTAGAGGAAATTCTGGAAGAGAGCGGCAAGATGTACACACTCATTAAGATTGATGAGATCAATAATCTCGGAGCTGCCCGTATTCGTATTCGTTCCTTAAAGGCTGCTATAAAAGAACGGGAGCTGGCTCAAGTGAAGCCGGTTCAGAAAATCAAGCGTCCGCAGGAGCCTGTGAAATTCACGAAAGAGATGAAAAAGGATTACACCATCCTGATTCCTCAAATGTCGCCGATTCATTTCTCTTTATATGAAGCGGTCTTAAATAGTGAAGGCTATAAAGGAGGAGTACTTCCACTCGTTTCGCAGGAGGCTGTAGACGAAGGTCTTCGGTACGTGAATAATGATGCCTGTTATCCGGCTATCCTGACGATTGGCCAATTGGTTCATGCCTTGAAGTCGGGCAAATATGACGTGAATAAGACGGCGCTCATTATGTCACAAACTGGCGGTGCCTGCCGGGCTACGAATTATATCGTCTTATTGAGAAGGGCATTGAAGGATGCCGGAATGGGGCAGGTTCCGGTCATTTCGATGAATACACTCGGTCTTGAGAAACACCCTGGCTTTGATATAAGCCCTTCCATGATTCGCAAGCTGATTGCCGCGACCGTTTATGGAGATGCGCTCATGCGGATGGTCTATCGCGTTCGTCCATATGAGGCAGTTAAGGGGAGCGCAAATGAACTGATGGACAATTGGATTAAGACCTGCAGGGAGTCACTAAGGAAATTCCGCATGAAGGATTATAGGAATTACCTCGTTTCCATGGTAGATAGCTTTGATAGGCTGCCTATCATTGAATCGCATAAACCAAGGGTGGGGATTGTTGGAGAAATTCTTGTGAAGTTTCATCCTGATGCCAATAATCGAATTGTCGAATTGATTGAGCAGGAGGGAGGGGAGGCAGTCATGCCAGATATTCTAGACTTCTTCCTCTATTGTGCATATGATGGACCAGCCCAATTAGGGAAAAGCCGCACATCGGCTGCTGTATACCGTGCTGCTATCCGTTATATTGAGAGCCTCCGCAAGCCCCTTAAGGAAGCTCTGGAGAATAGCACGAGGTTTAGCTCTCCGCACACGATTGATGAGCTTGCGGCGAAGGCTGAAACCATCCTCTCAACTGGAAACCAAGCGGGTGAAGGCTGGTTCCTCACAGGTGAGATGATTGAATTAATTGAGAGCGGGGTGCTGAATATTGCTTGTGTTCAGCCATTTGCCTGTCTTCCAAATCATGTGACGGGAAGGGGAATGCTGAAAGGAATCAAGGAAGTGTACCCTGATGCAAACATTACAGCAATCGATTATGATGCTAGTGAATCTGCCGTCAACCAAATGAACCGTCTGAAGCTCATGCTTGCAACAGCCTTTAAGAATACGGCGAAGCTGGAGGAAAAGGCTGCCCGTTTGCAAGAGGGCGTGAAATGATAAATGAAGAGGCACTGTGCCTCTTTTTTTTATTGTCTCACGGGTAAATGTCATATGCTGAATAATTCATTTGCACTCTCTAAAATTCTAAAAAATGTAATAATATTGAATTATTTACCATTTGATAGTAATATATTTTATGTTAAAAAATGTAAAAAGAGGAGTGTATATGAAAAAGATAGCTATTCTTCTATGTTTATTATTCTTCATGACGTCAGTGGATCAGATTTTTGCCCATTCTGGAAGAACTGATTCCTCTGGTGGTCATAATTGTAGTGAAAAATCGCAAGCCAAGGGATTATGTGATGGATATCATTATCATAATGGGGGGAGTACGCAGAATAAACAAACTGAAATACCAGCAACTAATACAAAAGACAAGGATTGTACGGATTTTTCGACATATGATGAAGTAGTTGATTACTGGAATCAAAAAGGCTATTCTGCTTCCAATGATCCAGAAAACTTAGATGGCTGGGGGAATGGTGTTGTAGACGACGGAATTCCATGTGAGCCACCAGATGGCTATGATAAGACAAAAATTAATAATAGCTCGGAACAGTTAGCTTTTAAACAAAAGCGAGAGGATCAGGAAACAGGTAAAGAGGAAGGATATAATGTGGGCAAGCAGGATGGGTATTCAGGTAATCAAGAAAATCTAGATGTTTCATCTGGTTCAGAATCTTATCGAGAGAGTTACCATGCTGCTTATATAAAGGGGTATGAAGAAGGAAAGTCTAAGATTGAACAAGAAAAGTCAATAGCCTCTGAAGCTGGATATAAGTCAGGACAGGAGACAGAAACAATAAAAATTCCTGAATCATATATAAAGAATCAACTTCTAAGAAATGCCTATGAAGCTGGATTTGATAAAGCATTGTTAGAAAAGACAGTGATAAAAATAAAGAAATTAAGAAATAAAGGGTATGAAGATGGGATGCAGGATATTCAAAATCCTCCAAATAATTTAGAGGAACAATTATTAAATGCATATAAGGAGGGGTATGAAGAAGCACAAAAAGAATTACAGGAAAAATATTATAATGAAGGCTATGCAGCAGCATTTTCATCACTACAATATTCAGAACCCGAAATAAGCAGTAAGAAATTTACGAAGTGGTATAAGGAGGGATTCATCTCAAATAAAGAAGTTAATCAAAGAAGCAGGGAAAAAACTAGGGGAATCTGGAGAAGATTATACTATAGCTAAAGAATATAAAAAAGGTGAAAACATTTTTGAATATTATTATCAAGTTGGTTATGAAAAATATGAGAAAAATCGGAAAGAGAAACAAGCTACAACTACAACAGGTATAGGTTTTATGGTTTTATCATGGCTAGGTAGAAGGTTATATATAGCTAAAAAAATGATTAGCTAGGAAGGAGACTAAGGTGAATTTATATAACAAGGTTTGTTATAAGGTTGAAGATGTTTTTGTGAAGATGTTGACAACAAAACAAGATGAATTAGTAGTTAAGGAGAAAGTTAGTCAGTATCGGATAAGTAAGGAGAATTCTAAAGACATCAATAAGTAAACTTCTGCTTATCCAGTGGTATGTCAAAGTTATTCAACATTTATTAAAGAGTATGAGATTATAGGAATTTTTTCGACCATTTTGTTATTTGGCAAAATGGCTTTTTTATTTCCTTGGCATTAATTATTGTGATTGTATTTTCAGTAGTTATGTTCACCATGTTAATTTAAAATGTTAAGTCTTGAAATTGCTTAAGCGAGAAAGTTTGACGCTGTGAAGATGATGATATGTTAAATAATTGGTCTGTTAAAGGCTAAGGTGGTTTTATAATGACAATTAGAAATAAAAGCTTATAGTTAAGGCTAAGTATATCGGTAATATAGATGCATCCCAGCAAAATCCCTGCAATTTGCGTGATATCGGGTATAATAAGGCAATACCGTTATCCAAGATGGAGAAGGATAGAAATGAAAATGAGGAAGAATACATGAAAAACATCAGTTTTAAAGATTTTCAGCTTGAAGAGTCCATTGAGCGGGCTTTAGACAGCATGGGATATAAACAGCCGACAGAGGTGCAGCAAAAGGCCATTCCGCTTCTGCTTTCAAACAAGGACGTTATTGTGAAAGCTTCAACAGGAAGCGGCAAGACAGCGGCTTATGGCATTCCGCTCTGTGAGCATATCGATTGGCTTGAGAATAAACCGCAGGCAATTGTACTGACACCTACAAGGGAACTAGCTGCTCAGGTGAAAGAAGACCTGATTAATATTGGCCGCCTCAAGCGTATCAAGGCGGCAGCAGTTTATGGAAAGCAGCCATTTGCTAAGCAAAAGCTTGAACTAAGCCAGAAATGCCATATCGTCGTCGGTACGCCGGGAAGGGTGCTTGATCATATCCAAAAAGGAACCCTGTCCATTGAAAAAATCCGCTATGCGGTCATTGATGAAGCAGATGAAATGCTGAATATGGGCTTTATTGACCAAGTGGGAGAGATTATGGATGCTTTGCCAAAACAAAGAGTTACGATGCTGTTCTCGGCAACTTTTAGCGATGATATCAAACAATTAGGCGAAACCTTTCTAGACAGCCCTGAATCAATTGATATAGAGGATACGCCCCTGGCGAAGCCTCGCATTGTCCATGAAGGCTACTTAACGGAAGAGGAGCAGAAGCTTACCTTACTAAGAGACGTAACGACGGTTGAAGGAGCAGACAGCTGCATGATTTTCTGCCGGACCCAGGAGCAGGTGGACCGCTTATTTGAAAAGCTTGCAGAGTGGGATTATTCCTGCGGAAAAATCCATGGCGGCATGTACCAGGAGGACCGTTTTGATGTGATGAACCAGTTTAAGAGGGGAGAATTTCGTTATTTAGCGGCTACCGATGTAGCAGCTCGTGGAATTGATATTGAGGAAATTTCCCATGTCATTAATTATGATTTCCCACATGAGAAAGAAGCCTATGTGCATCGTGCTGGAAGAACAGGACGTGCCGGAAAAATGGGCAAGGCTATTTCCTTTATTACTCCGCACGAGAGGGATTTGCTTGCTGAAACACAAGAGTATGCGGGCGTTTCTGTCCTCATAAAGAAAGCTCCGGAAAAGGAAGAGGTTGAAGCGGCACGGGATTCGTTTGAGCGGAATATGTTTGAGACCGAATGGAAGAAGGACAAGGGGGCAGAGCTCAATCACGACATCATGAAGCTATTTTTCAATGGCGGAAAGAAAAAGAAGCTAAGAGCGGTCGACTTTGTTGGTACGATTGCCAAGCTTGATGGTGTGAATGCCGAGGATATTGGCATTATCACCATTGAAGATCAGGCTTCCTTTGTTGAAATCTTAAACGGAAAAGGCCCATATGTCCTCCAGGCCATGAAAAAAACAACGGTTAAGGGCAAGCGGCTCAAAGTATACGAAGCTTTTGACCGATAAGATGAAGGCTCTGATGATTCTCAAAGATTGAAGAATCATCAGAGCTTTTTTGTAGGTTCTCAAGTGCTGCTTCATCTCTTTTTGCTTTTTAAGTTTGGCTCCTTCACTGGCGTCAATCAATTGTCCAGTGATCCATCTTGCCTCCTCGGATGCGATAAAGGCACGTCCTGGCGATTAATGAGTTGACGGAATGGGGAAGCAAGTATATTGATAATTGCCAAAGAACAGCCGAAACTTGAAGACCGCCTTCCTAGCGGTCTGCCGTTAATAGGGGGCGATTGAGTGGAAAACACTAAGAGGGCATCTTATATGAGACGTTTTCGTTTTTTTGAAAGAATAGAATATCATAAATCGACTGGTGAGTATGTTCCTTTGTACGTATAACCGCTTGCTAATGGAGGCGGTTGTTTTTTGAACAAATAGTCAATCGAAAGCAGTCTTTACGATAAAAGTCGTGTAATAGGGAGGGGTGCAATGAGTAATCTTACGACTTGGGTTTTCCTGAATCGGATTTGAGGGAATGGTATAAGCGTGTATGTGGCACACTAAAGAAATGATTTGCTATGGATTGAGGGTATACTTATGGATTTATTATTATCAATTATTGTCTTATTAGTTCTTTTGTTAGTCTCAAATATTATTAGTCATTATTTGCCGATGATTCCGACCGCCCTGACACAAATCGCGCTCGGAATTTTGTTTGCTGTTTTTGTGAAGGAAATTTCCTTTGAGCTGGAAGCCGAATGGTTTCTTCTTTTATTTGTCGCTCCGCTTCTCTTTAATGATGGGCGGCGCTTCCCGAGGGAGGAGCTGTGGAGGATGCGCTGGCCAATCTTGGCCAATGCCTTTATCTTGGTGTTTTTAACAACGATAATTGGCGGTTATTTCATTCATTGGCTCATTCCATCGATCCCGTTAGCTGCCGCCTTTGCACTGGCAGCCATCCTTTCTCCTACTGATCCGGTAGCTGTGAATGGAATTGCTGAGAGAATCTATCTGCCGCCTGTCATTTTAAGGCTGGTCAGAGGAGAATCGCTTATCAATGATGCATCCGGGCTGATTGCCTTTAATTACGCTGTTGCCGCGGTTGTCACAGGGTATTTTTCACTGAGTGAGGCAGCCTTGGATTTCGTTTATGTCGTATCTGCTGGAGCAGTCTCAGGGATTATTGTCGGTTTGCTGCTTGTCGGCTTGCGCCGTTCTTTGAGGAGGCAAGGAATTGTTGACGTTACGTTTTATTCCCTGCTGCAGCTTGTATCGCCATTTATTATTTATTATGCGGCAGAGGGGTTGCTTCATGCATCAGGAGTGATTGCCGTTGTTGCTGCAGGAATCATTCACTCGAGCGTTAAAGAGAGAGCGGGAATCCGTAATGCTGATGAACAAGTCGTCACTGAACATATGTGGTCAATTATCTTATTCGTCTTAAATGGGGTTGTTTTTTTGTTGCTCGGTTTAAGCATTCCCTCGGCGATGAAGGAAACAGTGGAGAATCCGGCTATCAGTAACTGGCTGATCATTGGATATATCTTGGCTATTGGATTGGTTATTATGCTGATTCGGATGATCTGGACGTATTGTTATATGGGAATTGAATTTGTTTTATCAAAGGGAGGTACCGCTAAGCCAAGTGTAAAGGTAAGTATATTAACGGGCTTGACCGGAGTAAGAGGAGCCATCACGATGGCAGGGGTGCTTTCTCTCCCTTACTTCGTTGCTAGCGGGGCCCTGTTTCCTGAACGGTCATTGACCATTATGCTTGCCGGGGGAATTATCCTGCTGACATTAGTTGCTGCGGCCATTCTGCTGCCAATGTTCAGTAAGAAAGATTCAGCAGGGAGTACCGTTCAAATACCCCCTTATGACCAATACAAGATTCGGCTGCTGTGGGCAGCAGTGAAGAAAATTGAGGAAGAAACGACGGAGGAAAATCAAGCAGCGGCTTTTGAGCTGGTTGGTGAGTACAAACGTGTGATTGAGCAAATTCGCTACGATAATCGTGAAGATGAACGAATAAATGAAATGGAGCAAGAGCTGATGGACTATCGGATCACGGGGTTGAGGACTGAACGCAAGTATTTACGTGAATGTATTAATCAAGGTCAGGTTAGTCCAGAGATTATCAGCCGCCTCCTTAAATCACTAGATTTACGTGAGGAGGTGCTTGCTCACAGTCTATTGTCCAAGGTGATGATTGTGATAGGACAGTTCAAGAGGAAATATTGGTATACGGACAGGGCGTCAGCGAATCAGGCTGATGATTATGCCAAGATGCAGGAGCTGCAAATGAATGCAGCAAGGGCTGCGATAGATAAGCTGTCTAAAATAAGGGAAAACGGGGGAGATTCAGAGAGCCTCAATGTTGTTATACGGGAATATGAGCGCTTTATCGAGAAATGGAAAAGAACGCAGACAGATGACATGCGAACGAGAATGATGCGCGATGAGCAGAAGGAAGAGCTTCGTTTTAAAGCATTAGAGGTTGAACGCTCAACTATTCAAGGCATGTATGAGGAGGGGCAAATTAATCGGGAGACAGCCAAATATTTGCGCCGCTTTATCAATGATGTAGAGAGTCTTCTGCTTCAAGAAACAGAGGAATAACAATAAAATAGAGGAAAAAGATATTCATTATTTCCTTAAAATAACGGTTTGAAAGAATGTTATTTTGTGAAAAGGAATAATGAGGGGGAATAAGGTGATAAAGATGAGAGAATGGGCTCAGCAATTAACACAAAAAGAATTTTACCGTCTTGTCCAAAATGATATTGTGGATGATTTCAGGAGTACACCAATCAGTATAGAGCATGCCTTCGATTTATACCAAGCGCATTATAAGGCGAAGGATGGAGCATGGCTTCCTCACTTTTTCATTAAAGATAAGAGAAGTGATGATTGCCTGAATTATCATTATTATGAGATTAGCGTACACCTAGCCTATAATATTTTGTACGAATATTATGTAGCTCAGGATGAAGAACCGCTCAAGAAAGCGATGCTTGCTGATAGGGTATTCAAAATCCTTGATTCTGTCCATGGTGAAGAAAAAACGCCAGTGTCCTTTTACAAGCATAAAGTAAAGGAGCTATATACCATTGTTTAGGCATGGATGGAGGGATAAGGCTTATATGGCAGGAAAAAGGGCTTTTTTGAAGTCCTTTTTTTTATGGAGTAATATTGTGAAAAACTTCACAAAAATATCATATAAGTCTGAATGAGCGAGAATATAATGTGGTAAAATCAGGATATAAAGTGAAGATAAGGGGTGTGTGTATATGAGGATATTCATGATTGGCGGAACAGGCTTAATAGGATCAGAGGGAGCGAGAGCATTGATAGAGCATGGACATGAGGTTTCAACCTTGTCCCTGCCGCCCGTGCCGGCAGGAAGTATGCTGCCGGACGAAATGAAGATTGACTTCGGAAATTATATGGAGATGACAGATAAGGAAATCAAGGAAAAAATGTCGGGCTGTGAGGCATTTGTGTTTGCGGCAGGTGTTGATGAGCGCATCGAGGCAAACTCTCCTGTTTATGATTTTTTCAAAAAGCATAATATCGATCCACTCTATCGTTTTCTAACGATTGCTAAGGAGTGCGGCGTCAAGCATGTCGTTGTTCTTGGTTCCTATTTCAGCTGGGCTCACCGCACGATGCCTGAATTGGATTTATATAAGCATCATCCGTACATACGGAGCCGTGTTGACCAAGCGGAGATGGCGCTAACATTCGCTGATGAATCTATGAGTGTGGCTATTCTTGAAATACCGTATGTGTTTGGCAGCCAAGAAGGAAGAAAGCCAGTTTGGGTGTTCCTTGTTGAACAGATCAAAAATATGAAGGGGGCAACGATGTACCCTGAGGGCGGTACAACAATGGTGACGATACGGCAGGCCGGGCAGGCAATCGCCGGTGCAGTTAAAAATGGCTTAAATGGTCAGTATCCGGTTGGCTATTATAATATGGAATGGTCAGAAATGCTTAGCATCATGCATAAATATATGGGCTGTGAGAATAAAGAGATTATCGTGATTCCGAAAGATTCCTATATAAAAGCAATGGAAGCAAAGGGAGAAGATGAGCGAATAAAGGGAATAGAAAGCGGCTTGGACACAGCAGAATTTGCGAAGGTATTTACAAGAAAGTTGTTCATGGACCAAGACGTCGTGAGCCCATTGGGAATGGAGCCTGATGATATCGAGAAAGCCATCGGAGATTCTGTCCGTCTCTCCATAGAAATCTTGGAAGGAAAAGCTGACGTAATTGATATGACAGTATAACCATTGCTCGCTCTTTCATGCTTTTGTTCTATAATAAAGAGAAGAGAGTAATAGGAGGGAAGCAAATGAGATGCGGAGCAAAATGCTTCCTCGTTGAGATAGAGGCACAGGGTGAAAAACAAATGATGCCCATTACCGCACGGACACCTGCGGAGGCACGTAAAAGAATCCGCCTGGAATATGGAACCGAAGCCAGTATCCTTTCGGTAAAGGAAGAAAAGAAACCATCGAATGCATAAGGCATAAGGCGAGATCCTTTGTCGCAGGCTGAACGAAGAAACACTCCCTGTTTATTGGGGAGTGTTTTTTATTGTTTATGAGCAAGTATGTTTCAAATGGAATCATCAACCAATCTGGGTTTCAAATAGACGGTATGCCAAATGGAAACAAGATTGGCGCGAGATAAATAACCCCTAACAGCAGAATGAGCGAGAGCGATAGGAGGATAGAGAAAATCGATTGGGCAATTCTCCTTTTATTAGGGTTTTCAAAGGGAATTCCAATAACCCCTAAGATCAAGGTGACCAGCAGAAAAGGGATAAGGGAATAAATCCATGTCTGGCTGCTAAAGGCCGAGCCGAATATCATAAAGAAGATAAAGACGATAAAGGCGAGCAGTGTGAGGAGAAAGGACCATTGGTTGGCAAAGGTCTGAACCGCACTCTTTTTTTCTGATTTCATGTTCACCATTCCTTTGTGTAAATCTATAGACCATTATATAATGGTTCCGAATATTGGGAATGGGGTAAAAGTCTCTCCTTGCTGATTTATACATCTAGTATTAAAAACCATATGTGGGATTTATGGAAATAGATGAAGTGGTTGTTATTTACCTTGCATGAGGAAACACGTATAATAAATGGAAAGACGAAGAAATATGAGGGATTATTGATGAATGATAAAATGGATTTTATAGAGAATATTGGGTTAAATGAAAGGCTGAATCTTCACGAAATTCCAGAGATTGACCTTTATATGGATCAAGTCATTCAATTATTCGAGAATAAGTTTAAAGAAACAAAGCGGACTGATGATGAGAAGATTCTTACGAAAACGATGATTAATAATTATGCGAAGGCTAAAGTGTTCTTCCCAATCAAGAATAAGAAATACACGAAAAGGCACTTAATCTTGCTCAGTCTTATCTATCAGCTAAAAGGAAGCCTGTCCATCAATGAAATCAAAGGGATTCTCGACCCGCTCAATGAAAGAATTATGAAGGATGATCTCTCAATTGACTGGCTGTATGAGGCCTTCTTGAAGCAAACGGATAAGAATGCCGCCATTTTCACGGAAAGTATCGAAACAAGCATGAAGGAGCTTAAGGAGACAGCAGGAGCTAGTCAGGAGGAGGATGCGGAATATTTTGAGGAACTATTGGCCGTAGCATCGCTTGCTCATATGAGTCAATTGTATAAGCGGGCTGCTGAGAGCTTAGCCGCCAAGATTGAAGATAGACAGCCGAAAAAGGGGTAAATAAAAACCCCTTTTTCAGAAACCTGAATAAAGGGGATTGTCCGCGTTTTGTGTGTGAGTTGATGCGCTTTTGACAGCATCGGCTCTTTTTATTTGGATTTGATCTTTCCAGTCCATTTCTTGAAGCCGCCATCAAGCTGGTAAAGGTCGCGGTAGCCGTTTTTGTATAACATTTGAGCTGCTCTTGTGCTTCTCATTCCACTTTGGCAGTATAAGTAGACAGGCTTGTCCTTGCGCAATTCCTTCATGCGCATCTTTAATTGAGTGGATGGAATGTTGCGGGCTCCCAAAATATGTCCGCCGTCAAATTCATTTTGTTCACGAACGTCAATCAGCTGGGCTTTCCGGTATCCAGCTTTGAACTCTTCTTGGGATAAGGTCTTAACCATTTTTTTTGTAGAGAAATAGCTGTAAATTGAATACGCAATGATCAGCACAGCCAGGCCAATCAGAATATATGTCGTTGGTGTCAATGAAATCCCCACTTTCTCGTTTGTTCCCTCATTTATTATACAGGGAGATATTTTGTCTGGCAAAATTTTTTTATGGCAATCCCTCTAAAAAGAATGCTTTAATCTTTACGACCCCTCCTTCGGACCGATATAATTTATATTCTGGCATTCGACATCAGTCTTCATCAAAAGGGGTTCATAAGCCAGAATAAGGACGAATATTGTAGAATGTAAGGCAAAAGTCCTAAATCCTAGTTATTGTTTGATTTTGTTCAAAATGGGTAGAAAAATGTTCATAATCGCAGATTCTCTTAAAATTCTGCCCATAGAGGAAGATTGACAATTCATTCGATAAATGCACAAATACAATATATAGTATGCGTTGAAAAAATAGGGACACAATATGTAGTTGAATTTCAAAAAGACGTATGATAACGTTATTTATATTAAAACAAACTGCATCAGAGAAAGAAAAACATTCATGAAGAATACTTAAGAGGTTGGGAGAGATCATATTGTATACTGCTGTTAATCATAAGCTGTCTGTAAATGTCGAAAGGTTGAATAAGGATATTGCCAATTTTCCACAGGTGTTTCCAATAACACCCGACATGAATAAGACTTATAAAGGTGTATCAAGACTTGTTATGATCGATCGCTATTCGTTTAAGGATACGGAGAAGCTTACGCTTGCCAATGGGGACTTCGTTGTCTTGACGATCAAGGAAGATCCAAAATTCCCAGCCCGCGGACTAGGATATATTCAAGAAATTGATTGGGAAAAGAAAACAGCCCATGTGCTTGTAGAAGAAGAATACAGAGCTTCGTTGGACAAGCATGATGAAATGAAAACAGGTTTGATTTGCAAGTCGCTTGATGTCATTGAAAAGCCGCTTGAGATTTACTATGAGCAAATCGCCAAACGCAATGCGCGCGGTTTGGCACAAGTGGAGAAGACAGAAGAGAAGCGTCAGGAATCCTTTGAGAGATTCTATCAGCAATTGGTTCAAACAAACTTTATCCCTGCTGGCCGTGTGCTGTATGGAGCTGGATCGGAGACAGAGGTGACATATTTTAACTGTTACGTTATGCCGTTCATCAAGGACAGCCGTGAGGGTATCTCTGAACACCGCAAGCAAGTTATGGAAATTATGAGCAGAGGCGGCGGAGTAGGTACAAACGGTTCTACCTTGCGTCCACGAAACACCCTTGCCCGTGGTGTTAACGGCAAATCCTCGGGAGCGGTTTCCTGGCTTGATGATATCGCGAAGCTGACTCATTTGGTCGAACAAGGCGGTTCACGTCGCGGTGCGCAAATGATTATGCTTGCTGACTGGCATCCCGATATTGTTGAGTTCATCATCTCTAAGATGCAAAATCCGAAAATCCTGCGCTTCTTGATGGAAGTATCAGAAGATGAGACGATTCAAAGGCTGGCTGCAGAGAAATTAAAATTCACACCTCTTTCCATTCAGGAACAAGCCATGTATCAGGGAATCGTGAACTATAAGACCATTCCAGGACTAGGCGGTTTCAGTGAAGCCATCATTCAAGAAGCAGAGGAAAAACTGGCGCACGGCGGCAATGACGCTGTCCATAATCCAGACTTCCTAACAGGTGCAAACATCTCTGTCTGCTTGACAAAGGAGTTCATGGATGCTGTTGAGAATGATGCTGAATATGAATTGCGCTTCCCTGATGTAGAATCCTACAGCCCAGAGGAAATGGAAATCTATAATAATGAATGGGCGGATTGCGGAGACGTACGGGAGTGGGAAAAACGCGGCTATGGTGTGCGTGTTTACCGTAAAGTGAGAGCGAAGGAATTATGGAATTTAATTAATATTTGTGCTACTTACTCTGCGGAGCCTGGTATTTTCTTTATCGATAATGCCAATGACATGACTAATGCAAAGAGCTATGGACAAAAGGTCGTTGCGACAAACCCATGCGGTGAGCAGCCTTTAGCTCCTTATTCCGTATGTAACCTGGCAGCCGTGAACTTAGCGGAAATGACAGATAAGGACGCAAAAACGGTCAATTTCGATAAGCTGAAGGAAACGGTTAAAGTCGGTGTTCGCATGCAGGATAATGTCATTGATGCGACTCCATATTTCCTTGAAGAGAATAAACGCCAAGCCTTGGGCGAAAGACGTGTCGGCCTTGGAGTTATGGGTCTTCATGATATGCTCATCTACTGTGAGAAAGAATACGGCTCAAAAGACGGCAATGAGCTTGTTGACCGTGTATTTGAAACAATTGCGACTGCAGCCTATGAGGAATCCATTGAACTCGCTAAGGAGAAGGGAAGCTTCCCATTCTTGGTTGGAGATACTGAGGAAGAAACAAAAGCATTGCGTGAAGCCTTTATTCAATCCGGCTTCATGAAGAAAATGCCGGAGCATATCCGTCAAGATATTCTCAAATATGGAATTCGCAACTCTCACCTGCTTACTGTTGCACCGACAGGAAGCACGGGAACGATGGTAGGAGTATCGACAGGACTTGAGCCATACTTCTCCTTCACTTACTTCAGAAGCGGACGACTCGGTAAATTCATTGAAGTAAAAGCGGATATCGTAGAGGACTACTTGGCGCGCAATCCTGAGGCAGATCCTCATAACCTTCCGGAATGGTTTGTATCTGCGATGGATCTCACTCCTGAGAAACATGCGGATGTACAGTGCATTATCCAGCGCTGGATCGACAGCTCCATCAGTAAGACGGTTAATGCTCCGAAGGGCTACTCTGTCGAACAGGTTGAGAAAGTGTACGAGCGTCTTTATAGAGGCGGAGCAAAAGGCGGTACCGTGTATGTGGACGGAAGCCGTGACACGCAAGTCTTGACTTTGAAGAAGGAAGAGAGTACCGAGACAGCTGAAATGCCAAAGGAAAGAACGGAACAGCATGTCGTGCTAGTTGACACCATCAATGCGCTTGAATCAACGAGCGTCACTATTGGAAGCGAAGTCGGCAACACTTGTCCGGTTTGCCGAAAAGGCAAGGTTGAGGAGCTTGGCGGCTGCAATACCTGCACGAACTGCGGCGCGCAGCTGAAATGCGGATTGTAATCCAATAAGGCTAAGGCAATGATTTCAAAAGGATGGCAAACTTTCTTGCCATCCTTTTTTTGTGTCTTGAACATACTACCTGTAAGGTAGGTGAGATGATTGAAACCATTCATTCCTCAACTGGTCTATTTTGAGCCTAAGGCTTTAGACTATCCATTAGGTCAAGAACTATGGGAGAAATTCCGGACAATGCCGAATGTTGAGATCCGCCAGACAACCTCCCATAATCAAATTAGGGACCTTCCTGGAGAAACGGAACTGCAGAAATATCGAATAGCCAAATCGACGATGGTGGTAGGCTTGAGGAAAACCTTGAAATTCGATACCTCCAAGCCATCAGCAGAATATGCTATCCCGCTTGCGACAGGCTGTATGGGTCATTGTCATTACTGTTATTTGCAGACGACACTTGGGAGCAAACCGTATATACGCGTGTATGTTAATCTGGAGGAGATTTTTTACAAAGCACTCACCTATATAGGTGAACGTGCACCAGAGATTACCCGCTTTGAGGCAGCCTGTACGTCAGACATTGTCGGTATTGATCATTTAACCCATTCATTGAAAAAGGCAATAAATTTTTTCGGGGAAACTGAGCTTGGACGCTTACGTTTTGTGACGAAATTTCATCATGTCGATCATTTGCTTGATGCACGGCATAATGGACATACGAGCTTCCGATTCTCCATTAATTCCCGCTATGTCATCAAGAATTTCGAACCGGGTACGTCCTCGTTTGATGAAAGGCTGGAGGCGGCCAGAAAGGTAGCAGCAGCCGGTTATCATTTAGGATTTATCGTAGCCCCCATCTATATGCATGATGAGTGGGAGGAGGGCTATGCGGAGCTGTTTGACCGGCTCAAAAAGGCGCTGGGGGAATATGCGGATCTTCCGCTTTATTTTGAACTCATCCAGCACCGTTTCACAAAGCCGGCCAAAAAGGTTATTGAGGCCAGATATCCGAAATCAAAACTTGAGATGGATGAAACGAAACGAAAATATAAATGGGGCAAGTACGGGATTGGAAAATATGTTTACCCGGATGATGAGGCTGCCCGTTTAAGAAGTCATATTGAAGAATCTATCCAAGCTCACTTTCCGCAGGCAGAAATTAAATACTTTACCTAAACCGTTCTAAAATGCACTCCTACTGCTTAAAGATGATAAGTAAGCGAGAACATCTTGGGAGGGAGTGCATCGGTTTGTACATAGATGGTGTTTTCTGCGGCGGGGGAATCAAAGGATTTGCCCTTATCGGTGCCGTGATGGAGCTGGAGCAGCAGGGATACACGTTTAAACGTGTAGCGGGAACAAGTGCAGGCTCCATTATTGCTGGATTTCTCGCGGCTGGATACAGTGGTGCTGAGATTAAGCTCTTAATGGAGGATGTTGAGCTCAGCCGGTTATTGGAATCGAAGAAACGGATCCAATTTCCTTTTGCCCGCTGGTTGAAATTATATTGGACGATGGGTTTATATAAAGGAGATGCCCTAGAGTGCTGGATCAAGGAAATTCTTGAGAAAAAAGGGATTCATACTTTCGGAGATCTTTCAGATAAGCAGCTGCGTATCATTGCCTCCGACCTATCAAATGGGCGTATGCTTATATTGCCTGATGATCTTGCTGCCTATAATATTGAACCGAAACAGTTCCCTGTCGCAAAAGCGATTCGGATGAGCTGCTCCATTCCCTTTTTCTTTGAGCCGATCAAGCTGAAAACAGTCGGGGAAAAATACATTGTCGTCGATGGCGGGGTGTTGAGTAATTTTCCGATGTGGTTATTTGATCAGGATAATATTAATCCTATCAGACCAGTACTTGGTCTTAATTTAGTTCATGAGAAGACAGAGAAGAGCAAAGAGGAAATCACGAATGCGATTGGTCTTTTTTCTTCTCTTTTTGAAACGATGCGTAATGCACATGATTCTCGTTATATCTCACGTAAGTTTGTCAAAAATATTATTTTTATCCCAGTGAAGGATGCAGGTTTTATTGAGTTCTCGCTGACAGATGAGCAAAGGACAGGACTGGTTGAAAGCGGACGGAGGGCTGCGGCTCAGTTCGTCAAACATTGGACGCATCGAATAAAGAAGAAAATGAATTAAGAAAAAAGGTTCAAGCACAATGCTTGAACCTTTTTAGCTTGTTTAAAACAGGGCGCGATTTTTTTTGCGGGCCTTTTTGCCTTCGATGACAGTCAACTGAATGTTTGATTTCTTTTTTGGCTTGTTAATTAAGGTTTCTTTTGAAATCACGGTTAGTCCATGTGTATTATGGTGCTTGCTTCTTTTGGGTTTCATCGTATCTTGTTTATGTTTCTTAGCTGAGATTCGGGCTGCCTTCCGGTATGCTTGACGCTCTTTGCCTGTTTTGCCTGAGCTACCTTTCAGCATGAATCGTTTGTACACAAGATAGATTACCCCAATGATTGCCGCTCCGATAAGCACACTTCGTATGAATGATGCAGCGTTGTACTGCAATGTATAAATCAAGCCCACTACCGCTAATCCCAGAAGAACATAAATGATGATAGTTGATTTGTTACGATTCATAGAAAGCACCTCCTTAAGAGCATCATTAGCGTATTTATGGGAATTTAAACAGCTATACCAATAAATTTTTCTCTTAATTTTAATTTACACAATTTTCTCTCCGTTCAAACCTTGTCCAGCCCTCTTTTCGGCTTCAAGCATGTTATTGAAGGAAATGATGGCGGTTTGAATCTGGTCATCATTCGGTTCCTTCGTTGTCAGAAGCTGCAGCCATAGACCTGGGTAGCCAAGAAAACGGAGCACTGGTACATCGCGCAGCTTATTGGTCAGCTGTAAAACCTCGAAGGAGAGGCCCAGAACAACCGGAATGAGAGCCAACCGGTTTAGAATCCGTGCATATAACGGATCGGTCGGGACGAACATATACAGGAACAATCCAACAACGACAGTAAAGAGAATGAAACTGCTGCCGCAGCGGTAATGAAGCCGGGATGCATGTCGTACGTTTTCAACAGTCAATTCCTTATTTGCCTCAAAGGCGTTAATGACTTTATGTTCAGCACCATGATATTGGAACACGCGCTTAACGAGAGGTGTCATGGAAACAAAGTATATATACAAAAGTAATAATGTTAATTTGAAGAATCCTTCTATTAATATTTGAGCTCCCTTTGCCGGTGCGACACCTTGGAAGATTGCCGCCAAGAATACGGGGATGAGGGTGAACAAAACTTTCCCAAGAATGAACGATAGAATGCCGACAGCCGCGACACCGAGAATCATGCCTAGCTTTGAGCTTTCCTCTTCCTGTACGATTTGGTCGTCATCCTTCGGGTCAACATCAAAGCGGTCAGTAGAAAAGGATAGATGCTTTGAGCCGACGGCGCTTGATTCGATAATAGCCACGATGCCTCTGAGAAAAGGGATTTTCTTAAGTTTTTGAATGGTTGGATGGCTCTTTCGCGGCATCGAAAAGGAATCGTATGTTCCATCCTTCCGTTTGATCGTTGTCACGGTGCAATGTTTGCCGCCGAACATGACTCCTTCTACGACAGCCTGCCCGCCGTAGACTGGTTTATTTTCCACTGTATTCACCACTCCATGTTATTTATAGTATGAATGTTTATCTTCTTATTTTACCGAATCTTGAGGGATATCTCTACTATTGGATTCATTCATCATGAAGTTTGCTTAAACGGTACATACTAGTCTATGAGGTGAAGATGAATGGAAGAGAATGTAACAGAAGTAAAAGAGCCATTAAGCTATGGAGCTACAGTGACAGCGATTGGTTTGTTCGCTGGTGTGTTTTGGGGGGCAATCTTTCAATTATTTGTGTATTTTAACTTTACGGAAATTGGCCCTGCCTTTGTGATACGGTCTTGGATTAAGGCTGATTTCGCCAAGGGATGGGTGGGTGTCATTCTCTCACTTGTTTGTCTATCCGTGATATCCTTGCTGTTTGCCTATTTGTATTCCGTTGTTTTTCGCAAAATATACTCCTACTGGCTTGGTGTTGGTTATGGTCTTGTTATTTGGGCATTGATTTTCCTTGTGTTAAGGCCTCTGTTCCCAGGCATGAAGACCGTAATGGAATTGTCCTTCCATACAATCCTTACGACCGTATGCTTATTTCTCCTTTATGGGCTATTCGTCGGTTACTCCATCAGTTTTGAGTATAACGAAAGACAGCTGGAAAAAAAAGGGCAGACAGAAAATAACGAAGCTCAGGTATAAATATATAGTGGTCCCTTTCCTGCATATGATAAAATGATTAATATCCATTAAAGGCTTACTTTAGCGGTTGGTCATACATATATACAGGGGCTTCAAGCCTGGCTCCGGAACAGGCAGCAGCTATTATATTAGATAAGGGAGAGAATGTATAATGGAAAAATTACAAAGATTTCGTGAAAATCTTGCCGCAGAAAAAATAGATGCCATGATTATCACAAATCCTTACAACCGAAGATATATCTCAAATTTCACAGGTACATCAGGCATAGTTGTCATTTCTGAAAAGGAAGCAAAATTTATTACAGACTTTCGTTATACGGAACAAGCGGCCAAGCAGGCGGTTGGATTTGAGATTGTTAAGCATACCGGTCCGATTGAGAATGAGGTGGCGGCACAGCTTAAAGCAATGGGCGCCAAGAAAGTTGGCTTTGAGCAGGATGACCTTACATTTGCCCTATACAAAACCTATGAAGGCGTGGTAGAGGGGGAGCTTGTTCCTTTATCCGGCTTTGTAGAAAAATTGCGCTTGATTAAGACTCCTGAAGAGATTAAGATATTAAAGGATGCGGCAGACATTGCAGATGCTGCCTTTGAGCATATTTTAGGGTTTATCCGTCCAGGTTTGACGGAAATGGAAGTTTCCAATGAGCTTGAATTCTTCATGCGTAAAGCGGGTGCTACCTCTTCTTCCTTTGATACAATTGTGGCTTCCGGCGCGCGTTCGGCGCTTCCGCATGGTGTCGCAAGTGATAAGGTGATTGAGAAGGGTGATTTTGTCACTCTGGATTACGGCGCACTCTACAAAGGGTATATATCTGATATTACCCGTACAGTTGCTGTTGGTGAACCAAGTGATGAGCTGAAGAAGATCTATGGGATAACGCTTGAAGCGCAGGTTTATGCGATGGAAAATATTAAACCTGGCTTAACAGGCAAACAAGCAGATGCACTTGCACGGGATATCATCGCCGCAAAAGGCTATGGTGAATATTTCGGACATTCCCTTGGTCATGGAATCGGCCTTGAAGTCCATGAAGGCCCTGGCTTGTCCTTTAAATCAGATATAGTCTTAGAGAAGGGCATGACCGTGACATGTGAACCAGGCATTTATTTACCGGGAGTCGGCGGCGTGCGAATCGAGGATGATTTATTGCTGACAGAAGGCGGCAATGAAAGATTGACCCATTCAACAAAAGAATTAATTATTTTATAAGGCAGTAGGAGGCTATTATCACATGATTTCTGTTAATGATTTCAAAACAGGCTTAACAATCGAAGTAGACGGCGGTATTTGGCAGGTTATCGAATTCCAGCACGTAAAACCAGGTAAAGGTGCGGCATTCGTGCGCTCTAAATTACGTAACCTTCGTACAGGCGCGATTCAAGAGAAAACATTCCGTGCCGGTGAAAAAGTATCGAAAGCGCATATCGACAACCGCAAAATGCAATACCTTTATGCAAGCGGCGATAACCATGTATTCATGGATAACGAAACATATGATCAAATCGAATTGCCTACTGCGCAAATCGAATATGAATTGAAATTCTTGAAAGAAAACATGGAAGTGTCCATCATGATGTTCCAAACAGAAACACTTGGCGTTCAGCTTCCAACAACTGTTACATTAGAAGTAACTGAAACTGAACCAGGAATCAAAGGGGATACAGCATCCGGCGGTACGAAGCCGGCAACTGTTGAAACCGGTCTTGTTGTTCAAGTTCCATTCTTCGTAAATGAAGGAGACAAGCTTATCATCAATACATCTGACGGTTCATACGTTTCCCGCGGATAATCGATTGTCTTATAAGAAAAAGCTGCAGAGCACGCCAATCATTCTTTTGGCAGCCTGCAGCTTTTTTTTGCACCCAGGAGAGCGCTCCTGGGTGTTTTTAGTACCTGGAACACTTGTCTAATCTTTTTCTGGGTTGAAGGGACATAAAATACTTGTCCATGAATACATTTTAAGTAAATGACACATATAGCGAGGGAGATGTATGGAAGGAGTATTGGAAATGCTGCCCAAGGCTATTCTCGCTGACATGACGGGAATGACCTTGAATGAAGAGGATGTGGAGGAAATCCGTATCCGTGTCGGAAGGCCGCTCGAAGTCATGGCAGGCAGACAGGTTCATTACGGGAGACGGCCCGTCGGACGGGAGGAGGCTGAGATCTTCATGAACAAAATCAGTCAATTTTCTTTCTATATGCTCGATGAAGAATTGAAGAGGGGCTATATCACCATTAAGGGAGGACATCGAATTGGCATCGCGGGGAAGGTGATTCTTGAAAATGGCAGTGTGAAGGGGATACGGGAGGTCACCTTTTTTAATATTCGAATTGCCAGACAGAAGAAAGGACTTTCAGAGGGGTGGATACCCTACTTGTACCAAGGGCGGTGGTTATCCACTTTAGTCATCGGTCCGCCTCAATCAGGAAAGACAACCTTTCTGCGAGATTTAGCCCGGATTGCCTCGACAGGAGATGAAAGGCACCGGATTTCGCCTAAGAAGGTTGGGATCATAGATGAACGTTCGGAAATAGCGGGATGTGTTCACGGGGTGCCGCAGATGGAATTCGGTATCCGAGTAGACGTGCTTGATGCCTGTCCAAAGGCGGAAGGAATGATGATGATGATTCGATCCATGAGTCCAGACATTCTCGTAGCAGATGAAATAGGAAGAAGAGAGGACAGAGATGCTGTCATGGAAGCGGTCAATGCAGGTACCGCTCTCTTTATCACAGCTCATGGTCATAGTTTAGAGGATATTCTGTCAAGACCCAGTATGAAAGCAATTATTACAGAGGCGCAGTTTGAACGGTTTATCGAACTTGCGCGGATAGACAAGCCGGGGTGTGTGGTCAAGGTCAGAGATGGAACAGGAAAAATCTTATATGACGGAGAAAGAGTGAGGACATGATTAAACTACTTGGTGCCGTGCTGATCGTTTTTTCAACCTCCTGGATAGGGTGGGATTTCTCGAAACGGCTGATTGCCCGACCTAAGCAAATACGGGATTTGAGGGCTGCATTGCAAATCTTGGAGGCAGAAATCATGTATGGTCACATGCCGCTAAGGGAAGCTGTTTTGAAATTGGCCAAGCAAATTCCCGAGCCGGTTGCAAGAGGCTTTACCTTGTTTGCAGATTACTTGAACGAAGAAAATCAGACGGTCACGAATGCCTGGCGTCAAAGTATCGAGGAAATGATGAAATGGACTGAGCTTGAGGATAAAGAGGCCGAAATCCTTCTTCAGTTTGGAGAGACTCTTGGAAAGCATGATCGGGATACGCAGCGGAAACAAATTCAACTGGCATTGACACATCTCGAGCGGGAGGAAATGCTGGCACTCGATAAACAAATGAAATACGACAAGATGGTGAAAAGTCTTGGTTTCTTCTCAGGTCTTTTAATTGCCATCCTATTGTTGTGATGAATAGGGGGAAATGAGCGGAATGGGCATCGATATTGATATTATTTTTAAAATTGCGGGTGTTGGACTGATTGTCGCGTTCATTCATACGATTCTCGATCAAGTCGGCAAGAAGGAGTATTCACAATGGGTAATCTTGGTCAGCTTTATTTATATTTTGTTCAATGTTGCCCAAGTTGTCGGGCAGCTGATTGACCGGATTAAATCCGTATTCCTATTTCAATAGAAGCTTGGGGTGATGAGCCATCGAAATGCTGCAAATAACCGGTGTAGCCCTGATTGGGGCGTTCCTTGCCATGATTATAAAGGAGCAAAAGCCAAATCTCGCCTTTTTGCTTGTTGTCTTTGTTGGAAGCTCAATCTTTTTATTCCTAGTCGACAAGATTTACGAAATCATCCAAATGGTTCAACAATTGGCCGTAAACGCCAATGTGAACATGGTGTATTTATCAACTGTACTGAAAATTATCGGAATTGCCTATATCGCGGAGTTTACGTCTCAAATCACGAAGGATGCCGGGATGGGGGCGATTGCCTCCAAGATTGAGCTCGCAGGAAAAATTCTTATCCTGACGATGGCAATCCCAATCTTGAGCGTAATTATCGAGAGCATCATCCAGATGATCCCGAATTAACTCCCGGATTGGGAAGCAATTAAAGGGGCTGAATATTTATATGAAGCATTTTTTGCGGACAAGCATTCTACTCTTCATTCTTCTATTTCTTTGCAGCTATAGCCAGCAAGTGTTGGCTGCCCCGGGAACAACGACCGTAAACACGCAGCAAGAGGAGGCGGTTGAAACATTCGGTGTGGAGGACATTCCGCTTGATGACTTAAAACAGTTTTGGGATTCGGTCTATGACCAATATGGCGGTTTTCTACCGGAATCTCAAAAAGGGAGTTTCTTCGATTTCATCAGCGGCGAAAAAAAATTCTCCTTTAAGGAGTGGCTTTCTGGAATCATTCAGTTTATCTTTCATGAGTTAATCGCGAATGGAAAGCTGCTTGGAACGCTCATTCTGCTGACGGTGTTCAGTGTCTTTCTCCAATCTTTGCAAAGTACCTTTGAGAAGACATCTGTCAGCAAGGTGGCAAACTCGATTGTTTTTATGGTTTTAATGATTATTGCACTGAACAGTTTCTATGTGGCAGTCAATTATGTCACCTCGACAATTTCACAGATTACCGATTTTCTGATTGCACTAGTGCCGCTACTATTAGCTCTGATTGCAAGCTCAGGCGGCGTCCTCTCTGCGGCCTTCTTTCATCCGATGCTCTTATTCCTCATGAACACGAGCGGTGCCCTGATTGAGTACATCGTCTTGCCGCTGCTCTTCCTCTCAACCTTACTGAGCATTGTCAGCATGCTGTCAGAGCATTATAAGGTGACCCAGCTGGCCGGACTGTTACGAACATGGAGCGTTGGTCTTTTAGGAATTTTCATGACTGTTTTTCTTGGTGTAATCTCGGTTCAAGGAATTTCAACAGCGGTTGCTGATGGAATCGGCCTGCGTACGGCTAAATTCCTGGCAGGAAATTTCATCCCGGTCATCGGACGGATGTTCACGGACGCTGCGGATACAGTCATAGGGGCATCTCTGCTCTTAAAGAACACAGTCGGAATTGCTGGTGTGGTCATGCTTTTGATTATGGCTGCATTTCCTGCTTTGAAGATCCTGTTGATTGCTCTCGTTTATAAATTTGCCGCTGCCATCTTACAGCCTCTTGGGGCAGGTCCCATTATTAAATGCTTAGATGTGATTGGCAAGAATATCATTTATGTCTTTGCTGCATTGGCCATTGTCAGTCTTATGTTCTTTCTGACGGTCACGGTAATTGTTGCTGCTGGAAATGTCACAATGATGGTTCGATAGGAGGGAGCTGTCCATGTCTTTTTTGACAACATGGGTGACCAATATTATTGTTTTCATCTTATTCGCTGTTGTGCTGGACATGCTCCTTCCCAATTCATCGATGCAGAAGTACACCAAGCTTGTGGTTGGGTTATTGCTGACAGCCATCTTTTTAACCCCGATTCTTACCTTGCTTAAACAGGACTTCACCAGTGATATTCAGCATAAAATCATGTCCAACGGGGTTTGGGGCAATCAGGAAATGGAAAATTCGCTGGAATCGAAGAAAAAAGAAATAGAAGAGACGCAGCAAGCATATATATTGGAACAGATGGCTGTCCAACTGAAAAGTGAAGCAGAAAAGGAGCTGACAGAAAGGAGTGGGTACGAAATCCAAGATGTGGAGATCCGGCTCATCAATCCTAAAGGGGAGATGAAGGAGGAAAACATCGAGTCCATTCATGTCACCCTCGTAGAACAGAGCAAGGAAGAGGCAGAGGGTGTACAACCTGTAGAGAAGGTTGACATTGACTTAGAAGAACAGCAATCGCTTATAACCGCACCTTCACCCCAGATACAGGAAATTTTGTCGGAGAAATGGGGAGTTAGCAGCAGCAAATTAATAATCGAAATCAATGAAGGGGGTGATGGTCTTTGAATAAAGAAAAACTGAACAAACTCAAAGGGATGTTTATGAAACAGGATGGAGACGGAAAGAAACCGCCATATCGGAATATTGCCATCCTGCTTCTGGCCGGCATCCTGCTGATGGTCAGCAGCCTGTTTATCAATCGGGGGGATGAGACAAAGGACAAGACCAACGCGGTGTTTGAGGCGGCCAGCAAGGAAGTGAAGGAGGACGCAGCTGAAACATTCGGCTCCGGCAATTCCAAGAAAACCGGCACGATTGCTTCTATTGAGAAAGCTTATGAAAGCGAGCTGAAGGAAACCCTTGAGACGATGAATGGAGTTTCTAATGTATCCGTGATTGTCAATGTCGACTCGACGGAGGAAAAAGTGTATGAGAAAAATGCCGTATCCCAGCATCAAATCACGGAGGAAACTGACCGTGACGGGGGAGAAAGAAAGGTAGAGGATTTCTCAACCGATGAGAAGGTTGTCATCATCCGGGAAGGTGACAAGGAGGTCCCGCTTGTTCAGCAAACAAAAAAACCCACCATCAGGGGAGTACTGATTGTTGCCAAGGGAGCAGATAATATCAGCATAAAAAAGGAAATAGTAGAAGCTGTCACACGCGTGCTTGATGTACCAAGCCATCGTGTTGCTGTTAGTGCCAAAAAATAACGAAATAAGAGGAGGAACTATCCGTGTTGCTAAGAAAACAAACAGTATGGTTGTTGACAATGTTAAGTTTGGTGGCGGTCTTGAGTGTCTACTATATTACTTCTCCGCAGGAAACTACTGTGAATCAGGAAGCACAGGAGGAGACGGAAAACGGAAAAGGCGGGGATAGCGGCAATGCTGAACAATCCACTGTCGTATCTAATGAGGCAAGTGATTCTGCGTTTGAGGCGATGCGCATGGACTTGAATGATGAGCGCAGCAAGGAGAAGGAACAGCTGACTGAAAAGGTAGCATCAAGCGATCTGTCAGAGGAAGAGCGGGTAGACGCGCATGAGCAGATTGAGCAGCTGGATGAATTGTCGACAAAAGAGGATATGCTTGAATCAATGATTGTCGCCTTAGGATATAAGGATGCGTTAGTGAGGGCAGACAATAACCAAATCCAAATCACTGTTAAAGCAGAGAAGCCTAATGCTGAGGCTGCTAACAAAATCATTCAAATGGTCACTAAGGAAATCGGCAAGACAAATGCTGTTGCAGTAGAATTTCAGCCGGAAAAATAAATCAATAAAACAGTTGAATGAACAGGTGGAAAGGCCGATTTGGTTTTTCAATCTGTTTTTTCTTTTTGGGGTAAAGGTTTCGACCGGCTGTGTTGAAGGAGCGTATAACAAACCTTGCAGGGAATTAGAGTATGTACCCTCCCGCTCCATCTTGGCCGTTATTACGTAAATAATCTTTATTAAATCTTTTCGAATAAGCTAATATTTCCGCCTAACTGTTTTTCTGCGAAAGAGTAAGGTGGCTAGGCAGTCATGAGAGAGTGAAAAAAATTATAAATGTGTAGAGTTATGTGTCAAAAGTTTTTTTTGACATTGACTATTTATATAACAATATTTTTTAATGATAATCATTATATTTATATATAAAATTTTGGCAGTTTTAAAGCAGAGAAGTTCCTGGGCTGCTGATATCAGTCTTTTAACCGTTCACTTTTCTGCCAAAAAATATTATGATAGGCTTATATGGTATTTTTTACATATTCATGCTTTTATGAATTATTTTGTAAATAACTAGGAGGGCTGAATCTTGATGAAGGTACAGGAAATACGTGAAATCATTAGATTAATCGATCAAACAAGTATTGATGAATTTGTCTTTGAACAAGAGGGGACCAGACTTGAAATCAAAAGAGGGGCAAAGGAAAAACTTGAAGCCGCCTCAGCCTCTGTTCCAGAAGTTGTGAAAGCTCCAGCTGCCCAAGCAGAGCCGCCTCAGCCTGCCGAAGCACCGGCAGCAAGCCCGGCGCCAATACAGTCAGGTGAAGCTTCCTTGCCAGCGGTCAAGGATGAGACAAGCTATCATAAGATTACGTCCCCAATGGTTGGAACCTTTTACAAGGCCTCCTCACCTGATGATGATCCATTTGTGAAGGTTGGAGACCGAGTAGGGAACGAATCCGTTGTCTGCATCGTTGAAGCAATGAAATTATTTAATGAAATTGAAGCGGAAGTATCCGGTGAAATCAAGGGAATTCTTGTAGAGGACGGCCAATTGGTTGAATACGGACAGCCTTTATTCTTGGTAAAACCCGAATAGGAGGAACAAGATGATTAAAAAAGTTCTAATTGCCAATCGGGGCGAAATAGCGGTCCGAATTATTCGGGCATGTAAAGAAATGGACATTGAAACAGTTGCGGTTTATTCAGAGGCAGACAAGACAGCCTTGCATGTACAATTAGCGGATGAAGCTTACTGTATTGGTCCGACCACATCAAAAGACAGCTACTTAAATACAACAAACATTATAAGCCTGGCGAAGCTGACAGACTGTGATGCCATTCATCCGGGATACGGATTTTTGGCAGAAAACGCTGATTTCGCTGATATGTGTGAAGAGTGTCATTTAACCTTTATCGGCCCATCCTCTGAGGCCATTTCAAAAATGGGGACGAAGGATGTAGCCCGTGAGACAATGCGAGCGGCTGGTGTTCCAATCGTTCCCGGCTCAAGAGGGATTGTTGAGGACGAGGAGGCAGCTGTTAAAACAGCTGAGAGCATTGGCTATCCGGTCATCATTAAAGCGACAGCCGGCGGCGGCGGCAAAGGGATCCGGGTGGCGAAGGATGTGGATGAACTTCGGAAGGGTTATCGAATCACAAGGCAGGAGGCAGCAACAGCCTTCGGCAATCCGGGTGTATATTTAGAGAAATTCATTGAGGATTTCAGACATGTGGAAATCCAGGTACTTGGTGATCATTATGGCAATGTCATTCATCTTGGAGAGCGTGATTGCTCTATTCAAAGACGGCTCCAGAAATTGCTTGAGGAAACTCCTTCACCAGCCATTGACAGCGAGATGCGTGATGAAATGGGACAGGCAGCCGTCACTGCTGCGAAGGCTGTACAATATTCCGGTGCCGGTACGGTTGAATTCATTTATGATCATGTAAACCGTAAGTTTTATTTCATGGAGATGAATACGCGTATCCAGGTTGAGCACCCTGTAACAGAAATGGTGACAGGGATTGACTTAATCAAGGAGCAGATTCTTGTTGCATCTGGCGAGAAATTAACCATTCAGCAAGAAGATGTACAAATGAATGGATGGGCGATCGAATGCCGTATAAATGCGGAGAATCCGGAGAAGAAATTCATGCCGTCAGCAGGCATGGTGGATATGTATCTTCCTCCTGGAGGCTTTGGCGTCCGGGTTGATTCGGCAGTGTATACCGGTTATTCTATCCCGCCGTTTTACGATTCTATGGTCGCTAAATTAATCGTCCATGCACCATCAAGGGAAGAAGCAATCAAGAAAATGAAAAGAGCCTTGGATGAGTTTGTCGTAAAAGGTATTGATACGACAATCCCTTTTCATATAAAATTATTAAATCATGATGTTTTTGTTTCTGGTGATTTTAATACGAAATTCCTTGAAACTTACGACGTGATGAACTCATAATAGAGTAGATGATTTGGAGGTGTTAGACATGAGTGAAAATCATGCATTGGAAATGGATGGATATGATGGCGGTTTAGGCAAGGTTGAAATTGCCCCTGAAGTCATTGAAGTAATTGCTGGTTTAGCTGCTTCAGAAGTGGAAGGAATCGCACAAATGAGAGGGAATTTCGCTTCAGGCGTTGTCGAAAAGCTAGGAAAGAAAAACCACGGAAAAGGCGTCAAGGTTGAGCTTAGTGAAGATGGCATTAAAATAGATGTGTATTGCCTGGTGAAATTCGGAATCTCCATCCCGAAAGTTGCGCAGGAAGCACAGGATAATATCCGCCAAACGTTACTTAATATGACTGCGCTCGATGCGAATGAAGTAAACATTCACATTGTCGGCGTACAATTTGAGACAGCAAAAGCTGAACCTGAAGTAGAAGAACAGCATTAAGAACATCCATAAGAGACCATGGCCCTTTTTATAGGGTCCTGGTCTCTTATTGTATGTATACGGATGAACGGAGGCGGGAATACTTCATGCGGAGATTCTGTCGTCCATGAGAAAAGAATTTGATGCAGCAATTTCCAAAAAGATGACCGCACACTACCTTTCAAGGGCTTGATGTGTTATTATCTTCATATATGAAATGAAGTGCGAGCAGATGCTTCGTATTTTTAGACAAAGGAGTAATAGTAATTCATGAAACGCAGAGAGGCAAGAGAAAAGGCTCTTCAAGCTCTTTTTCAAATAGATGTAGGGAAAGTCGAAAAAGAAACAGCGCTGGAGCATGTAATTGAAGAATCTGAAGCAGATTCTTATCTAATGGAATTGGTAGACGGCGCAACAGACCATGCAGCTGAGGTTGATCGGATGATTGAGTCGAACCTGGAGAACTGGAAGCTGGACCGTTTATCGAATATTGACCGTAATATCCTTCGATTGACAACATATGAGCTTCTATACAGCAAGGATGTTCCGCAAAATGCTGCCATCAATGAAGCTATTGAATTGGCTAAGCTGTTTGGTGATGACCAATCGCCGAAATTCGTGAACGCTGTTTTATCTAAGATTAAGAATTCTTTATAAAGCTTTGCTATAAATAGAGAGTGAATTAAGGGGGAGCAGGAGTCATGCCAGCAAACATATTAGACGGAAAAGCCATATCGGCCTCTATTAGAGAGGACATTGCCAAGGAGGTTGAAATACTGAAGGGCAAAGGGGTAACCCCGGGGCTTGCAGTTATATTAGTTGGAGATGACCAAGCTTCTCATACATATGTCAGGAACAAGGAAAAGGCTTGTGAACAGCTTGGGATGTACTCGGAGCTTATCAAGCTTCCTGCCTCTGTCACGGAAGAGGAATTGCTTGGTCGTTTACGTGAATTAAATGCTGATCCAAGGATAAACGGCATATTGGTTCAATTGCCATTGCCAAAGCACATTGATGAAAAGCTCGTCATCGAAACCATTGACCCTGCAAAGGATGTCGATGGCTTCCATCCTATTAATATTGGGCGCATGATGACGAAACAAGAAGCTCTTCTTCCGTGTACGCCATTTGGCATTCTGAAGATGGTAAAGGAAACGGGAATTGACATTAAAGGAAAGCATGTCGTTGTTATCGGCCGAAGCAATATTGTCGGTAAGCCGGTTGGACAGCTTTTCCTTAATGAGGATGCAACAGTTACCTACTGTCATTCCAGAACGAAGGATTTGAGAGCCTTCACCACTCAAGCGGATATATTGATCGCCGCTGTCGGGGTCGCAAAAATGGTTAAAGCGGAGGATGTCAAAGAGGGAGCAATCGTCATTGATGTCGGCATGAACCGGGATGAGGAAAATAAGCTTTGCGGGGATGTTGATTACACGGATGTCGCCCCTAAGGCCTCCTACATTACCCCTGTGCCAGGCGGTGTAGGACCAATGACCATCACGATGCTGATGTACAATACTGTTCAGGCAGCAAAGATGGTCCAAAAGCAATCATAAATTTCAATGTTACCTGAAAGCTGCCGGAAATTGCTATAATGAGATTTGCGGCAGCTTTTTTTCTATGGATGAATATTATGCCAAGGAGGCCATGCCAATGGACAAAAATCAATATTTAACAGTGGCCGCCCTCACGAAATACATTAAGCGCAAGTTTGATGCAGACCCTAATTTAGATAATATTTATTTGAAAGGGGAAATCTCAAACTTCAAAAGGCATTCAAGCGGACATATGTATCTAACGTTAAAGGATGAGAAATCACGCATTAATGCTGTCATGTTCGCTCAATCGGCAAGAGGGCTTGCCTTTGACCCTGAGAATGGGATGAAGGTGCTTTTGCGAGGAGAGGTCCGTGTATACGAGCCGACAGGCGGCTATCAAATGTACATAAAAGAAATGATGCCTGATGGAATTGGAGAATTATTTATCGCTTATGAGCAATTGAAGAAAAAGCTCGAGCAGGAAGGTCTTTTCGACATTCGGCATAAACAGCCAATTCCAGCATTTCCAGCGAGAATCGGAGTCATTACCTCCCCGACTGGAGCAGCGATAAGAGACATCATCACGACCCTAAAGAGGCGTTACCCAATTGGAGAGGTCCTCATTTTCCCTGCACTCGTCCAAGGACAACAGGCAGCGCCGTCCATCGTTAACGCCATTGAGACGGCGAATCAGCATCCAATTGATGTCTTGATTGTCGGGCGCGGAGGCGGGTCTATCGAGGAGCTATGGGCCTTTAATGAGGAACCTGTCGCCCGAGCCATCTTTAATTCACAGATTCCGGTTATCTCAGCTGTCGGACATGAAACAGATACGACGATCAGTGACTTCGTTGCTGACCTGAGGGCACCGACACCAACAGGGGCAGCGGAAATGGCTGCACCAAAGGTGAGTGATATCGCTGAGAGAATCAAGATGATGGAAGCAAAAATCAGCCGCTATACAACGCAACGTATTGAAAGTGAAAAGAAACGACTCGTGTCAATAGAAAAATCTTATGCCTTTAAATACCCGCATCTGCTGTATCAGCAAAAGATGGAACAGCTGGACCGAGTGACGGAGCGGATTGCACGCAACAGTACACTTTACTTTGAACGTAAAGGAGACAAGCTCGAGCACTTGGCGAAGATGATTGAACGTCATAATCCGCTGAGCACAATCTCGAAGAAATCAGCGGATATCATACAGCTGCAGGGACGAATGACAAGGGCAGAGGCAGCCATTATTCGGAGTAAGCAGCAGGCATACTTAAACAGGGTGTCTCTCTTAAAGGCTGTGAGTCCGCTCAAGATTATGGAGAAAGGCTTCGGCCTTGTTTATAATGAGCAGGATGAACTGATTAAGACAAGGGATTCGGTGAAGGCCGGCGATCGATTGACCGTTGTCATCCAGGACGGAAAGCTGGATTGTACCGTTAATGAGATTAGGGAGAGTGATTCCAATGACTAAGGAACAGTCAAACATTACTTTTGAGGAAGCGATGGAAAAGCTTGAAAAAATCGTAGGGCGTTTAGAGGATGGAGAGGTGCCGCTGGAGGAATCCATTAATCTTTATAAAGAGGGAATGGAATTATCCAAATGGTGCCATGATAAGCTAAAGACCGCCGAGGAGCAGCTTACGCTTATCATGAAAGACGATGCGTTAAAACCATTCTCTATTGAAGAGGAGGAATAAGCGTGGCAGAGCTGCTGGAGGCCTTTTCTCGAGAATATAAGCGAAAGATTGAAGAGAGAATGAAGGGTATTGTCTCTGATTTGAATACGCCTGAAAACCTAAGGTCTGCCATGAATTATTCATTGGAGGCAGGAGGGAAAAGACTTCGCCCGCTGCTTGTTCTTGCTGTATTGCGTGCATTTGGGAAAAATCCGCTGATTGGTCTTGATACGGCCTGTGCGATTGAAATGATTCATACGTATTCATTAATACATGACGATTTGCCGAGCATGGATGACGACGACCTGCGCCGAGGTAAGCCGACTAATCATAAGGTGTATGGCGAGGCAACAGCGATCCTTGCTGGCGATGGATTACTCACCCTAGCTTTTGGGGTGATTGCTAACCAAGAGCAAGCTCGGCAGAACCCGGCCGTTGCCCTTGAATTGGTTGCTGAGCTTTCCAAGGCTGCGGGTGCAGAAGGAATGGTCGGCGGGCAGGTTGCTGATATGGAAGGTGAAATGAGGAACTTGAGTTTATCAGAGCTTGAATACATCCATGTACATAAAACTGGTAAACTGTTATCCTACAGCATTCTTGCAGGGGCCATTTTAGCTGGTGCTGATGATTGGGAGAAGGAGCATTTGCAGACGTATGCCCATCATCTTGGACTTGCCTTTCAAATCAGGGACGATATCCTCGATATCGAAGGAAGCGAAAGCAAGATTGGCAAGCCGGTGGGAAGTGATGAAACGAATCATAAGAGCACCTATCCTTCTCTCCTTTCCATGGAGGGGGCTAAGGAGAAGCTGGGTTTCCATGTTAATATGGCAAATGAAGCGCTCGGAAATACTAATTTCCAAGCCGGCATATTAGCTGAAATGCTGGAATTAGTTGCAAAAAGAGACCATTGATTGCCCATCGTTTCCACTGACATCCACTTACGTCCATTTAAGTTGTGTGCTATACTAATTGTACATTTCGAGTGGTGCAGTATTCTAGTCGGTCTACCGTTCTGGAGGGTGAGGCTAAAAATTCACTAGAGGGCACATCGATGAAGTTCGTTGGATTGGCTCGGAGCGCCCAGCTTTGGGTCGGTCCAGGGAGTAAGGAATTAGGGCGATCCACAATGGCATGTGGGCGATGACCCTGATTCCGCGGAGGCTTTATTCTCCTTTTGCAAGGGGGATATTGAAAAACCTGCATATCAGGAAACTGCGTGCAGCGTAGCCTGCCTTGAGTGAAGTATGAGGGGATTGCGTACTAGGCATATACATCAGTTGGCCATTGATATATTTGCTGGTCTGTCATGCATGAAATCTGCTTTGCAAAAGAGGCTAAGGAATTGGTTAAAGGCCGCCGGGGAAATCCCCTAGACTGTTCGTTCAATGACATATATAGAGGATTAAGGTGCGGACTAAGTGGCAATCCAGTCCAGCTTTCGGAGACGGGGCTGAGTTGGCTTTAAAGGGAAACCGCCGAGATGGCGACATTCGGCAGCTGATTGGGAAATCCTACTGGACCTAAGCCGTAAAATTAACTCTATTTATGGCCACTCGTTTCTATACGAAAAGAACAAAGCTTGCGCTTAGCAAGCTTTATTTTACATACAGGATGTGTCTTACTTACAACATGAAGGAAACTCTAAAGAAGACAGCGAAATGGACAATTACGATCTCAATCATTACATTTATATTAGCAGCTATCTTTACCGTGGCCTCTACGCTTTCCTTAAAGGGGGTAAGCTTTAGTGTTGGTCTTGCGATTGTACTTGTCATTGTACTAATTGGCATATTCTTTGATATGATTGGAATTGCAGCAACCGCCGCAGATGAAACGCCCTTTCATGCAATGGCATCGAAGCGGATTCACGGCGCGAAGCATTCCATTCGGATTATACGGAATGCAGACCGATTCGCGAGCTTTTGCAATGATGTGATTGGTGATATCTCTGGGATTGTAAGCGGGACAGCGGCTGCCCTCGTTATTACGCAGCTGGCTCTTCGTTTCCAATGGGGCGAAGCGTCTCCATCAGAGAGTATCAGTTCCATCGTTCTGACGAGTACGATCGCAGCATTAACCGTCGGAGGCAAAGCGATGGGAAAGACATTTGCCATCCAGCATTCTAAAGATATTATCTTTGGAGTCGGAAAAATGTTATCCTTTCTTGAGCGAAACTTCCAAATTGTTATAATAAAAGAAAATAGGGGCAAAACGACTCAAAAGAATACGAAACGAAAGTGAGTGATCCTGTTGGATCTATTGTCTATAAAGGACCCATCTTTTTTAAAGAAGATGACAAACGCAGAACTTGAAGCGTTGTCACAGGAAATAAGAACATTTTTGATTGAGCAGCTGTCAAAGACCGGCGGGCATATCGGCCCAAACCTAGGGGTAGTTGAACTTACCATTGCCTTGCATAAGGAGTTTAACAGCCCAAAGGATAAATTGTTATGGGATGTCGGCCACCAAAGCTATGTACACAAAATATTGACCGGACGCGCAAGCCAATTTGATACACTCCGTCAATACAAAGGACTGTGCGGCTTTCCAAAGATGAACGAAAGCAAGCATGATGTATGGGAAACAGGTCATAGCTCAACCTCCTTGTCGGCGGCGATGGGAATGGCCATTGCCCGGGATTTAAAAAAGGAGAAAAGCTATATTGTGCCTATTATCGGAGATGGTGCCCTGACAGGCGGCATGGCGCTTGAAGCCCTTAATCATATCGGCCATGAGAAAAAGGATATGATTGTGGTCCTAAATGATAATGAAATGTCTATCGCACCGAATGTCGGTGCCCTGCACTCCATTCTTGGCCGGATGAGAACAGCCGGGAAGTATAATTATGTCAAAGACGAACTGGAGCTTCTTCTTAAGAAAATCCCTGCAGTCGGCGGTAAGCTTGCAACTACAGCTGAACGCGTGAAGGATTCCCTTAAGTATCTCTTAGTGAGCGGAATGTTTTTCGAGGAGCTTGGGTTTACGTATCTCGGACCTGTTGATGGACATAACTTTGATGAATTATCTGAAAACCTAAAATATGCTAAAAAGACGAAAGGCCCTGTTTTGCTTCATGTGATTACGAAGAAGGGCAAAGGCTATGATCCTGCTGAAACGGATGCCGTAGGAACTTGGCATGGGACGGGTCCATATAAGATGGAAACTGGGGACATTATTAAGGAAGTCAATGCTCCTCCAGCTTGGAGTGCACTCGTCAGTGAAACTGTCAGACGGCTTGCACGCGAGGATGACCGTATAGTTGCCATTACACCGGCGATGCCGGTAGGCTCTAAGCTTCTTGGGTTTGCTAGTGAATTCCCGGATAGAATGTTTGATGTCGGCATTGCGGAGCAGCATGCCACCACCGTTGCAGCCGGGCTTGCGACTCAAGGGATGAAGCCATTTTTAGCCATCTATTCTACGTTCCTTCAGCGTGCCTATGACCAAATGCTGCATGACATTTGCCGCCAGAAATTAAATGTCTTTGTCGGGATCGATCGTGCCGGCCTTGTCGGTGCTGATGGAGAGACACATCAAGGGGTATTTGATATATCCTTCCTGCGTTCAATGCCGAATCTAGTGCTGATGATGCCTAAAGATGAGAATGAAGGGCAGCATATGGTTAATACAGCTATTAAATATAATGATGGTCCAATCGCGATGCGCTTCCCAAGAGGAAATGGTCTTGGTGTTGAGATGGATGAAGAATTAGAAATTATTCCAATCGGCACATGGGAAGTCCTTCGAGAAGGGAAGGATGCTGTTATTTTAACATTTGGAACGACTATTCCAATGGCGCTTGAAGCGGCAGAGGCAATGGCTCAGAAAGGCGTACAAGTTAAGGTCGTCAATGCTCGTTTCATCAAACCGCTTGATGCAGCTATGCTCTCTGAAATCTTGGCATCCAATCTTCCAATTCTCACTATTGAGGAGGCTGTCCTTGAAGGCGGGTTTGGCAGTGCCGTTTTAGAATTCGCTGAGGAGCACAGCTTTTCCCAAGCATATATTAAACGGATGGGAATTCCTGATGAATTTGTTGAACATGGCAGCGTAAGCAGGCTTCTTGCAGATATTCACTTGACTACAGAAGCTGCCATTGAACATTTAACGAAAATGACCTATAAAGAAACGAAAAAGGCGTATTAAAAATGAAAAAAGAACGAATTGATGTTTTATTAGTAGAAAGAGGCCTTGCTGAGACAAGGGAAAAGGCAAAAAGGGCAGTGATGGCAGGCTTGGTTTATTCCAATGAACTTCGGATGGATAAGCCTGGTGAAAAGATTGCCCAGGATGCCCCTCTTACCATAAAAGGACAGGTCATGCCCTATGTATCAAGGGGCGGATACAAGCTTGAAAAAGCCTTGTCCGAATTTGATTTATCTGTAAAGGATAAATTAATGATTGATATTGGCTCCTCCACTGGCGGATTCACCGATTGCGCCCTGCAAAATGGGGCCAAGAAATCCTATGCGGTGGATGTAGGATATAATCAGCTTGCCTGGAAGCTTCGCAATGACGAGCGTGTTATTGTCATGGAAAGAACGAATTTCCGTCATTCTGTTCCGGAGGACTTTACCGAGGGAATGCCTGAATTTGCCTCTATTGATGTTTCGTTTATTTCTTTGCGGCTAATCCTTCCAGCCTTAAAAAGGATATTAGTACCTGGGGGAGATGTTGTCTGCCTTGTGAAACCACAGTTTGAGGCAGGACGCGAGCAAGTAGGAAAGAAAGGAATTGTTCGTGACAAGAAGGTGCATTTGCAGGTTGTAGAGGATATGCGTGACTTTGTGGTAAGTGAGGGTTATATTCTGAAGGAGGCAACCTACAGTCCTATTACGGGTGGAGACGGGAATATTGAATTCTTATTCCATCTATACTGGCCGGGTGAAGACAAAGAGCTGACAGCCGATTTGCCTCATATAGACTTGGCTGAAGTCGTCGAGGAAGCTCATCAGACCTTAAAAGCAAAGAACGAAGAATCCTAATATAGAGATATCTATTCCCCCGCCGGCGTTTGTGCCGCGGGGGTTTGCTTTGTATACATCCTATGCATAAAAATACATGTACATTTACGACAAAATCCGCTAACATTAAGGGAGACGAAAGATCAACGTATAATGAGGGGTGTCAAAACCATGAATAAGGGACAAAGACATATAAAAATCCGCGATATCATTGCGAATAACAATATAGAGACACAGGATGATTTAGTTGATATTTTACGTGCTGAAGGGGTAAATGTAACCCAAGCAACCGTTTCAAGGGATATCAAGGAATTACATTTAGCGAAGGTACCTATGCAGGATGGGCGTTATAAATACAGTCTGCCTGCAGATCAGCGCTTCAACCCTTTGCAGAAATTAAAGCGGTCATTAATGGATGCCTTCGTTCGGATCGATTCTGCTAATAATCTGTTAGTTATGAAAACTTTGCCTGGCAATGCACAAGCTATTGGTGCGCTCATTGACAATTTGGATTGGGAAGAGATTCTTGGAACCATCTGTGGAGATGATACATGCTTAATTATTTGCCGGGAAAAGGAACAGGCAGATATTATAACAGAACGTTTCTTAGACATGTTGTAGAAAGTGGGATGAAAATATGTTATTGGAGCTATCCATTCGTAATTTCGCCATCATAGAGAAGCAGACTCTCGCTCTTCATCAAGGGCTGACAGTCCTGACAGGGGAAACTGGCGCAGGGAAGTCGATTATTATCGATGCCATTCAATTGTTAGTGGGAGGAAGAGGGTCTGCAGAGTTCATCCGTCACGGAGAAGACAAAGCAGAAATTGAAGGTTTTTTCCAATTACCTGACAATTCGCACCCGGCAATTTTAAAAGCACAGGAATTTGGCATTGAGTCAGAAGACAATGCAATCATCATTCAGCGTGCCATGTATATGTCCGGTAAAAGTATATGCCGTATAAACGGCAAGATGGTTACGATTTCAACGTTGAGAGAAATAGGGCGTAAGCTGATTGATATTCATGGCCAGCATGAGCATCAGGAGCTAATGGACCCCGATTATCACCTGCCGCTTCTTGATGAGTTCGGTGGACATGAAATCAATGAGGCTCTTGGGGAATATAAGCACCATTACAAGCAATACCATGAAACAAGACAATCGCTTAATAAACTGAGCGAAAATGAGCAAACGATGGCCCATCGGCTTGATTTGATCCAATTCCAATACAATGAGATAAAGAATGCGGGTCTTGAGCCTGATGAAGAAGACAGGCTGCTTGAAGAAAGGCAGAAGCTCAGCAATTTCGAGAGAGTCCATCAGAGCTTGAATAATGCTTATGGCTCCCTCAACAACGAGAATACCGGCCTTGACTGGGTTGGAAATGCGATGACAGAGCTCGAGAGAATTGAAAGCTTGGATGAAGAGTACCGGCAATTATCAGAAACAGTCAAGAATGCCTTTTATTTGTTGGAGGATGCGAAAAGCTCGGTTCGTACGCAGCTCGATATGCTTGAGTATGAACCGGAACGGCTGCATGATATAGAAGCCCGTTTGAATGAAATCAATCACCTGAAACGGAAATATGGCAATACAATTGATAAGATTCTTGAATATGGTGCGGCCATTGAAGAAGAAATAGACACGATATTAAACAGGGAAAGCCATATTGAGAAGCTGTCTAAACAGCTGGATTCTATAAAGAAGGAAGTACTGCTTGCTGGTGCTGAATTGACGGATAGAAGGAAGAAATACGCCATGTCCTTGACAGATGCCATTCATCAAGAGCTCAAGGAGCTATATATGGATAAAGCTGTATTTGATGTTCGATTCCTTGAACTGAAGGAATATGATGATTCCATTCATGAAAACGGATTGGATACAGTTGAATTTTATATATCCGCCAACCCGGGTGAACCTTTGAAGCCGCTTTCGAAAACTGCTTCAGGCGGGGAGCTTTCAAGAATTATGCTTGCCTTGAAGAATATTTTCTCCAAGCATCAAGGAATTACATCCATTATCTTTGATGAGGTGGATACAGGTGTCAGCGGGAGAGTTGCGCAGGCGATTGCTGAGAAGATCTATCGAGTCTCGAACGGTTCGCAGGTCCTTTGCATCAGCCATTTACCGCAGGTCGCCGCTATGGCTGATACTCATTTGTTCATTTCCAAGGAAATTATTGAAGGAAGAACGAAAACAAGCGTGAAACCTCTTGAGAAAGCGGAGCGTGTGGAAGAAATCGGCCGCATGATTTCTGGGAAGGAGCTCACATCCTTGACTGAGGAGCATGTCCGGGAAATGCTTGATCAGGCGGAACATATTAAAGCTGCTATGGTATAAGAAAAGCTTATGGCGGAGAAACTGAATAGATAGGAATAATCACGGAAAACTGATGAATCCCTTCATCAGTTTTTTGTTATTCATGATGTTATTCCTATCCAGAATGGGCAGCTTTTTATTTGCAGGGAAGGTTATAAAGAAGCCCTCTCCCGGAAAAATTAAAGACGTAGCCAAAGAAACGAGGAGTGTGGATGGATGAAAAGAATACCATTAAGAAAAACAGCTGGTATAATCCTCCTTGTTTCATTGTTAGCGATTTTCTTTAGCCACCCATTACAACAATATTTTGCAATTCCCACCCATGTAACCCTTTTTGAAGGACAAGAAAAAGCTTTAACGAAGAGTGATCTGCTGAAGGCAGAAGTGGTCTCTGCCAGCAACAGCGTGTCGATTGCAAAAGAGTCAGATGCATTAAGCATCCATGCAGCAAAAAGTGGATACGATCAAGTTGTCCTGAATATTGCAGGTATCCCGGTCAAGAAAATGAATATCGAGGTTTTGAAGGATTTTAAGGTCATTCCAGGAGGCCAATCGATTGGCGTGAAATTAAATACGCTTGGCGTGCTGGTCGTCGGACATCACCAAATAACAACTGAAAAGGGCGCTCTGTCCCCGGGCGAAATTGCCGGGATTAAGGTCGGAGATATCATTATGGCCATAAACGGACAGAAAATCACGAAAATGCAGGATGTAGCCCCGTTCGTCAACGGATATCGAGGATCTGCAGAACCTTTGGTTGTAGATATATTTCGTGATAATGAAAAGATTACCAGGAAGATTGAGCCTTTAAAAGATAAAAACGAGGAAGTATATAAGCTTGGTCTCTATATTCGCGATTCTGCGGCAGGAATCGGAACGATGACCTTCTATCACCCGGAAACAAGGAAATACGGAGCATTGGGACATGTCATCTCTGATATGGATACAAAGAAACCGATTGTGGTGAAGGATGGGCAGATTGTGAAATCTACCGTCACCTCGATCGAAAAGGGAAGCAACGGAAATCCAGGTGAAAAGCTGGCCCGGTTCGCGGCTGATCGTGAAGTGATTGGGAATATCACTCGTAATTCCCCATTCGGTATTTTCGGCCGTTTGACAAAGCAGATGGAAAACGGCATTAAGAACACACCACTTCCAATCGCTTTATCCAATGAGGTAGAAGAAGGTCCGGCAGAGATTTATACAGTTGTGGAAGGAAATAAGGTTGAAAAGTTCGGGATTGAAATTATCAGTACTATACCTCAAAAGTTTCCTGCAACAAAGGGCATGGTTCTGAAGGTGACAGACAAAAGATTATTGAGCAAGACCGGAGGAATCGTCCAAGGAATGAGCGGAAGTCCAATCATTCAAAAGGGAAAAGTTGTTGGAGCGGTTACGCATGTATTCGTCAATGACCCGACAAGCGGGTACGGGGTTCATATTGAATGGATGCTCAACGAAGCAGGTATAGATATTTATCAAAAGGACTCGAAAGCAGGTTGATTAAAACCTGCTTTTTTTTAGTCGAAACAGAGCGTTTTCACAGTGGATTCGACAAATTTGGATGGAAGTTTGTAAAAAGATGTGAAAAAGGTCGAAAAAAGGAGTAAACAAAAGAGAAACTTGTTTAAATCATTCTTTTTAAGCATTTTTTGATTTTTAGGTACTTTTTATATTGCAATGTCGAATATCTCGGTTAGAATAAAGTATAGAAATACTAGTAAATATAGGAAAATGAGTTTTGAGGAGGATATCTGGTTGAAAAAAATAAAAGTATGTATTGTTGATGATAATCGTGAACTTGTTGCTTTATTGGAAGAGTATATTAGTGAACAGCCGGATATGGAAGTGATCGGGGTAGCCCATAATGGCCAGGATTGCCTGAGTATGCTTGAACAAGTAAGTCCAGACGTGTTGGTCCTTGATATCATTATGCCCCATTTAGATGGTTTGGCTGTTTTGGAAAGAATAAAGGACTCTCAAAAAGGCACTTCTATTCCTAATGTCATCATGCTGACTGCTTTTGGCCAGGAGGACGTGACAAAAAAAGCGGTAGAGCTTGGTGCTTCCTATTTCATCCTGAAGCCATTTGATATGGAAAACCTCGTCAATCATATTAGGCAATCCGGTGAAAAAGGCGCTGGAATTGCACGTTCAAACAGCTATGCCCCGAGGCAGCCTGTAGAGTCGAAACCAATTAACTTAGATGCGAGTATCACTAGTATTATCCATGAGATTGGTGTACCGGCACATATCAAGGGCTATCTGTACTTAAGAGAAGCTATTTCTATGGTATACAATGATATCGAGCTGTTAGGGTCCATCACAAAGGTCCTCTATCCTGATATTGCCAAGAAATACAATACAACTGCAAGCCGGGTGGAACGGGCTATCCGTCATGCAATTGAAGTGGCATGGAGCAGGGGGAATATTGAATCCATCTCTTCATTATTTGGCTATACAGTCAGCATGACAAAGGCGAAACCCACCAATTCAGAATTCATTGCGATGGTGGCTGATAAACTCCGCCTTGAACATAAAGCCTCATAAGCCGTTATACCTCGCATTTATGATGAATAAATACTTAAAACGCTATCAAACTTTATGCAAAAGCACCATTACTGCCGAATTGTGATATTATGCGGTAATAATGGTGTTTTTTATTGTATGCTAGAGAGGAATGAACTAGAGAGAACGGAGGTTTTTTCGTGACACTTATATTTGGACATAGGGGATATGCGGCCCTCTATCCCGAGAATACTATGATATCGTTTAAGGAGGCTCTAAATGCAGGTGCGGACGGAATTGAGCTTGATGTGCAGCTGAGTCTGGACGGTGAATTAGTCGTGATTCATGATCCAACAGTTGACCGTACGACAGATGGAACGGGCTCTGTCCGTGAGTTATCGCTTGAAGAGTTAAGGAAACTAAATGCAGCGAATAATTCCAAGACAGTGGAATTTGCGGGAATCCCGACATTAAGAGAAGTGATGGAATGGCTGTCTGGAACGAATCTCCTCCTGAATATTGAATTGAAGAATGCAATCTATCCATATGAGGGGATGGAGGAGAAAGTGATTGAGCTGATACGAGAATTTGGTTTGGAGGATAGGGTCATTCTTTCTTCCTTCAATCATTACAGTCTTGTTTATTGCTACCGGCTTGCACCCGATATTGAGACGGCCCCTTTATACTCAGATGGACTTTATATGCCATGGGTGTATGCGGAATCGATTCGGGCAAAATCGATCCACCCAAAATTTCGCGCAGCACCTGATGGAATAATCAAGCAATGCCAGGAAGCAGGAATAGCGGTGAGACCTTATACGGTAAACCGAAAAGGGGATATGAAACGCTTATTTAAGGCAGGCTGCTCTGCTTTTATCACGGATGACCCCGACCTCGCCATCCAGCTGCGGAAGGATTATGAATGACATAGGGGTTTGGAGGAATGTCAGTTTACCGTTTATTTTGCGGGCTTTCTTTCTTCTTGCCTTCCTTGTCGATTCCGTTTCGGATATCGTCGGAAGGTTTAAAAAAAGAAATCTGATAAACCGACATACATAGCGAGTGAACCCCTTTCCGACATATAGAGGCTTGCATGGCCAAGAAATATGTAGGGAATATAGGTATAATGGACTATTTCTTTTTCGGGATGGACGAAAATAAAACCCGGCAATTGAGGCTCGACCTCTTTGCCGGGTTTATTTTTGGACAGGGCGTCTTTTGAAGCGATCCTGCACATTATTTCGTTTGCGATCTCGATAAAAAATAAATCCTCCAATAAAGGCTAAGCCGCCAGCAAACAAGAAAAAACCTACTAAAAATTGTACCCATAAAGCGGGTAAGAGAGGACTTAATTTCCCAAAAAGCATATCTCTCATCCACTTGATACCAAGTGCCGTGCAAAAGCCCGGAATCAATAAAAGGATAAACGCAACCGCACGCTGCATTTCATTTCACCCTCACCTAATGAAAGTATCTTACTTATTCATCTTTATAAAATTCGGAAGTTATGTCAAGTTTTTTCAGGATAAATATGGTAGTATTAATGTGAAAAAAATTGCATGCCGAGAGAAGCTTGGGGGGAGTACATGGAAAGAACAGTGCTGATTATCGGAGCAGGGAATGGAGGAACAGCTATTCTCAACTTCCTGCTGATGGCGAAGGATTACCGCGTAATCGGCGTCATTGATTCTAACCCGGATGCAGAAGGAATGAAGCTCGCACGCATATATCAGATTGAAACAGCAAGCAGCTGGTCTCGTTTGATTAAGCATCCGCCTGATATCATTTTTGAAGTAACAGGCAATGATAACGTCTATCAAGAAATTGCTCGTGAGAAGGAAGAAGAGACCATCCTAGTTCAGGGACGGGTTGCCTTTATTCTGGCAAACCTCATCCAGGAAAAAGAGGAATTAATGAAGAAATCCCAGGAAGAGGCATACTTGCGCGAGCTCGTTTTTAACATCTCGGATAATGGAATGATTGTGATCAATAAAGATGAACAAGTTGTTTTCTTTAATCAAGAAGCGGAGAATTTAACAGGAATAAAGGCAGAGAACGCCGTTGGATATTCTATACAAGCGGTTATGCCCGCCTCTTCTCTCCCTCGCATTATCCGAACAGCAATGACAGAGAGCAATCAGCGGGCAAGGCTTGATAATGGACGGGACATTCTTACGACAAGGATGCCCATCAAGAATGAACAAGGGGAGATCTTAGGCGCATTTGCCATTTTCAAAGGTATTACAGAAATGACCCGTCTTGCAGAAGAAATCACGAATTTAAAGCATATCCAAAAAATGCTTGAAGCAATCATTCATTCAAGCGATGATGCTATTTCTGTTGTCGATGAAAAGGGTGCAGGGCTCTTGATAAACCCAGCATATTCAAGGATTACCGGTCTCGAGGAATCAGATGTAATCGGCAAGCCTGCGACAGCAGACATCGTTGAAGGCGAGAGCATGCATATGCAGGTACTAAAAACCCAGAAGCCGGTTCGTGGAGCACGGATGAAGGTTGGTCCGGCTAAGCGGGATGTGATCGTTAATGTGGCGCCGATCATGGTAAACGGCGAGCTGAAGGGCAGTGTCGGGGTCATCCATGATTTATCCGAGATCCAGAACTTAACGAAGGAACTGCAGCGCGCTCGTCAAATGATTCGCAAGATTGAAGCAAAGTATACCTTTGACGATATCATTGGTGAATCAAAGGAAATGAGCCTATGCCTTGAACAAGCCAGGCTGTATGCGCGAACCTCTGCAACTGTCTTATTAAGAGGGGAATCGGGGACGGGCAAGGAATTATTTGCCCATGCAATCCATAATGCCAGCGATCGTAAATATAACCAATTTGTTCGTGTGAATTGTGCAGCAATCGCAGAATCCCTGCTTGAAAGCGAGTTGTTTGGCTATGAGGAGGGAGCCTTCTCCGGGGCTAAAAGAGGCGGAAAGAAAGGCTTTTTCGAGGAGGCTCATAAAGGGAGTATTTTCTTAGATGAGATTGGCGAACTAACTCCCGGTACACAGGCGAAATTACTCCGTGTACTTCAGGAGGGAGAAATCCTGCGCGTAGGTGGAACGAAACCGATTCAAATTGATGTACGGGTTATTGCTGCAACCAATGTCAATTTGGAGAAAGCCATTGCAAATGGGACATTTCGGGAGGATTTGTATTACCGAATAAACCGGATGCCCATCTATATACCGCCGCTGAGGGAAAGACCAAGGGATATAGCCCCTCTCAGCATTCATCTGCTTAAGAAGCTGAACGAAGAATATGGCCGTGATATTAAGACAATCAGCCCGGATGCCATTCAGGTTCTTGAAGGGTATAGCTGGCCAGGGAATGTACGGGAGCTGGAGAATATCCTGGGCAGAGCTATTATTTTCATGGATATGCATGAACGAATGCTTCAGAAAACCCATTTACCCTCTTTGTTTTTGAAAAATGAACAATATGAGGAACGTAATCAAGAACATATCCGATTGGAAAACTCAGTGAGTCTGGCTGAACAGCTGGCAAATGTTGAAAAAGAAATCATCCAAAGGACGTTAAAAGAGCTGCATGGCAATAAAACGGCGACTGCCCGGCAATTGGGTCTTTCCATACGAAACCTATACTATAAATTAACGAAATATAATTCAGAATAATTTTGCGTGCAAAAATTTTCATTTTTGAAATAAATTGCACGATTATTATATTATCTATATTCTTTTATTGAAGCATGATGGTTTTGGCATGATTCTTGCATTATTTATTATTGGCTTTCCGGAAAAGTAATATTTTCTCAAAATACAAAAAAGAGAACCGGAGTCTGCTAGACTTTGAAGAAGATGAGAGGGGAAATGACAGATGGAGCTTTTCAAATATATGGAGCAATATGATTATGAGCAATTATTATTTGTACAGGATAGGCAATCTGGATTGAAGGCGATCATCGCTATTCATGATACAACGCTAGGGCCAGCTCTTGGCGGCACAAGAATGTGGACATATGAATCAGAGGATGCAGCTATTGAGGATGCCCTGCGTCTTGCTAAAGGGATGACGTATAAGAATGCTGCTGCAGGCCTAAACCTTGGAGGAGGGAAAACCGTCATAATTGGCGATCCGCGCAAGGACAAGAACGAAGAAATGTTTCGTGCGTTCGGCCGTTATATCCAAGGGCTTAATGGTCGTTATATCACGGCTGAGGATGTAGGCACGACAGTAGCTGATATGGATATTATCCATGAAGAGACGGATTATGTTACAGGTATCTCTCCGGCATTTGGTTCATCTGGCAATCCATCTCCAGTAACGGCATTTGGTGTTTACCGCGGGATGAAAGCAGCCGCTAAGGAAGCGTTTGGTACAGACTCTCTTGAAGGAAAAGTCATCGCGGTCCAAGGTGTAGGCAATGTAGCCTTTAATTTATGCAAGCATCTGCATGAAGAGGGAGCTCAATTGATCGTAACCGACATCAACAAAGATAGCGTTCAAATGGCTGTAGAACAATTTGGTGCCAAAGCCGTTGACCCTAATGAGATTTATGGTGTTGACTGTGACATTTATGCTCCATGTGCACTAGGGGCAACGATTAATGATTACACAATTCCGCAATTAAAGGCGAAGGTCATTGCCGGTGCGGCCAATAATCAACTCAAAGAAACAAGACATGGCGATGCCATCCATGAGATGGGGATTGTTTATGCTCCAGATTATGTCATCAATGCCGGCGGAGTCATCAATGTAGCTGATGAGCTCTATGGCTACAATCAAGAGCGCGCATTAAAGAAGGTAGAGCTGATTTACAATAATATTGAACGAGTTATCGAAATTGCCAAACGTGACGGAATTCCAACCTATATGGCAGCAGACCGTATGGCTGAGGAGCGAATTGAAAAGCTCAAGAATTCAAGAAGCCAATTTCTCATGAATGGGCGTCATATTTTAAATCGTCGCCGCTAAAAGAGATGATAGTCCTTCATCTCTTGGAGGCTGTCAGGATTGAACATAGATAATGACGCCGCCAAATAGGCGGCGATTCATACAGGGAAGGGTGTCTTTTATGTCGACAGAGTATGATCTTGTTATCCTCGGTGGAGGAACAGGCGGATATGTTGCTGCTATTCGAGCCTCTCAGCTCGGTTTAAAAACGGCTATTGTCGAAGCAGGTAAACTTGGGGGAACATGTCTTCATGCCGGATGCATTCCTTCAAAGGCATTGCTGAGAAGTGCTGAGGTATATCAAACCGTAAGAAAGTCTGCAGACTTTGGTGTACAGTCAGAAGGAGCAGCTCTCGACTTCAAAGCTGTACAAAAACGGAAGCAAAGCATTGTAGATAAACTGCATGCTGGTGTCCAATACTTAATCAAACAAGGAAAGATTGATCTTTATGAGGGGTATGGCCGTCTTTTAGGTCCTTCGATTTTCTCGCCAATGCCTGGTACGGTTTCCGTCGAAATGAATAATGGCGAGGAAAATGAAATCCTTATTCCCAAAAATGTCCTTCTTGCCACTGGATCGAGACCGAGGACGCTTGCTGGTCTGGCCATTGATGGCGAAACGGTAATAACCTCTGATGAGGCTTTAACACTTGATAAGCTGCCATCATCCATGCTGATAATCGGCGGTGGAGTCATTGGTGTTGAATGGGCGTCCATGCTTCGTGATTTTGATGTGGATGTGACGATTGTCGAATATGCGGATCGAATTCTGCCTTTAGAGGACAAGGATTTATCCAAAGCAATGGAAAAGGCATTGAAGAAAAAAGGAATTAACATCATAACAGGGTCTAAAGTACTGCCTGAAACACTTTCAACCGAGAGTGGTCTGTCCATTTCAGCCCAGGAAAATGGAACTACTAAGGAGTATAAAGCAGAAAAAATGCTTGTGTCAGTTGGCCGTGATGCCAATACGAGTGGAATAGGGTTAGAGAATACCGATATCGAGATCAAGGGAGGATTCATATGTGTAAATGAATTCTTTCAAACGAAAGAATCCCATATTTATGCCATTGGTGATTGCATCGGCGGAATGCAGTTGGCCCATGTGGCAAGTCATGAGGGAATCAAGGCGGTGGAACATATGGCAGGCTTAAAGCCGGAGCCAATCCAATACGATTTCATCCCGCGCTGTATTTACAGCAGTCCAGAGGCAGCAAGCGTCGGTATTACGGAAGAGGAAGCAAAGAAGAGAGGTCATAAGGTGAAGGTCGGGAAATTCCCGTTTCAAGCTTTAGGCAAGGCATTGGTGTTTGGAGAAACGGAGGGATTTGCGAAAATCATCTCTGATGAAGAAACCGATGATCTTCTGGGCGTTCATATGATTGGACCTCATGTAACTGACATGATATCAGAAGCAGGTCTTGCGCTTGTCTTGAATGCAACAGCATGGGAGGTTGCTTCAAGCATACATCCGCACCCTTCCTTGTCAGAGGTAATTGGGGAGGCGGCCCTTGCGGTGGATGGTATGGCACTGCATTTGTAATAAAAGAGATTGATAGGGGGAATTTAGATGGCTGAGGCTAGACATGAATCGTTAGGATTATCCAATCAAACTGTATTAGATATGTATGAAACCATGCTTTTGGCAAGAAGACTAGACGAGCGTATGTGGTTATTAAATCGTTCAGGCAAGATTCCATTTGTTATCTCCTGTCAGGGGCAGGAGGCAGCTCAGGTCGGTGCTGCCTTTGCGCTGGACAGGAAAAAAGATTATGTTCTTCCTTACTATCGGGATATGGGGGTTGTCTTGACCTTTGGAATGACAGCCAAGCAGCTCATGCTGTCAGGATTTGCGAAGGCAGAGGATCCCAATTCAGGCGGCAGACAGATGCCTGGTCACTTTGGACAGAAGGAAAACCGAATTGTTACTGGGTCATCGCCTGTGACGACTCAAGTGCCGCATGCAGTCGGCATTGCGCTGGCAGGGAAGATGCAAAATAAAGATTTGGTGACATTTGTTACCTTCGGGGAAGGATCATCCAATCAAGGGGATTTCCATGAAGGGGCAAATTTTGCCGGGGTACATAAGCTGCCGGTCATCCTGATGTGTGAAAACAATCAATATGCCATCTCTGTGCCGGTTGAAAAGCAGCTCGCCTGCGAACGGGTATCCGACCGGGCGTCAGGCTATGGAATGCCTGGAGTAACAGTTAACGGTAATGACCCGCTTGAGGTATATAAAGCGGTAAAGGAAGCGGCAGACAGAGCAAGAAACGGCGGCGGCCCAAGCTTGATTGAGACCGTATCTTACCGGCTGACCCCCCATTCAAGCGATGATGATGATCGTTCCTACCGTGCTCCTGATGAAGTGGCAGAGGCAAAAACAAATGACCCAATCATCACATTTGGCGCTTATTTGAAGGAGAACGGAGTTTTGAATGATGAACTTGAGGGAGAAATCAATAAACGTGTAATGAAGCTTGTGAACGAAGCGACGGAATATGCGGAAAATGCACCTTATGCACAGGCAGAGACTGCAATGAATCATGTGTATGACGAAGGGAAGGGGGCGGTTTAATGCCGGTTATATCTTATATTGATGCCGTGACCATGGCTTTAAGAGAAGAAATGGAAAGAGACGAGAGGGTATTTGTTCTCGGTGAGGATGTAGGCAAAAAGGGAGGCGTCTTTAAGGCTACTGCTGGATTGTACGACCAATTCGGAGAGGCGCGTGTGCTTGACACGCCGCTTGCTGAATCGGCGATTGCTGGTGTCGGTATTGGTGCGGCCATGTATGGTATGCGCCCAGTCGCCGAGATGCAATTTGCTGATTTCATTATGCCGGCTGTGAACCAAATTATCTCTGAAGCAGCGAAAATACGCTATCGCTCCAATAATGACTGGCACTGTCCAATCGTGATAAGGGCCCCGTTTGGAGGAGGAGTTCATGGAGCGCTTTATCATTCGCAATCAGTTGAAGCCATCTTTGCCAATCAGCCGGGGCTGAAGGTTGTCATACCTTCCACACCATACGATACGAAGGGGCTTTTGAAGGCTGCCATCCGAGACGAGGACCCCGTGTTGTTTTTTGAGCATAAGCGAGCGTATCGCTTAATTAAAGGCGAGGTCCCGACAGATGATTATGTTTTGCCAATCGGAAAGGCAGACGTGAAACGAGAGGGCGAAGATATCACGGTCATTACCTACGGGCTATGTGTCCATTTTGCTCTCCAAGCTGCAGAGAAGCTTGAAAAGGATGGTATCTCCGCTCATATTCTTGACCTTAGAACGGTCTATCCGCTTGATAAGGAAGCCATCATTGAAGCGGCAAGAAAAACCGGCAAGGTTCTATTGGTGACAGAGGATACAAAGGAAGGCAGCATCATGAGCGAGGTCTCGGCCATCATTGCGGAGCATTGCCTATTTGATTTGGATGCGCCGATTAAGAGACTGGCCGGGCCGGATGTTCCTGCGATGCCTTACGCACCAACAATGGAGAAATTCTTCATGGTGAACCCTGATAAAGTGGAAAAGGCAATGAAGGAATTGGCAGAATTCTAGACAACTAGGAGGGAGGAGTTAACAATGGCTATAGAAAAAATGAAAATGCCCCAGCTTGGGGAAAGCGTAACAGAGGGCACGATTTCTAACTGGCTAGTGAAGCCGGGCGACCATGTGGAGAAGTACGATCCAATAGCAGAGGTAATGACGGATAAAGTGAATGCTGAAGTACCTTCCTCGTTTACTGGAACCATCAAGGAATTGCTCATAGAAGAAGGGGAGACCGTGCCAGTCGGTGAGCTGATTTGCAGCATAGAAATAGAAACAGAAGGAACAGGAACTGATACAGAAGACAAACCGGAAACAGCTCCTGTGAAAGTGGAGAATCAAGAGGGAAAAGGGACCCCTTCAGAGGCGAAACCGCGTTTTTCACCAGCTGTGCTAAGACTTTCCGAAGAGCATAATATTGATTTGAAAACTCTCACAGGAACAGGTGCAGGGGGAAGAATTACTCGTAAGGATGTCTTGAATGCCGTTGAAAATGGTGTATCAAGGAAGATATCAGCTGAACCTGAGACAAAAGCGGAGGCATCAGCCCCTAAAGAACAAGAGCGAGAAACGGCTCAAAGAAAGGAAACGATTCAAACGGCCGCAAATGATACCATTATCCCGGTCACAGGTGTCCGTAAGGCCATTGCGAAGAATATGACTAGAACGAAGCAGGAGATACCTCATGCTTGGACAATGGTGGAAGCAGACGTCACCGGACTTGTATCTGCTCGTGATGCCTTGAAGAAAGCGTTTAAGGAGGGTGAGGGCTATAATCTGACGTATTTTGCCTTCTTCGTTAAAGCTGTGGCACAAGCACTTAAGGAGTTCCCAGAAATGAATTCAATGTGGGATGGAGACAGAATTATCCACAAGAAAGACATCAATTTATCGATTGCCGTGGCGACAGATGATGCATTGTATGTGCCGGTCATTAAGCATGCCGATGAGAAAACGATAAAAGGAATTGCCCGCGAGATTCATGAACTGGCTGGTAAGGTGCGTTCCGGAAAGCTATCCGTGAATGATATGCAGGGAGGAACATTCACCGTAAATAATACCGGTTCATTTGGTTCCATCCAATCCATGGGTATTATCAACTATCCGCAGGCAGCCATCCTTCAGGTGGAATCCATTGTGAAGCGGCCGGTTGTGATGGAAGGGAATATGATTGCTATTAGAGATATGGTTAATCTTTGTCTTTCCATCGACCATCGTATGCTTGATGGTTTAGTGGCCGGACGTTTCTTGGCAAGGATTAAAGAAATCCTTGAAGGAACAAGTGAAAAAACGGTTTCGATTTATTAATGATTTCTGCTGGAACTGGATGAGCCTTTCATCCAGTTCTTTTTAGTGTGCCCGGCATGGGTGTAAGCTTTAGGGTGAAAGTCCCGAGCCTCGAAGGCAGTAGTAGGGGTTAGCCAAAGACAAGGGTGTCCGTGGTGACGCGGAATCTGAAGGAAGTTGGAGGCAAATCTCCGCCCCAAGGAACACGAACTGCATACAAGGCTAGCTGTCATTGAGTGAGTTTGCTAAACAAAACAAAGCTCTTACTGCCGAAGGTGATAGAGAGTAAATGCAGTGGGGACATGGAGAGAAAGCGTGTGCCCTTACCCGGGGAGGTCTGATGGAGATGTGAAGTACCCTTCATAACCTGTCTAGTGATAGGCAGCTGAACCATCAGAAGTCAGCTGAGGTCATAGTACGAATCGGTCTAGAACGATTCGGAAGGACCGAACAATCAAGAGAGAATAGCCCTTGGCATTCAGTCTGTCATGATGACCATAGAAAACGTAAGAGACCTCACGAGAAGAAGGATGCGGTGAATCCCGCAGGGGACTTCCCGGAGGATGGAGTGACGGCTGGCATAAGAAGATAAGCTATTCACGGAAGGAAGAAACGAGATGCTTTTGAATCAAATCCTGTCACGGGAGAATATGCTTCTCGCATTAAAGCGAGTCGAAAAGAATAAAGGAAGTCATGGAGTAGATAAGATGCCCGTACAAAACCTACGTCAGCACTTAGTCGAAAATTGGTCTTCCATCAGAGAAGCTATTCTGGAGGGAACCTACGAACCGATGCCAGTCCGAAGAGTCGAAATCCCGAAACCTGATGGCGGCTTCCGGCTACTGGGAATCCCTACCGTGACAGACCGTTTGATTCAACAGGCGATAGCCCAAGTGGTATCGAAGATATACGACCCCATGTTCTCCGAACATAGTTATGGCTTCCGACCAAACCGGAGTGCCCATGACGCTGTACGGAAGGCGAAGGGCTACATCCAAGAAGGATACAGATGGGTAGTAGACATGGACTTGGAGAAGTTCTTTGACAAGGTCAATCATGACCGACTAATGAGCACGTTGGCAAAGAGAATCGATGAGAAACCTCTATTGAAACTAATTCGCCGGTATTTACAAGCTGGAGTGATGATCAATGGAGTGGTTACCAGTATGGAGAAAGGAACTCCTCAGGGAGGTCCCCTAAGCCCCTTACTTTCAAATATTGTCCTAGATGAATTGGATAAAGAATTAGAAAGCCGGGAACATCGATTCGTACGCTATGCGGATGATTGCAATATCTACGTGAAATCCAAGCGTGCAGGTGAACGAACCTTGGCCAGCATTCAACGACTCATTGAGGGGAAGCTCCGATTGAAAGTGAATGAGAAGAAGTCAGCGGTAGGCCGACCTTGGAAACGTAAGTTTCTGGGGTTTACTTTCGCATCGACGAAAGAGCCAAAAATTCGCATCGCAAAAGCGAGCATCCAGCGAATGAAGGAGAAGGTCCGGAAAATCACTTCCAGGAAGATGCCTTACCCAATGGAATACCGGATTCAGAAACTGAACCAGTATCTAACCGGATGGTGTGGATACTTCGCGTTAGCCGATACGAAGGCTATTTTTGGATTGTTGGATAAATGGATACGCAGAAGGTTGCGAATGTGCTTGTGGAAGAACTGGAAGAACCCAAAGGCGAAGATAAGGTACCTCATGAACCTAGGTGTTCCGAAAGGAAAAGCTTATGAATGGGGGAACAGTCGGAAAGGCTATTGGCGTATCTCGAAAAGTCCAATATTACACAAAGCCCTCGGCAATACCTATTGGTATTCCCAAGGGCTCAAAAGTCTACAAGGTCGGTATGAAACCTTGCGTCATCAACTTGATTGAACCGCCGTATACGGGACCGTACGTACGGTGGTCTGAGAGGTCGGGGGTTAGTCGCCCCCTCCTACTCGATTGCGCTCACAGCCATTCAAAAGTTCTTTTTGTATCAAGAAGGAAGAGGTTTGGAAAATGTTGTGATAAAATGGAATTATCAGAAATAAATGACTGATGAGGGGAGGGAGCTTTCTTTCTCGGAGCATTCCGAACAAAAGAAAGCAAGCTATGAGTCTGGATATGTTGAGAAATCATGTATTTTCACAAAGTACTGAACAGGAATGGGAAGAGGCTGTTAAGCGTTCCTTAAAAGGGAAAGATGCAGCTAGCTTACAAACGAAAACCTATGAAAACATTATTTTGAAACCGCTTTATTCCGAAAGCATAGATGATAGGGAGCACCCGGGTGTTCCTCCTTATACAAGAGGAATCGGGACAAAGGAATTATGGATTTGCCAAGAGAATCAAGGCCGGGATGCTGAGGCTGTAAAGGAGGCTGTCCGGAAAGGAATAAGGGGCGGAGAGAATACCATTTCATTTAAGGCGGACTCTTTAAAGCCTGATGAGGTGATAAGGCTTCTGTCTGATTTGCCGATTGATGAATATCCCGTTTTTACCCAAGCGGGCAGGCTGCAGCAGGCGATCATGGAGAGCGGTTTGACTATCACTGGCTCCGTCACGCGTGATTTAATCATGGAATGGGTTCAAGCAGGCGGGCTGCCAATCAATGAAAAGAATGAATTAGCAAACTGGATTTCCCTCATAGGAGAATGGGGACTGAATCATCCTGATATAAAAACAATTATGGTCGATACAACTCCTTACCATGAAGCGGGGGCTGATGCGGCAAGTGAGATTGCCTATGCGCTTGCTGCTGGTGTGGAGTATATGAATGCTGTCCAGGCAGCAGGTCTTGATCAGAGGATGGGATCGAAGCAGATGGTCTTCTCATTCGCCGTCGATTCCCAATTCTTTATCCAAATTGGAAAGCTTAGAGCGGCTAGAAGGCTATGGAGTACCGTTGGACAAGCTTATGGAGTTGAAGATTGTATGATGGTGATTCATGCTAAAACATCGGGTCGCAATAAATCAAGCTATGACCGCCATGTCAATCTTCTTCGAACGAGTAATGAAGCCTTTGCAGCATTGGCTGGAGGCTGTCAGTACATAACTGTTTCACCGTTTGATACGATGCTTTCTCAAGGGAGCTCGCTTGGTGTCCGAATGGCACGAAACATTGTTCATATCCTGAAGGAAGAGGCGGGTATTTGTCAAACGGAGGACCCGGGGGGCGGTTCCTACTATTTGGAGGCGCTGACCGATAAACTATGCGAGAAAGCTTGGGAGCGGTTCCTTGAATTAGAACGCACCGGGGGTATTCTTGCAGCCTTGAAGAAGGGAACGATACAAACGGAGCTTTCCGGTCTGGCACGGAAGCGCCTTGAGAATGTATCTCTGCGAAAAGAGAAAATCATTGGGGTCAATGCGTATGCGAATCCAGCAGAGGCACGTCCTGATGTGGCTGTTAAACAGCCTATCGAACAGTCCGAAATGAAGATGAAAGAGATTACCCCGCTTAAACCGATTACCCTCTCTAGTGAATTTGAGGTAATCCGATTCATGAACTTGAGCTGGCATAACGAGGAAAAGGCGAAACGAATTGGCTTGGCTGGTATCGGAGAGCTGAAAGCGTATAAACCTTATATGGATTTTGCTAAAGAGATTCTGGCATCTGGCGGGTTAGGCTATCAAGCGGAAGAGGGAATCAGCAAAACAGAGGAAATCCAGCATTTTGTCAAGAAGTCTGAAGTCATGCATCTCATCATTTGCGGCAAAGAGGAGGATCTTCATGAGGAACTATCAGCATTAGCCCTGGCTCCTCATGTCCGTGTATATACAATTGGCGATTTCAGCGGTCACACTAAATATCAGCAGATAGACCGGAGCGTGAATATGATTGAATGGCTCACGGTTCTTTCATCCACGCAGGAGGTAGAGGCATGAAGAGACCAGACTTTTCAAAGATTGATTGGAAAACAACCGCTCATCCTTCTTTAGAGAAGACAGACGAATATCAGGCGGTAAGTGAAACGAATGAACAAATCTCTATTAAGGCGGTTTATGGAAAAGAGGATCTTACGCAGCTTCCCCATATGCCGTCCTATCCGGGGATTGCCCCTTATACGAGAGGACCGTATGCAGCGATGTATGTCAACAGACCATGGACGGTCAGGCAATATGCAGGTTTCTCTACGGCAGAGGAATCCAATGCTTTTTACAGAAGGAATCTGGAGATGGGGCAGAAGGGTCTGTCAGTGGCCTTTGATTTGGCCACTCACCGCGGGTATGACTCTGACCACCCTCGAGTAATTGGGGATGTAGGCAAGGCTGGTGTCGCTATCGACTCCATTGAGGATATGAAAATCTTGTTTGAGGGGATCCCGCTTGAGAAAATGTCTGTTTCAATGACAATGAATGGGGCTGTGCTGCCTGTGATGGCCTTTTATATCGCGGCTGCCATTGAACAGGGGGCAGAGGTCGGGAAACTATCAGGAACGATCCAAAATGATATTTTAAAAGAATACATGGTTCGTAATACATATATATACCCTCCGCAAATGTCAATGAGAATTATTTCGGATATCTTTGCTTATACATCCTCGAAGATGCCGAAGTTTAACAGCATCTCCATCTCAGGCTATCATATGCAGGAAGCAGGCGCACCTGCTGATCTTGAACTTGCCTACACACTCGCTGACGGACTTGAGTATGTCCGTTCAGGGTTGGATGCGGGAATCCCGATTGATACATTTGCGCCAAGGCTCTCCTTCTTCTGGGGAATCGGCATGAATTATTTCATGGAGGTGGCGAAGCTTCGGGCGGCTCGCTATTTATGGGCAACCCTGATGACGCAATTTCATCCGCAAAATGAGAAATCATTGGCCCTTCGCACCCACTCGCAAACATCTGGATGGAGTCTCTCGGAACAAGATCCCTTCAATAATGTTGCCCGAACCTTGATTGAAGCGCATGCAGCTGTAATGGGACATACGCAATCTCTTCATACGAATGCACTTGATGAGGCGATTGCCCTTCCGACTGATTTCTCTGCACGGATTGCACGTAACACTCAGCTGTTCCTGCAGGAGGAAACCGGCTTAACTAATGTCATTGATCCGTGGGGCGGCTCCTATTATGTAGAATCTTTGACCAAGAGTCTCATTGAGAAAGCGTGGGGTCATCTTGAAGAAATTGAGAAGCTTGGCGGTATGGCAAAGGCGATTGAGACCGGCATTCCGAAAATGCGCATTGAGGAGGCTGCCGCTAAAAGGCAGGCGAGAATTGATTCTGGAGAAGAGTCACTCATAGGGGTGAATCGGTACAGAAGTGATGAAACCGATGAATTTGACATTCTTGAAGTGGATAATTCAAAGGTGAGAAGCCAACAGATTGAGAGACTCCAGGCTATTAAGAAAGTACGTGATCATGAAAAAGTTCATGCAGCATTGGAGAAACTGACAGAATCAGCCCGTACTGGCGAAGGCAATCTGCTCGAATATGCTGTAGAGGCAGCGATGCTGCGTGCCACTTTAGGAGAGATATCCGATGCAATTGAAGAAATATCAGGAAGACATCAGGCTGAAGTGAGAACAGTGAGCGGTGTATATGGACGTCATTATCAGCAGGAAGAGAAGATTCAGGAAGTTAGAGAGATGACGGAGGAGTTCATGGAGCATGAGGGCAGACGTCCGCGCATTCTTATTGCAAAAATGGGTCAGGACGGTCATGACAGAGGAGCAAAGGTAGTAGCAACCGCTTATGCAGACCTAGGCTTTGACGTTGACATGGGACCGTTATTCCAAACACCTGAAGAAACAGCTAAGCAAGCCATCGAGAATGATGTGCATGTCATCGGGATGAGCTCTCTTGCTGGCGGACATAAAACATTGCTTCCTCAGCTTAAACAGGAATTGAAACGATTAGGCCGAGAGGATATTATCATCATTGCCGGAGGAGTAATCCCTAAACAGGATTATGATTATTTGCTCGAACATGGAGCGGCTGCAATTTTTGGACCAGGAACAGTTATTCCAGAGGCAGCTGTGACCATCATGGAACAAATCTACAAAGAGCTTGGTTATGAGGAAGTGTCCGATTAATGAGTAAGAAGGAAGGAAGAAGATTTAAGAGAAAAGGGCCAGTAAACCTTCAAGTCCATGATATAGCCTTAAATCTTCAGGAGGGGAACGTGAGCGTTCTCTCAAAGGCGATTACTTTAGTGGAGAGCAGACAGGAGAGCCATCAGCAAGCTGCGCAAGCCATTCTTGAGAAGGTGCTCCCGAGTACCGGAAATGCTGTGAGAATCGGGATATCAGGTGTGCCTGGGGCAGGAAAGAGCACCTTTATTGAAAGCTTTGGTCTTTATCTTTGTAGTCTAGGACATCGGGTGGCTGTTCTGGCTATTGATCCAAGCTCACCCGTCAGCGGCGGAAGTATCCTTGGCGATAAAACAAGAATGGAGAAGCTTTCCCGTCATCCAAGCGCCTTCATCCGTCCGACACCGTCAGATGGGGAGTTTGGCGGTGTGCATCGAAAGACAAGGGAAAGCCTTCTTTTATGCGAAGCAGCAGGGTACTCTGTCATTATCGTTGAAACGGTTGGTGTCGGACAAAGTGAAGCAGAAGTAAGGGATATGGTTGATTTCTTCCTTCTGCTCGCCTTAACAGGAGCGGGAGACGAATTGCAAGGAATGAAAAAGGGGATTCTTGAGCTCGTTGATGCTATAGCAGTCAATAAGGCGGACGGGGATAATGAAGAGAAAGCCCTTATGGCAAAGGAAGAATACAGGCGTGTCACGATGGGGATTAATCCTGCGACTCCCGGATGGACTATTGCGGCGTTAACCTGTTCAGCTCTTTATCAGCATGGATTGGATGATATTTGGAAGCTGATCTTATCCTTTATGGAAGAGACTAAAAAGTCTGGAATCTATGATAGCAGGAGAAGAACTCAGGCTGGGAAATGGCTGCATACTGAGATGAGGCGTCTCTTAGTAGAACGCTTCCTGAAGGATGAGGATATGAAAGTCTCTCTCCAAAGGCAGGAACAGAACGTTATAGAAGGAAAGGTCCTGCCTTTAGCGGCGGCTAGAGAACTAATAAATATTTATTTTTCTTTAAACAAGAAGTAAAATGAGCTTAGTGCCATAAAAAAAGGGATAGCATAGAATGCCATCCTTCAATCAAGGGAGTATAGGGATAAATCTTAATTAAAGGTAGTTTACCCGCCGTAAAAGGTGGATAAACCTATAGGCTGGATTATTTTTTAATTCTATACTCATCTGGTAAAATGAAGGAAAAAGACCGGAAAGGAAGATCAAACGGCATGAGCATGGATTTCAATTTGTTTATGAATGATGTAGTCCGCCAGGCAAGGCAGGAAATACAGAATGCTGGATATAAAGAACTTAAAACGACAGAAGAGGTAGACGAGGCCCTTCAAGCGAAAGGAACAACGCTTGTCATGGTCAATTCCGTCTGCGGCTGTGCAGGCGGGATCGCACGTCCGGCTGCTTATCACGCCGTGAATTACGATAAGCGCCCCGATCATCTTGTGACGGTATTCGCCGGGCAAGATAATGAAGCAACAGCAAGGGCACGAGAATATTTCACGGGTTATCCGCCATCCTCTCCTTCATTTGCTTTAATGAAGGACGGAGAGATTATTAAGATGATTGAAAGACATGAGATTGAAGGCCATGAGCCAATGCAAGTCATATCCGCATTGCAACAGGCTTTTGATGAATATTGTGAGGAAATTTAAAACGTTAAGAAGCCAATGCTCCACGAAAAGAGCATTGGCTTTTTTGCGTAAAGAGGAAAGGAGCCATAAGTATATACTTTTTTATGCATAGATTTTGAATAAAGAAGAGTCATAGGGTTATAGAGACAGTGTTGTCTGAAAATGAAGATAATTGAAAATGTCGTTTGTATTCTCTTTTAGTGGAAGAATTATGTTATTAATATAGAATGAAAACAAAACGTGCAATCTAAAAAATGATGTGTTAAAATTCATTTTGTTGTATATATATAATTTTTATGGTTTAATAGTTTGTATGAAAATGAAGAGTGCATATGAATTTGATTAACAAACATATTGGGGGAAACACACATGAAAAAGTGGCTACTTAGTTTATTGACTATCGTATTCGCTGGGGTATTATTAAGCGCCTGCGGCAGCGAAGAATCTGGAAGCGAAAACGCAAGTGATAAAAAGGTCTTGAAAATGGCGACCTCCGCTGATTACAAGCCTTTTGAATACATTGATACGGCCAAGAGTGATGAAATCATCGGATTTGATGTTGATTTAGCGAAGACATTGGCTGAAAAGCTCGGCTATGAATTAGAAGTCTCTGACATGGACTTTGGCGGATTGATTACCGCACTGAAAAATGGACAGGCTGATCTCGTGCTGGCTGGAATGACACCGAACGAGAAAAGGGAAAAGAGTGTTGATTTCTCAGACATTTATTATACATCCAATCACATGGTTGTAACAACAAAAGACAGCGGAATCTCCAGTGCGGAAGACCTTGAAGGAAAAACAGTCGGCGCACAGATGGGATCCATCCAGGAAACAAAAGCCGATGAGCTTGCTGAAACAATCAATATAAAAGTTGAAGACCGTAACCGAATTCCTGAACTTGTACAAGAAATTAAAGCTGGCCGTTTTGATGCAGCAATCATTGAAGATACAGTAGCAGAGGGGTATCTCGAAAAGAATGATGACCTGACAGGCTTTTTACTTGAGCAGAACGAAGAGGGAGTCGGCTATGCAATGGCCTTTCCAAAGAACAGTGAATTACGCGGACAATTCAATGAAGAACTTCAAAAAATGAAGGAAAACGGAGAATTGGAAGAATTAATCGTGAAATGGTTTGACGAAGACGCTGAATAAGCAGGACGGGAGAATTTCAGAAGGGCTTGATCCCTCTGAAATTCTTCTTTTATTATCTGCTTTTCATGTCCACCTATGACACGATAGATGAATCATGAAGAAGGAGAACCTATTATGAATTTAGATTTTACGGGAATTATCCCATCGATGCCTTATATTTTGGAAGGGGTGAAAATCACCCTTCAAATCGCAGCACTTGCAGCTGTTTTTGGTTTTATTCTAGGAACCTTGCTTGCTCTGTGTAAAATCTCTAAGCTTAAAGCCCTGATCTGGCTGGCTGATTTCTATACAAGTATATTCCGCGGTACACCACTTGTCCTTCAATTGATGATTATATACTTTGCATCACCACAATTATTCGGGTTTCAGATTGAAGGATATTGGGCCGCTGTGCTATCTTTTTCCTTGAATTCAGGAGCTTATATTTCAGAAATTATCCGCGGCGGGATCTTGGCCGTTGATAAAGGACAAAAGGAAGCAGCGATGGCGCTGGGCGTTCCTTATACAAGTATGATGGCGAACATCATCCTGCCGCAGGCATATAAAAACATCCTTCCGGCCTTGATGAATGAATTTATTACGTTAACGAAGGAATCAGCAATCGTGACAACAATCGGTGTCATGGATATTATGAGAAGGGCCTATCAGGTCGGGGGAGAGACATTCCAATATTTAGAACCGCTCTTGTTTGCGGGTCTCATCTATTATGTCCTCGTCATGATTCTCACGTTTATTGGAAAAATGGTTGAAAAGAGGTTGCAGCATTCATGATTAAAGTAGAGAATCTACAAAAAAGCTTCGGCAAACTAGAAGTGTTAAAAGGAATTACGACAGAAATCAAGGAAGGGGAAGTAATTGCTGTTATTGGCCCTTCCGGTTCCGGAAAATCAACATTCCTTCGCTGTCTCAACTTAATGGAAACTCCGACTGGCGGAGCCATTTGGATTAAGGGAGAAGAAATTACCGCTCCTAAGACGAATGTCCTTGCAATGCGCCAAAATGTTGGAATGGTGTTCCAGCATTTTAACCTTTTCCCGCATAAGACCGTTCTTGAAAATGTCACATACGCACCTATGAAGGTGAAGAAGATGAAAAAGGATGAGGCTAAGAAGGAAGCGATGGATATTCTCACCAAGGTTGGAATGGCAGAAAAAGCAAATGAGTATCCAGGACAGCTTTCAGGCGGACAAAAGCAGCGTGTCGCCATTGCGCGTGCGCTTGCAATGAAGCCGGAGATTATGCTGTTTGATGAGCCAACCTCTGCTCTTGACCCTGAAATGGTCAAAGAGGTTCTTGAGGTTATGAAATCCTTGGCAAATTCAGGGATGACGATGGCCATTGTAACGCATGAAATGGGCTTTGCGAAAGAAGTGGCTGACAGAGTCCTCTTCCTTGATGGGGGAGTTATTGTGGAGGACAGCGCTCCTGAGCTTTTCTTTACAGCACCATCATCCCAGCGCGCAAAAGAGTTCTTGCAGAAAGTATTGTAAATAGCATATTCTAAAGAAAGATATTCTGATATTCAGAATGTCTTTTTTTGGGTACATTACTTATCGGGGTGATACATACATGTTCAAAATTGGCTATCGAACGATCAAAACGGCAATTGGGACACCAATGGCCATTTATCTTGCACAATTGATCGGTCTGCAAAGCTTTGCTTCGGCTGGAATCATTACTATTTTGTGTATCCAGCGTACGAAAAAGAAATCGCTCAGGGCAGCTGGAGACCGTTTTGCAGCCTGTTTGATTGCGATGGCCTATTCCTATTTATTCTTTGAGTGGCTTGGATATACACCGCCCGTCATCGGGTTAATGCTCCTATTATTTATCCCGACAACTGTCGCGTTGAAGGTGTCCGGCGGTATCGTGACGAGCTCCGTCATAATCCTTCATCTATATGCTTCAACCTCGATTACCATGGCGACTTTGTTTAATGAGTTCTGCCTTGTCGTCATCGGAATCAGCGTTGCTTTTCTTGTGAACTTCTATATGCCAAGCATGGACCGCGAAATCATTTCGTATAAAGAAAAGATTGAGGACTTATACAGGATTATATTAAAGGAACTGAGTGAATACTTAGTGACAGGTAATAGCATCTGGACAGGAAAGGAAATTATTGAGGCAGATAACGCCATCAAAAAAGCGGTCTTTTATGCTGCCGTTGATTTAGAGAATCATATTACCGGAAGCGAGGATTCCTATTATCATTACTTCAAGCTCAGGGAAAGACAGCTTGGCATCTTGAAGCGTATTCTTCCGCTCGCAGGGAAAATGGATTTATCCGAGCATGAGGGCAGTCGTGAAATGGGTGAATTCATTGGACATTTGAGTGATAATGTTCATCACAGGAATACGACAGAAGAACATATCAAACAGCTTGAAGATCTGCTGGATGAATTGAAGAAAAAGGATATTCCGGCGAATTTTGATGAATTTGAACGCCGTGCGGCTCTTTTCCAATTGGGAAAGGAACTGAAGGATTACCTCATTATCAAGAGCACGGTCAAACCATTGCCCTATACGAGAGTGAGAAGAGGCTGAATAAGACGGGTGAGAAGGTCAGATACTATGTGAAAAAGGGGATTCCCTATGAACTGGCTCTCACTCGTTTTTGTTTTGCAAATCATCTCGCCGCTCTGGCCCCTTGGACCGAATCCGCTTCCTGGCGATCCGTTCATCATTATTAATAAACAGGAAAATGAATTGTATTATTATGAGGATGAACAGGAACTGATGCGTTTCTCGGTAGCGACAGGAAAAGAAGCAGGCGATACCCCTGAAGGACTATTTACGATTGTGACGAAATTTACGGACCCTGAATATTCCGCTAAGCGGATACCCGCAAATAGTCCGCGCAATCCATTAGGCTCAAGATGGATGGGCATTGATGCACGAGAGACAAATGGGCGGGTGTATGGAATCCACGGAACCAATAGAGAAGACTCCATCGGCAAACATATTTCAAATGGCTGCATACGCATGAAAAATGAAGATGCCGAACGATTATTCACCCATGCTCCACTCGCCACAAAGGTATACATATACTCAGGAGATGAGGACCCGCTTATCTTTGCCATTAAATATGGTGCCGTCAGTAAAGCGGCAAAGCCTTGATAAAAGATAAAAAAACACCAGCTATGAGAAAGCTGGTGTTTTCTAATACGACCGATTATAGAAAAGCGGAAATCCCTGATAGCAAGGTAACAACCACCATAGAGATGATCATTAAATAGACAATGACTTTTCGGGTACGCTTATTAGACATGAATTCCACTCCTTATTTGCTCTTATTTCGATACTACTATGTTTCGCATTCCTCCTCAAGTGAAAAAAATTTCTGCTCATTCAAGCTATATGTCTTTATAGAATTTTACGAATGTTCTATTATTTAAATAGGCAAAAAAAGGGAGGATGAGTATGCATAGGGGAATTGATCATATAGGCGTTGCCGTGAAATCAATTTCGAAAGCGCTTCCTATTTATGAGGATGTACTTGGAATGATTCACGAAGGGGAAGAAATTGTTCAAGGTCAAAAGGTAAGGGTTGCCTTCCTATCGGCAGGAAATACCCGGATTGAGCTGCTAGAACCTCTTGATGAGACAAGCCCAATTGCGAAGTTTATCGAAACAAAAGGGGAGGGCATTCACCATATTGCTCTTGAAGTTACGAGTATTAAAGATAGAATTGCTGAACTGAAAGAAAAAGGATTACAGTTGATTGATGAAGAACCGAGGCCTGGTGCACATCATACAGAAGTGGCATTCATACATCCTAAGTCAGTACATAGGGTTTTGGTTGAATTATGTGAGAAACCGAAACGGGAGGAATAAGGGTGGATATTTACGAGAAGATCACGGAGCTGTATGACAGAAGGAATGATATTGAGCTTGGCGGTGGATTCGAGAAGATTGAGAAGCAGCATGATAAGGGAAAATTAACGGCCAGGGAACGGATTGACCTTCTTGTAGATGAGGATAGCTTTGTAGAACTATATGCATTTGTTGAACATCGTAATAAAGATTTCGGGCTGGATCAGGTAAAGGGGCCGGGAGATGGTGTAGTAACCGGGTACGGCAAAATTGATGGCAGGCCTGTATACATATTCTCACAGGATTTCACGGTATTTGGAGGAGCTCTTGGTGAGATGCATGCCAAGAAAATCTCCAATATTATGGACTTGGCTGCGAAAAACGGTGCGCCGATTATCGGCCTGAATGACTCAGGCGGGGCGAGAATTCAAGAAGGTGTCACATCACTTGATGGATATGGACATGTCTTCTATCGGAATGTCATCTATTCGGGGGTTGTTCCGCAAATATCTGTCATCATGGGGCCGTGCGCGGGCGGTGCCGTCTATTCGCCGGCTATTACGGATTTTGTTTTCATGGTTGATAAGACAAGCCAGATGTTCATTACAGGACCAAAGGTAATTGAAACCGTTACAGGTGAGAAGATCAGCTCAGAGGACCTCGGCGGAGCTAAGGTTCATAATACAGTGAGCGGGAATGCTCATTTCGAAGGGAAAACAGAAGAGGAGACTTTGCTGATGGTCAGACAGCTTGTGTCTTATCTGCCTCTCAATAACGAGCAATCTCCCCCTCGCAAAGACTGGAATGATAACGATGATGACCGGCCGGACCTCTGTGATATCGTGCCGTTTGATGGTGTTCGACCATATGATGTTAGAAAGGTTGTGCGAGAGGTAGTGGATGAAGGATCCTTTATGGAGATCCAGGAGGGATTTGCGAAGAATATTGTGATTGGTTTAGCCCGCCTCCGCGGGGAAACGATTGGCCTTGTTTGTAACCAGCCTAAAAACATGGCAGGGGGACTTGATATTAATTCGTCCGATAAGGCAGCACGATTCATCCGTTTTTGTGACTCCTTCAATATTCCGATTGTCACCTTTGAAGATGTATCCGGCTTCTTCCCTGGAATTAAGCAGGAGCATGGGGGAATCATTCGACATGGTGCGAAGATTCTGTATGCGTACTCAGAGGCAACAGTACCAAAGCTGACAGTCATCCTGCGCAAAGCGTACGGAGGGGCTTATGTCGCCCTCAACAGCAAATCGATTGGGGCAGATCTAGTATATGCTTGGCCAAATGCGGAAATAGCCGTTATGGGACCACAGGGTGCCGCTAACATCATCTTTGCGAGAGAAATAAATAATAGTCCAGACCCAGAGAAGGTCCGTCAGCAAAAAATTGAGGAATACCGGGAAAAGTTTGCGAATCCTTATGTGGCAGCCAGCCAAGGGATGGTTGACGATGTCATCGACCCGCGCGAGACAAGGCTCAAAATTGCTCAGGCACTAGAGATCCTAAGAACGAAGAAGGAAGTTCGCCCGGCGAAAAAGCATGGCAATATACCATTATGAGAAAGAGGAAGAGAAATCCATTGCGGATTTCTCTTCTTTTCATGAAAGGGCTTAAACGTTCTATCTATTCAGAATTGTTACGCTTAATAGGCAAAATATGTCTAGGGCAGCAGGGGGCTCCGCCCTTTTCTTATCAGAAAAACATCGGTATACTTAAAAAGGTAAAGCTTATTCCTGGTTAGGAGGAAGATAGAATGATTAATGAAGAAAGATTATTGCAGGAATTCCTAGAATTAGTCCAAATCGATTCTGAAACAAAAAATGAAGGCCAAATCTCAAAAGTATTAAAAGATAAATTCACGGCGCTTGGCCTGGATGTATACGAAGACAATGCCAAAGAAGCTACAGGCTTTGGGGCTGGAAACTTAATTTGTACACTTCCTGGAAATGTGGAGGGTGCGGATACCATTTACTTCACATCCCATATGGATACCGTAACACCAGGAGTCGGCGTTAAGCCAAGCATTAAGGATGGCTATGTTGTAACTGATGGGACAACCATCCTTGGAGCGGATGATAAGACTGGTCTTTCAGTCATGCTTGAGGTACTTCGTGTAATCAAAGAGAATGACTTGAAGCACGGAACAATCCAATTCATTATTACAGTGGGAGAAGAATCCGGCCTTGTAGGTGCGAAGGCGCTAGATCCATCTCTTATTAAAGCTACATACGGTTTTGCACTAGACAGCGATGAAGCGGTAGGAAATATTATCGTTGCTGCTCCGACACAAGCAAAAATTAAAGCGGTGATTAAAGGGAAAACAGCTCATGCAGGCGTGGCTCCTGAAAAGGGCGTTTCAGCAATCACGATTGCTGCAAAAGCTATCGCAAAAATGCCGCTTGGCCGCATTGATGAAGAAACAACTGCGAATATCGGTCGTTTTGATGGCGGTAATCAGCAAACAAATATCGTAGTAGACCATGTTGAAATCTTGGCAGAAGCACGTTCATTAATTACAGAGAAGATGGAAGCTCAAGCAGCTCTCATGAAGGAAGCGTTTGAATCTGTGGCAGCTGAGATGGGCGGTACAGCAGAGGTGGAAATCGATGTCATGTACCCTGGCTTCAAATATGGAGACGGTGACCATGTCGTAGAAGTAGCCAAGAAGGCTGCACGAAAAATCGGAAGAGAACCTGAATTAAAGCATAGCGGCGGCGGTTCTGACGCAAACGTCATTGCCGGACATGGCATTCCGACAGTCAACCTGGCAGTAGGCTATGAAGAAATTCATACAACCAATGAAAAAATGCCAATTGCTGAACTATATAAATTAGGTGAAATGGTCCTGGCCATCATTGAAGAAGTAGCTGCTCCAACGAAGTAATCTATAAAGGAAATCGGCCACCGGGGGATACCGGTGGCTTCTTTGCCATGATACTAGTTCATAGCAGATGGAGTAGGGAGTGATTGACATGACAGTAAAAGGGCAGCCCAAAAGAGGAGGGCGCATTATTCTGCACGTAGATATGAATAGCTTTTATGCTTCGGTCGAAATCGCCTTTGACCCAGCACTCAAAGGGAAGCCTCTGGCCATTGCGGGAAATGCAAAGGAGCGCAGAGGCATTATCGTGACCTGCAGTTACGAGGCACGGAAGTTTGGCGTTAAGACGACCATGCCTATTTGGCAGGCGCAAAAGCTTTGCCCGAAACTGATTGTGATGGAACCTAATTTTGACCGTTACCGCTCAGCCTCCCAAGGGATCTTTGAACTGCTTCGAACATTTACTCCATTAGTGGAGCCGGTATCCATTGATGAGGGCTATTTAGATATCACGGATTATTGTGAAGGAAAGTCACCCATCAAGATTGCACAAACGATTCAGGAGCGCATTATGGAGACGATGGGTCTTCCGTGCAGCATTGGGATTGCACCGAATAAATTCCTAGCCAAAACTGCCTCTGACATGAAGAAGCCGATGGGCATCACCATCCTCCGCAAACGTGAAGTAAAGGACAAGCTTTGGCCTCTTCCGGTCGGGGAAATGCATGGAGTCGGTGAGAAAACAGCTGAAAAGCTGGCAACACTGCAAATCAAAACCATCGGCGACCTAGCAAATGCCTATGAAGGAGCACTAGAGAAGCTCCTCGGCATCAATGGGCTCCGCCTGAAGGAACGGGCAAACGGGATAGACCGCCGAGAGGTAGACCCCGAATCAATCTATGATTACAAAAGTGTCGGTAACTCGACAACACTTCCGAGAGATGTTGCCAATCAGCAGGAATTATTTGCTGTGCTGAAGCGTTTGAGTGAAAAAGTCGGGGCAAGACTCAAGAAAAAAGAGCTATTAGCGGCAAAAGTTCAAATAATGATACGTTATAAGGATAGAAGAACCGTAACTCGGGGTAAAACATTGGTAAACCCTATCGTCAAAGGCGATGATTTGTACACACATGCGAAGGAATTGTTCATGAAGCATTGGAGCGGCGATCCCGTCCGTCTGCTCGGTGTTACTGCCAATGAAGTCGTCGACGCCCACGAGGCCATGAAGCAGCTCGATTTATTTTCCTACACACAGGATGTGAAGGAAGTGAAGCTTGAGTCTGCCATGGATGCCATTACGAAGAAGTTCGGAAGCCAAATCATTCAAAAAGGCATTGAAGTCAAAGATTCCAATGCCGCTAGCAATACGAGCTTCAGCAAGGATTTTTTGCATCGTCCAAAGCAAGGGGAGTGACCTTTGAAATAATGGTTTAAGAACTTGCACAAATGGTGTAAAATTGCTAAGGTTAATACGGTTTATACAAGTGAAATCCATGAGTGAAAGGAATGTTAGCAATGGGAAAACAACAAATCGGTGTCATCGGTCTAGCCGTCATGGGCAAAAACCTAGCATTTAATATAGAAAGCCGCGGGTATTCCATTTCCGTTTATAATCGTTCTTCTGATAAGACAGACGCAATGATGAAAGAGGCGGAAGGCAAAAATGTGCTGCCTACATATTCAATTGAGGAATTCGTCAATTCTCTAGAAAAACCTCGTAAAATACTAATTATGGTTAAAGCAGGTGCCGCTACAGATGCGACAATTGCACAATTAACTCCTTACCTTGATAAAGGTGATATTATCATTGACGGCGGCAACACATTCTACAAAGACACACAACGCCGTAATGAAGAGCTCAGCAAGCAAGGCTTCTACTTCATCGGTACCGGTGTTTCCGGCGGTGAAGAGGGAGCATTGAAAGGTCCTTCCATCATGCCGGGCGGGCAAAAAGAAGCGTATGAGCTTGTTGCTCCTATCTTGAAGGCGATCTCTGCTAAAGTCGGCGAAGATGATTGCTGCACATACATCGGTCCGGATGGAGCAGGACATTATGTCAAAATGGTCCATAACGGAATCGAATATGGAGACATGCAATTGATCTCTGAATCCTATTCCTTGCTCCGCCATATTCTTGGACTTAACGCTGAGGAATTACATGAAGTGTTCTCTGAGTGGAATAAAGGTGAACTAGACAGCTACCTAATTGAAATCACAGCTGATATCTTTACGAAAAAGGATGAAGAAACAGGCAAGCCAATGGTTGACATCATTCTTGATAAAGCAGGCCAAAAAGGTACTGGAAAATGGACAAGCCAAAGTGCACTTGACCTTGGTGTTCCGCTTCCAATCATCACAGAATCCGTATTTGCACGCTTCTTGTCTGCCTTGAAGGATGAGCGTGTTGCTGCTTCTAAAGTATTATCTGGTCCTGCACAGAAAGAATTTACTGGTGATAAAGAAGCATTCATCGAATCTATCCGCAAGGCCCTTTATATGAGTAAAATTTGCTCTTATGCACAAGGATTCGCTCAAATGAAAGCTGCATCTGATGAATTCGGCTGGGATCTTCAATACGGTGATATCGCGATGATCTTCCGCGGCGGCTGTATCATCCGTGCGCAATTCCTGCAAAAAATCAAGGATGCCTATGACCGCAATCCTGAGCTGAAGAACCTTCTTCTTGACGATTACTTCAAAGAAATCGTGACTAGCTACCAGGATGCGCTTCGTGAAGTGATTGGCGCAGCAATCCAAGCAGGTATTCCTGTACCATGCTTCAGCGCTGCCCTTTCATACTATGACAGCTACCGTGCAGAAACATTGCCTGCAAACCTATTGCAAGCACAACGTGACTACTTTGGTGCTCATACGTATGAGCGTGTGGATAAAGAAGGTATCTTCCATACAGAATGGATGGAATAAGAGACCTAAGAAAAAAAGCATTCAGAACACAATATGTTCTGAATGCTTTTTTTGATTAGATGACCTGTTCCTCTCGTTCGATTTGAAGCTTGGAGGAGTCCTCCTTAGGAGCGAAACGACCTGCAAGGGCCGATATCGCTCCGTCGCCTGTCACGTTGCAGGCAGTCCCAAAGCTATCCTGTGCGAGATAGAGGGCAATCATGAGTGAAAGCATATTATCAGAGAAACCAAGCATGGATTCCAGCAGACCTAGTGCCGCCATGACCGCACCGCCGGGAACCCCGGGAGCCGCGATCATTGTTACGCCAAGCATCAAAATGAATGGAAGCATCTGCATAAATCCAGTATCTATGCCTTGAAGCATCATGACCGCCATCGCACAACTGACTAATGTAATCGTACTGCCAGATAGATGAATGGTTGCTAATAGAGGCACCGTGAAATCAGCGACTTTTTTGTTCACGCCCATTTTCTTCGTGAACTTCAGGGTAACCGGAATGGTTGAAGCAGATGACTGTGTTCCAAGGGCGGTGAAATAAGCTGGCAGCATCCCTTTTAGCATCTGGTATGGATTATTCTTTGTGACAGAGCCTGCCATCGTATATTGGAATGCCAGCATAATGAGATGGAGTGCGATAATCATGACGAACACTTTTGCGAATACACTCATAATGGAAGCAATCTGTCCGCCTTGTGTCATATTGGCGAAGATGCCGAATATATGAAGTGGCAAAAGCGGGATGATGATTACATTAATCACTTTGACGACAATCTCTTTAAACTCTTCCATCACATTCAGCAGGGCATCACCCTTAATAGATGCCATCCCGAGTCCAATTGTAAAGGCTACTAAAAGGGCCGTCATAACACCCATTACAGCGGGCATTTCAATCGTGAAATAAGGGGACAGCAAGGCCTCCTCAGGGCTTGTGAAGCTTTTGGATACCTGGTTTTGCAGAAGGGATGGATACAATGTCTTGGCAGCCAGGAAGGCAAATATTCCGGCAAGGATGGTTGAAGCATAGGCAAGACCGGTTGTAATGCCAAGCATTTTTCCAGCTCCTCTTCCCATCATTCCGATTCCCGAAGCGATGAAGCCAATAATAATGAACGGAATGATGAATTCAAGAAAGGTAGAGAATAACCCATTAAAGGTTGCGAATATGCGAACCAGCCAGGCTGGTGCAATAAGACCAATCATAATTCCTAAGAAAATGGCAGCGATAATTTTCGGTAAAATCCCAAATTGTTTCATGATGTCCTCCTCGAACGTACAATTGTTCTTTATGTGTGGATTATACATGAAATAGCCAGGAATCGAAACCCTTTTGCGCAAATTGATGACAAAATCCTAGTCTTTTTTTGAAAAGAGTGCCGAAAGCGGCAGGAATCAAAGGAATGAATATTGGCTATACGCCCATTGACAAGGAGGAAATTGGAAGATTATACTGTTGGTAACTTATTTGAAAAGGACTGATTTGGGACAATGAAATTCTAATCTGATTTTACAGGTCGTTTGAAATTTAAAACAGAAACCTGAAAAATTGGATTAGTGCGCCCTTTTCACCCTCTAACATATGGAATGGCAGAAGGTCTCCATGATTGATTCATGGGGTGTTCTTTCCTGTATTCCGGTTTATAGGCGCATTCCTCCCTGGCAGGTTTCTGTTCCAGGGCTTTTTGTTTTGCGTTAGCCCTGCCTGAAATATGATGGAGGTGATTGGATGAATGTCATCAGTCTAAGAGGAATAAAAAAATCGTACGGAGATAAAGATGTTCTGACAGGAATGGAGCTGCATGTCCGCATAAAGGAACGGATTGGACTTATAGGGATAAATGGAGCGGGAAAAACTACTGCAGCTAATATTTTGGCAGGTGAGCTTGAACCGGATGAGGGAGTAATAGAATCATCATCAGATCATTTGAACATCGGCTATTTACGCCAGTCGGTTGAATACTCCAGCAAAACATTTAAAGCAATCGAAGAGGCGGGGCATGATAAAGGATTTTACACTTTTGCAAGCTTGATGGGACTTCGAAAGCTCAAGAAATGGAATGAAGAGGATTTCGGACATTTAAGCGGAGGAGAGAGAATCAAGCTCGCACTTGCTCATGTATGGGCCTCATCGCCTGATTTATTGATTCTAGATGAACCGACCAACCATTTGGACCAGGAGGGAATCGAATGGCTGATTGGGGAATTGCAGGTCTTTCCTGGTGCCGTGGTCATTATATCCCACGACCGTTATTTTCTCGACGAAACAGTTACAAGAATCTTTGAATTGGAGAAAGGGGAAGCAAAAGCCTACGACGGCAATTATTCTGCCTATCATGCACAGAAAGCGGAGAATAGACGTATTGAACAAATTGCCTATGAGAATCAGCAGAAGGACATCCGCCGAATTGAGTCACAAATGGAGCAATTGCAGAATTGGTCTGAAAAGGCCCATAAAGAATCTACCAAGCAGGGAGGAACCATCGGGGCGAAAGAATACCATCGTGTGAAGGCAAAGAAGATGGATATACAAGTCAAATCAAAAAGAAAACGTCTTGAATCAGAACTGAGGAAGCATAAAGCCGAAAAACCGGAGGAAGAGCCTCAAGTTGATTTCCGCTTCTTGGACGCTGGAAAGCATGGGAAGAGAATAATAGAGGTGAAGAAATTAAAGAAGCATTATGGAGAAGAAGTTTTGTTCGAAAATAGCCATTTCTACGTGAAGCGAGGAGAGAGATTTGCATTGACTGGGAGTAATGGTTCTGGCAAAACAACCTTGCTCCGCATCCTTTGTCAGGAGGAAAACGCGACAGACGGGGAAGTATGGGTGAGCCCTGGTGTATCCTTTGGATATATGAGTCAGGATGTCGGTGATCTGCCGGCTGACAAGTCAGCAATCGAAGTCATTGGTTTACATGACAGAGAGGAGCAGCAAAGAGCAAAGCTGATTCTGACCCATTTAGGTTTGTCCAGAGATGACATAATCAAGCCGATGCAAGCTCTGTCCCTCGGTCAACGGACAAAAGTGAAGCTTGCCTGTCTGCTTCTTCAAGGCTATGAGCTATTGATTTTGGATGAACCGACTAATCATCTTGACCTTATCAGCAGGGAGAGACTTGAAAGCGCATTAGCCTCCTACCAGGGAACCGTCATAGCCGTATCTCATGACCGTTTTTTCTTAAATAAGATATGTGATAAACGCCTGCATATTGAGAATAAACAAATTAAGCGGCTGGAAGATAACGTTATAATGGAAGAAAAGACTGATTCGCTTGAGGAACAGCTAATGGTAATGGAAACCGAAATGACGGCTCTTCTCGGCAAGCTGAGTGAAAGGACAGCGGGTGATGGGATATATGAACAGCTTGATGAAAGGTTCAATGCCCTTGCCAGCCAGAAGAAAGACCTCCTGAAAAATAAAAGATAAAGAAAGGCCGGCTTTTAAGGATAAACGAAAGCCGGCTTTTTCGATTCAATTATTCATTCTAAGCCATACAGGTTCCATCCATTATTTCCTCTCTTTCTCTCATTCAATTTTTGAAGTTCGTTCTAACAAAAATGGGGCATACTCAGTAAGAGTAGTGATGATTGATCACCACTCGAAGCAGTTTTTACTGCTAGGAGAATCGAAAAGTTCTAAGGCCCTTTGACGATGGATAAGGTAAAGGTTGAATAGGCTATGAATGTAAAAAATAAGCGGGAGATTAGTGATGAAAATCGATAGACGAACAATTAAAACAAGGCATTTGATCAAGCGTGCATTTACTGACATTGTTCATGAAAAACCAATCAATAAAATAACCGTGAAAGAAATTGCCAATCTGGCTGGGGTGAATAGAAGCACCTTTTATCAGCATTTCAAGGATGTATATGAGGTGCACGAGGCCGTATTAGAGGATTTTGCGACTGAATTTATTAGGTTATTCAGGGAGCGAGGATACCAATATCATAAGGAAGACACGGAACGGTCATTAAGGGGGTTAATAAACTACATGCAGGATAATGAAAAAATTTTTAAAATCCTTGTCAGGCATGATGAGAGTGTCCTTGTCGACAAAATGTCCCGAAAACTCATTTACTATGCAAAAGAAAGTAAATATGAAGGATATGTAAGAAATCCTGAACAATTCGTTTGTGCTGTTTATTTCCTTATGCATGGAATCATAGGGTTATTGAAGAAATGGTTTGATCAAGAGTTGGATTACTTCCTGGCTGAGGTAGGAAATCTCATTTATACATTCATCATCAATGGATTTGTCTTAAGAAACCAGCACTAAGCTGGCTTAAGGAGTGATTTGGCTGTGCTTCAGGTTTCCTGCATCATGGACCCTAAAAAATGAAAAAAACCTAGTCAAGCAGACCTGTTTAGCAAGTGGATATGCAGCATTGATATTTAGCAGATAATAAAGAAGGAGTTTGAACAGAAATAAACGTTCAAACTCCTTCTTTTATGATAAAAGGCGAATATCATCACCTATATGAATCGGCCCGGTTGCAATGACCGAGGCATATACACCAAAATAATTCTTCCGAGTATTAGCGACAAGCTTTAAAAGAGAGGGATCTCTTAGTCCGGTTTCGGGATCAACGGTAATAATCATGCAGCGCTCGCAAGGTTTATTGATGGAGATTCTCACGGTATCGCCAATTAAGAGTGTCTTCTCAATCCATTGTTCCTCACCAAATGGCTGCTGTTCAGTTAGCGAGAGAAGAATATTTGGCCGGAAGCGTCTGTAATCAAGTGCTTTTCCCCATTCCTCAGATAAGGATTGAATGGAAGCTTCCGAGACTAGGAGTAAATGGTCCTCCTCAAGCGGTCCGATTGGAACCTCATTAGTAGTGTATTGTACAGGCTGGATTGGCCTTTTGGATAATGTCTCCAGTTCTTCTAGCAGTATTGGGTCATCCCATTCAAGTTCAACGCCATTTGGTGTTCGGACTGCAATGGCCGGATAGCGCTCTAAATCATCTTCTCCTTGAAAGGACGCTGTGTAGCAGGCCATTTGCGGTGCCTGGGTGATGGTCAAAAATTTGTCTATCCGGGAAAGATCACGATAAGCATGACTCCGGTCCCCGTATAATCCATAAGGCATGACATTCGTTTGCGTCACTTCCTCACCCGTAAATGATTTAACCGGGTGCCGCATTAGTCCTTTTACATGACCAACCAACAAGACACTCACCTCGAATTATTTATATTTTTTCTTGAATTTATCAATGCTTGTATTCGACCCAATGAGCAGAAAGTCATCGCCAGGCTGGAGCTGCAAATCAGCAAAGTGTGAGAGAATAGGTTCACCATTGCGAAGCACCAAGGATACAGTAATGTCAAACTTCCTTGAGAAGTTCATTTCATTCAATGACTTCCCATGCATCAATTCCGGAACCTCCATTTCAATCGCGGAAATATCTTTCGTAATCTCAATATATTCAATCACACCTGTAAGCATTTCTTGTCGGGCAACCTTTCTACCGGCCTCTTCTTCAGGAAGGATGACACGGTCAGCGCCCAAGCTTTGCAGGATTTCCCCGATTTCCCGGTTATTTGCCTTCGCTATGATTTTTTTCGCTTTTCGTTCCTTGACCTTTTTTGTGATAAGAATCGCGGAATAAGCGTCAGAACCAATTGCAATGAATACAGCGTTGAACTGATCAATCTTCAATTCATCGAGCACATCGCCTTCGCGGAGGTCCCCAACGATGGCATGTGTTGAATACTCATCAAGCAGCTCAAGGTTTCGTTCATCCTTGTCACTGACAACCACTTCACAGTGCTGTTTGTGAAGCTCCTTGACAATCCCAGTTCCAAATCGTCCGGCTCCAATGACTAAATATGACTTCATGATTTTGTATCTCCTCTTTGTTTAGATTAGCCCACAGCTAAATCTTCTTTTAAGTATCTAGCTTTAAATTTTTCTGCTTTAAAAATCGTATAGATGAAACTGAAAATACCAATCCGGCCAATAATCATCAACAAGATTAGTATGGTTTTCGATGCACCTGTCAATTCGTTTGTAATGCCAAATGAGAGCCCTGTATTCGTCAATGCAGACAGAACCTCAAACATAATTGGCTCAAGTTCCTGCGGCTGCCATGTTGTCAGCAAAATGGTGGATACGAAAAAGAGCGTGATAAAGGTAAAGAAAATCATAAATGATTTATCGATCGTATCCTGTGTAATCGTCTTGCGCATGATGACCACTTCTTTGCGTGATTTAGCCACGGCACCAATCTTTGCGATTAAGACGGCTGCCGTTGTCAGCCGGATTCCTCCCCCGGTACTTGATGATGCTCCCCCGATAAACATAAGAAACATCAGGCATAGAACAGTCGTAATGGTCAGCCCTGACACATCAATTGTCGTCAAACCGCCATTTCTTGAAGTTGCCGAAAAGAAAAATGCATTGGTCAGCTTGTCCCAGAAAGAAAATCCCTCCAGAATATTCTTTGATTCGAGCAAGAGATAAAGGACGGTTCCTGCAAACAGCAGCAGAAGATGCATCCGGATATTGATCCGGGTAAACAAGGTCTTCTTCTTTCTGAAGGAAAGGATGTATTCCATCATGGTTGGATAACCAAGACTGCCAAGGAAAATCGTGATTGCCGTTGTGGTCAGGAACAAATTATTGTGCTTGAATGAGACAAGGCTATCTCCGAATAAATCGAATCCTGAATTGGTAAAGCTTGCGACAGAATGGAAAGCAGTCACGAAGACAGCATCACCGAAATCATCAAAGCGCGGCCGAATCTCGCCAAAAAGAATGAAAAAACAAATCGTCTCCACAATCGATGCGATAATTAAGACCGAAACTCCCAAAGCTGTAATGGAACCCAGCTTATGATGATTCTGGTCTTTTGATAAAAGAAGCATATTTGAGACGGTAATTCGTTTATCCATTACTAAGAATAGATAACTGATGATGATAACAATTCCGATTCCCCCAAGCTGCATCTCCACCATTAAAATGGATTGTCCCACTCTTGTTAATTCCGTACCAATATCAATAGGGGTTAATCCTGTCACACTTAAAGCGCTCGTTGATAGGAATAATGAATCAATAACAGCCAAATCAGCCGTTTTTGACACAGGAAGCAGATATAGACAAGCAAATATAATGACACAGCCTATGTACAAAAAGAAAATCTGCCTAAATGAGTGGATAGAAGATTTGCTTTGCGGCATTAAAAAATCTCCATTCTTAAGTAAAATAATGTCATGATTTTTATTATAACGATAACATATCATAGCATATTTTGAGTGGATATACCTAGTGGATATCCATTTCAAGTATCACTTCAAACAATTCATAACTTTACCACAAAACTCAGCAATTTCAAATAGTGAATGTCAGCAACCTTTACCGTTTCCTGACAGATGATTTTTTATATAAAAAAAGCTGAGATTAATAGTTAAATAGATGGGGAATTTAATGAATTTCTTGAATATACATAACCTGAGGACTGAGGGAGGGGAATCATGTATGGATCATATTCGTGAAGTATATGACCGTTATAAAAAAGGCGAACGATTTGCAGAGCCGTTCTCAGAGAAGAAAATTCGGGTGAAGGACCCAAGCGAGCTCGCCGCCAATAATCAAATCGTGCAAGAGATGCTGAAGCGGCATTCCACGCATTTTCACAAAACAAAACCCCTCGCATAAGGAGGGGCCATTTCTGTTTGTTCACTTATTAGGCAGTTCTTGTTTCTTTTGCAGGTGCAAACAATAGTCCAATATTGATTAAACCAGCAATTCCGACTAATGCATAAACAATGCGCGAAAGGATGGCGTCTTGGCCTCCAAATAAGGCAGCAACAAGATCAAATTGGAAGAAACCGACTAATCCCCAGTTAACCGCTCCAATAATAGTTAAGACAAGTGCAATTTTTTGAACAATACTCATTTTGATTATCCCCTTTTCTTAAATATTTTGTAATCATTTGGTATATTCACTTAATTCGAGATAGTTAAACCTTTTTGTATAAAAAAAATATATGTTTTGTATAATTATATTGTAATCAAAGGGGAGTTTTCAAAAATGGCCATTCTTCTTTTTCAAGCTGCATGGCATATTCGATGTTTTCGGATTGTGACATGAGAGCGTAATGGAGGAAGAGGATGTTCTGCTTATCAATGATATCGAACTGTGCTGAGTGGCTTGAGAGTATAGTCACTTTTTCTATGCCCTTATAAAGAAAATGGAAAATCAGGCGGTTCTTTTTGAATTTTTCAAGCGGCCGCTCCCAATTAACGACCTCAGGTTCACCGGTTTCCTTTGATAACTCAGCATAGCTGCGTTCGACTCCTTTTAGTTGGTCGAACTGACAGGTAATGAATTCGAAGGGAATCTGATAGTGACGGTGGTAGCTTATTTTTAAATCCTCAAGGAAATAGGCCAGAGCGGACTCATAATCCACTTCCATGGATTCCTCATCAAGGAATGTGAAGAGCTTTCCGATAAAGATATCAGAATACATATGAGAAAGGATCGTAGCTTTTGCACTTTGAAGCTCAATAAACTCTACAGCAGCTGTTTCCTTATCCTCGACCTCAAACTCCATCTGGAATAAACGGAAGCGCTTTAATTGGCGGGTAGTTAAAGGAATAATCATAAACAAAGAAATCCAGACCAATAGATAGAAGAATCCCTGGAATAGGAGCCGGTTCACCTGTGATGAAACAATCGGCTTGATGATATACTCCGTCCACCAGGTTGGAGGGACGGCTGGGTCAGCCTGGAGTGGAGCAGGATCTAAGAAAAACAACTGGGCAAGGGTCCACCCGATGATGATGAAAATCCCAGAATAATAAATGAGCGATAAAACTTGAGGCAGAAATTCTTTGCAAAAAAAGACAAGCTGACTCATACCTTTTAGAATCTTGTTCACTAGCGGTCACCTCTTTGTTATAGAAACAAAATTAACCACTAAATAGGTATGCGCCAACATGCTCTTTTATGACAGATGATTGGTTTTTCCGGCAAATTTAATCGATGTTTGATAGCCCGCTGTTTCAATATTAGCTAAACGGGCAGATGGCTCTGCCACTTGAATGGCAGCCATACCGTTCTCTCTCCTTGCAGTGACAGAGGAAACGGTAATATTCTTAACCTTAGGACCAATGTCGATGGCAATGGGTGCTGAATCAGTAAAGATTAGCCCTTCAAGCTGAATATGGTCAGAATGCTGAGGCCCCCCGAAGATTTTTATGTCGGCGGAAGCCGTCTTGAAATGTCGGGAAGAAGCATGTCGGATCGTAATCGACCTCGATTTATATTGAATCGCGGCCATCGGTTCACCCTTGTAATCGTATTCAGAATCGCCAATCATCGTAAAATGATTCATGACGACATTTTGATAAGCCGATACAACCAGGCAACGGGGCGCTGAGTCTTTGTATAAGTCTGTAAAGACAGGTGCCATCGATACGAGATTTACCGCACTGATGTTAAAGGCTGACAGAGAATCCGGGTCGGTTTGCAGATGATGGCCGATATGGCGGAAATTAAAGGAGCGATTATCATGGACCGACAAATGCCCGTATATATGGACGTTGCTAGCAGCAGAAGCTGTCGCATGTGCTTTTATTTCGATGCCGCCGAAGCAATGGCTGGAGGAATTATGAATGAGCCATACATCATTCGACCCGTCATCAATCTCAAAGCCGTTTGAATTCGAAAAGCCCTCCGCATGGGCCCTGCCGCTCGGGAAGCACATATGGCTGTTCGTAATCAGCAGATGGCTGCTGTGATGGGTTGTCACACCGTCATCCCCGAAGCCATAGCCTGTTACATGGTCGACCCAAATATATCGGCTTGCCCCGCGCGACCATGTACCGTCACCGAGATATGTATAAAAGCTGGAGGAAAGATCAAACCCATGCAGTCCGGCATTCACAGCCTCCACATCCTTTACCCAGCCGTAGGTGACATGCGCATAGGTCAGGCAGCTGGAGCGATTATTCCCTGCACTTGTTCTCTGCCCGGCAGGAATCCGGCCTGAATTCCAATCAAGCGTAAGAGCTTGCACGAGAATATGGTGATTACCCCTAATAGGATTAGCATTTCTAAGAAGCGTGCTTGAAACAACCGCATCATCTGATAGCTTCAGAATAGACCTGCCCTTGCCCTCGCCGACAAAGCACGTGAAGGAAGGGAGTTTGACGCCTTTGACGATATACGTTCCTTCAGGGACAAACACCATTCTTCGTCCATGCCCAACTGCCTCCGCAAAAGCCTTCGTACAATCCGTCACCCCGTCGCCGACAGCACCATAATCAACTACATTCACTTGCTTGTTGATTGCTTGATTCAGAACTTCATACTCATCATCAAGCGTATCCTTCCACTGCGGATAAAGAGTCCCTTCCTTAAGGGCAGGGGGATGAGTTAAATCTGGCCCCTTTGTTGTCGTCAAGAAAAGACGCGGAAAAAAATAAGCGAACCGCTTTGTCATGGCAGGAAACGAATGCTTCGGTTCATTTTGGCGAATCGCCTCCTTTAAAACCTGCTCCGTTTCTGACGCCAGATTAGCCATTGTCCGTCCCTTCGGAAGCCATTTCGATAACAAAAGCTCATTCTTCTTCGGATCATGATTCCTCGATAAGCTAAGCATGAAAACCCGTCCTCTCTTTCACACACTTCAAAATAGTCTACCTGCTTTTCTCTTCTTCATTTTATTCCCCTGAAGCAAACAAGCAAACCGTAACACAAATGTAAAGGGTAAGTGAATGCCGTCCCGAAGAAAAAAAGAGTTTAACATGATACAATAAAAGATATGAATATACCAACTAATCCAGAAAGCCAATAGCTAGAAACCAAAAAAGGGTGACACACATGAAAAAAATCATGAAATCTGAACTGTTCAGTTGGATAACCGCCTTAACCATTGCCCTCATATTGGCTCTCGGCGTTCGAGCATTCCTATTTGAACCATTTATCGTAGAAGGCGCCTCCATGGAGCCAACATTAAATAATAATGAAAAACTACTCGTCAATAAGGTAGTAGCCTATACCGGCTCAGTCAACCGGCAAGATATCATCATCATTGACGGGAAAAACCGAGACATCAATTATGTCAAACGCGTCATCGGCCTCCCAGGTGACACAGTAGAAATGACCAATGACCACCTATACATTAACGGCGAAGAAGTAAATGAACCCTACCTCGCCGAAGAAATCGAAAAAGCCCATGCAGTTGACATGAATTACACCGGAGACTTTGGACCCGTCACTATCCCCGACCACCAATACTTCGTCCTCGGTGACAACCGATTAAACAGCATGGACAGCCGCAATGGCCTAGGGTACATTGACAAGGACCAAATTGTCGGTGTAAGTGAATATGTCCTTATGCCAATCAAGGAAGCCCGCAAGACAGAGTGAAGAGGAGCGGGAATGGAAGCAGGAGAAACCCTGCTTCTTTTTTATGGTATAGGGAGGAGGGGGAACTCAGGCAAAGGGATAATGAGGATGGAAGGTAGAGAGGTATGGGAGTAGCCAGGCACCTCCCGTCCAAGGCCCATGCAAGGGGTAGGAAGGGTGGACAAAGGGTGGGCATCGTCAGAGAAAGCCCACCCAATGCCCATGCAAAGGGGATGAAGGGTGGACAAAGGGTGGGCATCGTCAGAGAAAGCCCACCCAATGCCCATGCAAAGGGGGTGAAGGGTGGACAAAGGGTGGGCACACAAAAAAACTGGCCCAATCACTTTCCGGGCCAGTATCTTCATTAAATATTCCGCTTATAGGTTTCTTTTGTCAGCACCGGGTATTCAGGAACCGGTTCGTTTAATTTCTGGACATTGAATACTTCTGCATATTTTTCTAAATCGTTGGCAATCTCGTCCTGCATCTGTCTTGTTGGCAGTTCGATGTTATACTTCGTGCCTTCATGTAAAAGGCGAGATTCTGTTTCGAAAAATATATAAAACATATAGTCCCCTCCGCTTAAAAGTATTTTTTTCTTTATTCCCTTATTAAGGGAGGGGTCAAACGCCGACAGCAGGTTAAATGCCGCCAATACTGTCTAAGGACATATCCAGCTCTTTGAAGTTAACGGCATCTTTGTCTTTCGCTTCAATTCGACCTTCGAACTTCAGCTTGCCATCATCAAGATTATAGATGCTAAAGATAGGATGGCTTTCGGAATCGCGGCCGAATAACTGGATGTGATCATCGCGTAGTGTAATGTATTCAATTTGCTTGTTGTCACGAAGGTTTAGTTTGAGTTTGTCAACCACTTTACCTGTTTTCCAATCTATTTTATAGACTGTTGCGGTTGTTTGCTGTTCCTCATATAAGGTGAGATTTGCATATAAATAGTCTTCATCGTATAGATAAGAGACATCGGAATTTGGCTGGTTTTGCAGTTCGTCAGGCAATTTAAGCTCAGATAGCTTTCCTTTCTTATACTGGAAGACATAAATAGATTTATTTGACGGCTGCGGTTCGGCCTCATCATCATCACTAATTGGACTTTCCTCCGTTTCGAACATCATGATGCTGGACGGCTGGGTGGCATTCCGTTCCATCAAGGAATAGGTTGAGTGATAATTTTCTTGTGTATCTTTGTGTGTGAAAATAACCTCGTCATTTGTGACTTTTTCCTTTTTTAAATCAATGGAATATTGATGGACCTCTGTTACGTAAGGATTAGATTGTTGATTGGCTGTAATGATGCGCATTTCATTGTAATGATATTGAACATCATAAACTTCCATTATATTGATGTTCTTTTGTTTTGGAACATCGATCTTGTAGGAGCTTGCTTTCTCATTCTGTTTGTTCAATCGATCAATGGTGAAGTGGTAGCTTTTTCTCTCACCCCTAATGGACGTGGAATAATCAACCTCTGCATAGATGACGTGGTTATCATCTTCGAATAATGATCCCGTATCATATTTTCCTCTCATGAAGCTTGGGTAGTCTTTTTTTAGTTTCTGGAATTGCTTGCTTCTAAAGCTTAAATCTTCGTAATCCATTTGTTTGAAATAGGGAAGATCTGTTACATAGGATGTTTCATCATCCTTGATGGTCATGGTTTGGTACCTGCTGTTGTACCTGCCGCCAATATTATATGCACCACTGACACTTATATCCTTGATTATCTCCTTGTCTCCGCCTGTTTGTTCAATATAGAATTGGAGCTTGTCATCTTTTGCTAAGGCCGATTGAATATAGTAGATGGAGAAGGTTGCGAGCAGGAAGACAGTCAGAATCGTTAAAGTTAAATATTTTTTCATCTATTACTTCCTCCTATACGGTAACTTTCTTATTTAATAGATAATGGCTGATCCATACAGACAGGGCTCCGGTAACCATACTTGAGGCAATCGTCATGTAGACGACTTCTGATGGATAGAAATAGTCGGCTTTATCGAGCATAATTAAAACTCCGATTGGTGATAAAGTCAGGAATACCGCAAAGGCGATATAAATCAAACCGAGGAATAGCCCCTTCCATCTGAACGAACGTTCCATCAGGATAGCTGCAAATAATACCGTCAGGACGATGAATCCGCCACCATAGTAGAGGATAAATTCTGTGAAGGTACCTGGGATGATGTAATACAAATATATATTATAGCTGGCCATCTGGCTGATGGTCGCTTCTTTTAAATACTCAGCTGGTGTGAGCAATTCCATGAAGCTGCTTTCGATTAGGATGAAGACCATTTGAGCGGCAACCATTGTGAAGATAATAATCATTATAGCGGTTGCTTTGGCAAAATAAACGGAAAGTCGAGCGGTCGGCAGCATAAGAAGGCGATAGATGAACGTATTCTTACCGCTCCAGTCCCGGTACCAAATCAAAAAGATATAAAAGAAGACAGCACCCACACAAAGAGCGATAGGTCCGATAAAATAAATTTTATCACTGAAGCTAAGCATGCTCATATAAGAATAATTGTCTACAATCGATTGAACGCTCTCTCCGTTCATAATGGCCTCGTTCGCACGGCTCATATATTGATTGGATGTTATCCATACTCCAATCATTTGAATGATGAATAGAGCAGCCAAGCCCCCAAATAATACTTTCGCTACCCGTGAAACTTCCAGGTTCACTAGCTTTAAATATCGATTCATTGTATATACACCTCTCTCAGTACATCCACGACGGATTTCCCTTCCTTGATCCGCATGTCCTCTGCGTTAAACTCCTTATAGACGGTGCCATGGTTTAATACGACTACTTTATCAATTAAGTGTTCTATATCATTGATTTCATGAGTTGTGATGATGACGCCTCGGTCTTCAATTAAATGACTCGTGAATACATTGGCAATTTGTTCTCGGCTGAAGATATCAATTCCGGAGAACGGTTCATCCATGAGGACATAGTCTGTATCCTGAGCAAGACCTAATAGGAGATTAACCTTGGCTGTATTTCCTTTTGAAAGGGTGGAAATACGGTGTTCCTCGTTTAACTTAAAGAATTGAAGCAATTCATCAGCACGGTCTTGGTTCCAGCTTTCATAGAAATCAGTCATGAAATCCATTGCCTGTTTTATCGTAAAGCCTGGAAGCATGGTTAATGCATCCGGAATGAAAGTTAATTTCTCATAGGTGCTCTTCTTTCGGTGTTCTCCATCAATGAGGATTTCGCCGCCATTGACGGGTGTAAGTCCAAGGATGGCTTTCATGATGGTCGTCTTTCCGACGCCGTTAATACCGATCAGGCAGGTGATTTCACCTTTATTCGCCGTGAAGCTTACATCGTCCAATACACGTTTCCTGCCGAACTTTTTTGTTACGTTCTTTACCTGCAGCATAGTTCTCCTCCTTATTTCTCTTCGGTAAGATAATTCTTTTTCACAATATCAACCAATTCGTCAACTGGTACTTGAATGGGCTTGACGGCTAGGATGAAGGCATCGACTGCCTCTTGAATCAATTCCTCGCGGACGCCGTTTAAGATCTTTTCATCTGTCGTAACACGGCTTGGGAAATTGCGCTCTGTATAAATCAATCCTTGTTCCTCCATTTCCTTATAGGCTTTTTGTGCGGTATTCGGGTTGATTTTCAATAAACCGGCCAGTTCACGGCGAGATGGGATTTCCTGTCCTCCTGCCAATTCTCCAGTCGCAATTCGTTCCTTGAAGTAACGGACAACCTGTAAGTAAACGGGATCGCGGTTATTAATGAGGAATGACATCCATTCACCTCCTAATTCTTGGTGTGTGTACTATATGGTTCATACACTCCTTAAGGTGTACTATACTGGTAATACACCATAGATGTCAATAACTTCTATGAAAATAATGCTTATTTTTTAATTGAAAGAGGGAAAAAGTAGGATGACACCGGTATAGACACTAAGCCAAGGAGATGGTGCATATGCAGAATACAGGGCTTGTTTTGGAGGGGGGCGGAATGCGAGGAGCTTTCACTGCGGGTGTCCTGAGGTATTTGATGGAGGAGGATATCTATATCCCGTATACCATTGGAGTTTCAGCAGGGGCATGTAATGGCAGCTCCTATATTGCCCGCCAAATGAATCGGAATCATCAGGTGATCATTGAATACAGTCGACATCCTGAATACATCTCCTTTAAGCGCTTTTTGCGAAATAGGGAATTGTTTGGAATGGATTTAATTTTTGACAAAATGCCAAATGAGCTAATTCCTTTTGATATGGAAACATTCTGCAGCTCAAAGGAAGGCTTTGTCGTTGGAACGACCGATTGTGAGACTGGCGAAGCTGTTTATTTTGATAAACAATCATATAGTAAGGATATGCTTACCATACTAAGGGCTTCCAGCTCCTTGCCGTTGTTTGCACCGGAGGTATCCTTTAATGGACGATATCTCCTTGATGGGGGTGTGACCGATCCTATTCCCATTAAGAAATCGGTGAAAGACGGAAACACGAAAAACATTGTTGTATTAACGAAGAATAAAGGATATAGAGAGGCACCATCAAATTGGAATTGGCTTGCCTCAAGGAAATATGGGAAATATGCGGGACTTTTGAAAGCAATGAAAAACCATCATATCGTCTATAATGACACGATAAAGTATCTTAAGGAGGAAGAGGAGAAGGGGAACGTTGTTATTATCCAGCCAATACGGAGGCTTGATGTTTCCACCATCGGACGGAATCCGCAAAAGCTTGAGAATCTGTATGAGGAAGGCTACCGGGAAGCAAAGAAAGCATATGGAAAATTGAAGGAGTTATTATGAGATAAAAAGGGGGAGGAATAGACCCATCTATTCCCACCCCTTTTTTAGGCAATAATCAGACGACTAGCTCTGACTGCAAATAATGCCAAATCAAATTGGCCGTATGTTCAATGGAACTGATATGTGTGCGCTCAAACGCATGAGAGGCGTCAATCCCCGGTCCGATTAATCCATGAACGATATCATACCCGGCCCGGATGGCAGCGGAGGCATCAGATCCATAAAAAGGATATATATCAACACGGTAATCAATATCATGCTCCTGGGCTAATTTGACAAGATGCTGGCGCAGGCCATAATGATAAGGACCGCTTGAATCCTTCGCGCAGATGGATACGCTATACTCGTCCGTTGTTTGGCCGTCTCCAATTGCGCCCATATCCACAGCTAAATACTCAACAGTTTCGTCCGGAATATTAGAGTTTCCGCCATAGCCGATTTCTTCATTATTGGAAATAAGGAAATGGGTAGTGTATGGAAGGGCGATGTTTTGTTCCTTCAGTTGTTTTATCAAGTAGAGTAGGATGCCGACACTCGCTTTGTCATCCAGATGCCTTGACTTTAAGAAGCCGTCCCCAGCAAGCTCTGCCCGAGGCTCAAATGAGACAAAATCACCGACCTCAATACCGAGTGCTTGCGTATCTGATTTTGATTTGGTGATCGCATCAATCCGAACTTCCATATGGTCATCGTCGCGTTTCACTTCACTCATTTTCTGGTAAACGTGGACAGAGGTTTGGTTTAGTAAAATCGTTCCTGTGTACACATTACCGTCTGCTGTATGAATCTTGCAGTATTCTCCCTCACAGGCATTCCAGCGAAAGCCGCCGATCATCGTCAGCTTTAAACGCCCGCTTGGTTTGATTTCCTTGACCATTGCTCCCAAAGTATCCACATGGGCTGTCAGGAAGCGGTGTTTAGAATCATCTTGGCCTTTAATTGTCGCAAGCAAGGCCCCTTTATTCGTCCGTTTGTTTCCAATTCCGCATGTATTCAGAAAGTTCTCTGTATAACGAATGGCCTCTTCCGTATAGCCAGTCGGGCTTGGAATGGAAACCAAATCTTTTATGTAGCCGTATATCTCTTGACCGTCTGCTTTCATTTGTAGACACTCCTCTTATTAGTGAATAGCTCTATTATATACCTCCGTGGAAAAAGGGTACAATAGATGAGAAATTTCTTGCCTTTTTTAGGATATCCATGTAAATTATAGTTAAATGAATATTCAAACAAATCTTATCGCGAGAGACGGAGGGACGGGCCCGATGATGTCTCAGCAACCGCCGATGCATTCGGAAAGGTGCTAAATCCTGCAAGGCATATGCATATTTATGTGCCTCGAGAGATAAGAAGGAGAGTAAAGCTCGATAAGTCTTCTTCTTGGAAGGCTTTTTTATTTTTATTTGGGAGGGGCAGAACAATGACCGCATGGAAGATTGAAACAGTATTAGCCCAAATCGGCAATCGAAGTGAAACACAAACAGGTACGGTGAACACGCCCGTTTATTTCTCGACCGCATACAGGCATGAGGGGATTGGACAATCAACAGGCTATGACTATACCAGGACAGGAAATCCGACCCGAGAGGTTTTGGAAAAGGCCATCGCGGCCCTTGAAGGCGGTGAGCAAGGCTTTGCCTATAGTTCTGGCATGGCAGCCATCCATGCTTTGCTCACATTATTCGAACCGGGTGATGAGATCCTTGTTTCAGCTGATTTATATGGAGGTACATATCGTTTATTCGAAAAAACATGGAAGAAATACGGCATCACTTTTGTTCAATGCCAGTCCTATAGAGATTTTGCTGAATCCATTTCAAGTCAGACAAAAGCCTTTTTTATTGAAACACCGACAAACCCTTTAATGCAGGAAATCGATATCCGGGCAATTGCTGATTTAAGTCAAGAGAATAACCTCCTTTTGATTGTTGATAATACTTTTTACACACCAATCTTGCAGCGTCCGCTTGAACTCGGTGCTGATATTGTTGTTCACAGTGCGACAAAATATATTGCCGGTCATAATGATGTTCTTGCTGGCCTCATTGTCGCAAAGGGAGAGGATGTCTGCCAAAAGCTTGATGAATATCAAAATGCAACAGGGGCCATCCTTTCGCCATTTGATTCCTGGCTTGTCATGAGAGGAATGAAGACATTGAGCCTCCGCATGAAGCAGCATGAGGAGAACGCTGGGAAAATCGCGGCTTTCTTACAGGAGCGGGAGGAGGTCATCGATGTCCTCTATCCGGGAAAAGGCGGCATGATTTCGTTTAGGCTTCAATCTGAGAAATGGGTCAATCACTTCCTGAAAAGCCTTGGTGTCATCACCTTCGCTGAGAGTCTTGGAGGGGTTGAAAGCCTTATGACCTACCCGGCTACACAAACGCATGCCGATATCCCGGAGGAGGTCCGCATAGCAGGTGGTGTTTGTAACCGGCTGCTCCGCTTCTCCGTTGGTATCGAACATGCTGATGATTTAATTGCCGACCTGAAGAACGCCTTTGAAGCGGTTAGCAGCAAACAAGTGCAAGCATAATATCCGTTCAGCCAGTCCATTTTGCAGGGCTGGCTTTTCTTATGGAGTAATGATGGTGATTTTAGGAAAATGTAAGAGATAAGCAGCTTAAAGCTGGCAAGAAGGAAAAAACGGGTGAAGAAGCGGAAATCTTCTGTCTTAAATGGTAGAATAGCTGTAAAATTATTTGTAAAGACATCTCGCATGATTTTTTGTTATGCTGATGACAGTCCAACCATAAATTCAGAGGAGTGATTCGGTTGAAGGCGCTGATTAATATCGATTATACATACGACTTTGTGGCAGATGAGGGAAGATTGACCTGCGGTGAGCCAGGGCAGCGAATTGAGGATTATATTGTTTCATTGACAGAAGAATTCATTAAACGGAAGGATTATGTCGTATTTGCCATTGATGTGCATGAAGAGAATGATCCTTACCACCCGGAAACGAAATTGTTCCCGCCCCATAATATCCGTTTCACTGCTGGCAGAGATTTATTTGGAAATCTGCAAAATGTGTATAATAGGAACAAGGACGAAGACCATGTCCTTTGGATTGACAAGACGCGTTATTCTGCTTTCGCCGGCACGGACCTTGATATCAAGCTTCGTGAGCGGGGAATCACCGAGCTTCATTTAGTCGGGGTTTGTACAGATATTTGTGTCCTCCATACAGCGGTGGATGCTTACAATAAAGGCTACAAGATTATCGTCCATAAAGATGGAGTGGCAAGCTTCAATGAGGCCGGCCATCAATGGGCTCTTGGCCATTTTGAACAAACACTTGGAGCAGATGTTTTATAAATTAAGGAGGAAGCTTGATGAAACACTATCAAGATGACAGCTTTGCGTTACATACAGATCTATACCAAATTAATATGATGGAAACATACTTCCGGGATGGCATCCATAACAGAAAAGCCGTCTTTGACGTTTACTTTAGACGTAACCCATTTGGGAACGGCTATGCCGTTTTTGCAGGACTTGAGCGTGTCATTACGTATATTAAAGAGCTGCGTTTTACAGACACTGATATTGAATATTTACGTAATGAAGTAGGTTATGCTGATGACTTCCTGTCCTACCTTAAGGAACTAAAATTTACAGGAACAATTAGAAGCATGAAGGAAGGGGAGCTCGTATTTGAGAATGAGCCTCTTATGCGTATTGAAGCCCCGCTAGCTCAGGCACAGCTTGTTGAGACGGCTATCCTCAATGTCGTCAACTACCAGACATTGATTGCAACAAAGGCCTCAAGGCTCACCATGGTAGCCGATGGCGATCCATTATTTGAGTTTGGGACAAGAAGAGCTCAGGAAACCGAAGCGGCCATTTGGGGGACACGCGCGGCCTTTATCGGCGGATTCCAAGCGACAAGCAATGTCCGCGCAGGTAAATTATTCGGCATACCAGTCGTAGGAACGCATGCCCATGCCCTTGTCCAAACCTATCGTGACGAATACACAGCCTTCAAGAAATACGCGGAATCCCATTATGACTGCACCTTCCTCGTCGACACCTATGACACATTACGCTCAGGTGTACCGACAGCCATCAAGGTTGCCAAGGAAATGGGTGACAAGATTAAATTCAAAGCCATCCGCCTAGACAGCGGCGACTTAGCTTACCTATCTAAAAAAGCAAGAATCATGCTGGATGAAGCCGGCTATACCGACACGATGATCACCGCCTCTAATGACCTGGATGAAGTAACTATTCTCAACCTGAAAGCCCAAGGTGCCAAAATTGACATGTGGGGAGTCGGTACAAAGCTCATCACTGCTTATGACCAGCCGGCATTAGGTGCTGTTTACAAAATGGTCAGCATTGAAGATGATAACGGAAGAATGGCTGACACCATCAAAATCAGCGGAAACCCTGAAAAAGTTACAACACCAGGGATGAAAAACGTTTACCGTATCATCAACCGTGAAACCAAAAAATCCGAGGGGGACTACATCACCCTAGACGGCGAAAACCCGCAGGAAGAAAAAATATTGACTATGTTCCATCCAGTGCACACCTTCATCTGCAAGGAAGTCACCGACTTCGAAGCCGTGCCGCTGCATGAAACTATTTTCGAAAACGGCGAACTGAAATATAAAACACCAGAGCTCACTGATATCCAGAAATTTGCCCATGATAACCTCTCCTTGCTATGGGATGAATACAAACGTTTCTTGAATCCGGAGAAATACCCGGTTGACCTCAGTCCAAAATGCTGGGAAAACAAGCGTGTCCTTATTCAGGAAGTACAGGATCAGGTTAGACGGAACCGAGAGATTGTTAAGAACTGGGAAAATGAATAGTAAAGGAAGAAGAAGGAGCTGTCAGCCTCCTTCTTTTTTATAAGTGTCAAGATTGTGAATTTTCACTAAATTCGTTTACGCTTTAACGCATTAATGTTAAAATGAAGGTGTTATCGTACGCGATGACCTCCTAAAGGGAAATGTATAGAAGCCGCTCCTGATTGATATGCTGGGGGCGGTGCTTTTTTGTGTGCAAAGAAATCGGAGGTCTTAGTATTTTTATATAATATTAAGGATTTTGCCATTAATAAAGAATCGACTTGGGCTTGTCCAATATTGTAGAAAGATCAATCCTGTTTTAAGCAAAAAAAATCAGTAAAGTCGACTCATAGCAAGGGTTGAAAGCTTGTTGTATAATATTGGAAATAAGGATAAGAAGGTGGGGACATGAATGTTGGTTCGCTGATTAAATATTATCGAACAAAGCAGGGAATGACACAAAGTGAACTGGTGGAAGGCATTTGCTCGGTACCTCATCTTAGCAAAATCGAGAATAATGGGAAGGAGGCGAATGAACAAACCATTGATTTGCTTTTGAATAGGCTTGGCGCGAATTTGAAGGAAGTGCAACAAAAGAATGGGATGATAGAGGAGCTGCTCGATGAGTGGATCCATAATATCAATTATTTGCAGGTAGATAAAGCAAGAGGACTATATGAACGGCTTTCAGAGCTGTCAGGCTTTATTGCTTATACGCCGCATCTCTATTTGTACGAGCTTTATAAGCTAAGGTATTATCTTTTGGTGCGCGAGATTGAGGAGGCGAAGCTGCATTATAAGTGGCTTGAGAAGCATAAGAAGAATTTCTCCTACCAAGAGTTGTACCTATTTCACTACTATCATGCCATTTGTTTGATTGTCCAGAATAAGTATCGTCAAGCGAATGATGTTTTGGATGATTTGGTCCTTTCTCAAGGGGAGGGTGTCAATGCCTCTGGTGATGTGTACTATCATTTGGCTCTCGTCAAATGTCATATTGAACAGCCGGGCTACGCCATTTTTTACGGTAAGCATGCTTTGACCTCTTTTACAGCTGACTATAATATTAAGCGAATGCTCCATACGCTGATGATAATGGGAATCAGTTATACGGATTCTAATATCCATGAGGTGGCGCTGGATTGCTATAAGCATCTCGAACGGAATGCAGAGATTCTTGGAGAAATGGATATGCTGGCACTCACGTATCACAATATCGGGTATTTGAAGCAGAAGATGGGGAATTTGGCAGAAGCACGAGATTACTTCAAGAAGGCATTGGATTCGGGGATAGATGATGCCTACTCGTACATGGTCAGCTTGTATGCCTATGCAGAAACATCTTATTATCTTGAGGATTATGTTGTGGCAAAAGAAAGCTTTGACCAATTAAAAAAGAATGCTGCTCGATCAAACACGAAAATCTATCAAATTCTCCCGAACTATTATTTATACATGATGGAGGGGGAAGAGGAGAGAGCCATTCGATATTTAGAAGATTATACCCTTCCTTTTTTATACGATAAGGAGCTGAGCTTTACAGATATTAGGTCGGTTAATAAAATTTTAGCTGATTATTATAAAAAAGAAGGAAAGTTTAAAGAAGCGCTGCAATATACTTATATGGAATAAGAACATAAGGGGGAGTAGAGATGAACATGAAAGCGCCCATCTTGCCGCCGGTAACTTAAATACATCGTATCTGAATACATGGGAAAAGCCGATTGCATAAGCAGTCGGCTTTTTTATGTATAAATTTTGTTGGGAAAATAAAAAAATGATAGGCACAAACACCTGTTTTGTTTTTGGTCGGGTTGGTACTTCTTCCACGGTGAAAAACAAGAGATTTGTTGAAAAATAATGTAATAAGTAAAAATATGGTAGAAATATGGTGTTATTTATTTGGGAAATTTTAGAACATTTTAACAATTCAATCTATTCATTTTTGAATTATAGTAAAATCGCTCCGTTTCCAAGAAAAAAAATAATCAATATACTAGTTTTACATCAAAGAGAGCCATCAAAAATAAATATGTGAGAGGAGAGGAAACATGAAGTCAAAAAGATTAATCAGTACGGTCGTGTTGAGTTTGGCAATGGTGTTCAGTGGAGCATCCTTCTCATCAGCAGCAGAAATGGGGAAGGCTCCGAAAGAGTCAGTTCAGAAGGAAACAATCCGGGTCCTTATTAAGGGATCTCAAAGTGAACGGGCACAGGCGAAGAAAGATATGGGTGTCCATCATGATTTCAACGGCCAAGGCTTTACAGTCGATGTCTCTGAAAAAGAGTATGAGAAGCTAGTCAAAAATAATGACATCGAAGTCAAGAAAGTACCAGAATTCAAGATTGCCGCGACCAACCAATTAAAGGCAACGTCAAGTCCTACCACTCGCGTACCTTGGGGAATAAAAGCCATTTATAATAATAGTTCACTAACGTCTACTTCGGGTGGTAGCGGCATAAAGGTCGCTGTATTGGATACAGGTGTTCTGAAAACACATAAGGATTTATCGTCCAATGTGGAGCAATGTAAAGATTTTACGACTAGCAGCACATACGTGAATAATTCTTGTGCTGACCGAAATGGACATGGTACACACGTAGCTGGTACCGTTCTTGGTAATGGCGGAGGAGGCACAGGGGTATATGGTGTTGCTCCACAAGCGAAGCTATGGGCCTATAAGGTTCTAACGGACAGCGGCTCTGGATATTCTGATGATATTGCAGCTGCTATCAGACATGCGGCCGACCAAGCCACATCGACAGGTTCGAAGCTGATTATCTCCATGTCACTCGGTTCTAGCGCAAATGATTCCTTGATCTCAAGCGCGGTAACGTATGCACAAGGAAAAGGGGTTCTTATCATTGCGGCTGCAGGCAACAGCGGTTCTGCTGCCAATACAATCGGCTACCCTGGTGCACTTGCGAATGTCGTAGCAGTAGCAGCCCTTGAAAATGTACAAGCTAATGGCACATACCGTGTGGCAAATTATTCTTCCCGCGGAAATCCGAACACAGACGGTGACTATGTAATCGGCGTGAAAGATATTGAAGTCTCTGCTCCTGGTTCAGCTGTTGAATCTACTTGGTATACAGGCGGATACAACACAATCAGCGGTACATCCATGGCAACGCCTCATGTTTCCGGCTTAGCTGCGAAAATCTGGGCGTCTAACACTGGATATACAGCAAACCAAGTTCGCACTGTGCTTCAAAACAGGGCGAAAGCCAATGACATTTTGGGTGGAGTTGGCGCCGCAGTTGGCGATGATTATGCCTCTGGCTTCGGATTCCCTCGAGTCCAATAAAACAATTCGGTTCAAAAGCAGCCTCTCCATGGACGGGAGGCTGCTTGTCACACATTAGGCCGCATCTTGTCTAACAAGAAGAAGCGGCCTTTTTTGTCTAAAAAAATCCCGATAAAGGAATTGGTTGTAATGAAAATATGGTTTCGATTAAAGGAATCGATCAATTTATTTCGTTTACTAGCCAAGAAGGGGTATATATGTCTGTATCAGCTTGGCATTATGGTCATTGCGCTTTGGACGCTGGCCTCTCTTGCCATCACCTATCGCAAGGTCTTTCTCAATCCATTTGAGGCACTGACAGTTAATGAAATGCCGGCAATGGACCAAGGATGGTTTGTCGCCATGATGACCAATATTGTCTCATCAGAGGCAAACCGCATTGTCGGAAAGGGGCTCTTGTTTTTACTGATTTGGATTCTCTTATTTTTATTCATTCCGCTCGCGACCCGGAGCCTGAAAAGATTCCGTCTTTTCCAATTTGAACTTGAACTCGAAGACAGCAATGAAGCAGAAGAATCTGATAATCTGAACATGGAAGAAAGATTCCGTCTGTTAGGAGACCTCTACAGCGATCACAGCAAAGGAACGCTCTTTCTTTTTTATCAAGAGGATGCAGGAAGAGCTGACTATGAAGGTGCCATCGCCTATTTTCTAGAGAAATACGCTGCAGAAGGATTCAAGAAGCAAGGAGTCGGCATCAATTGGGCTTTATACGAGTGGGCTGCCTTACCCGATGAATGGATGCGACTTGCCCAAATCTCAGCCGAAAAAGGAAAACCGTACATGGAGAATCAAGAATCTACAGTAAACTTCAAAAAGAAGAATATTGTGGTTTACACCTACCATCATTTGGATAAATTACTAGTATCTATCCTATGGAGCTATACATGCCGCTTTGACATCATGGATCAACAATATTTATATATCCTGCATCATTCAGCCGCAGCACAGCTCGAAAATATAGAATACGTATGCTGGATTGAACGATTAGTCAGCCAGGAAGCCATGAACGAATGTGCCTACGTAAACACAGAAGGAGTGGATTTACAAGTTGGTGGATAATATCGTCATAAGAGCCAGATTCAGTGCAGAGAAATATAGACAATTAGCGAAAATGTGCCTCGACGGGCCGAACGATGGCATTGTGGAGAATAAGCCAATACTAGAGAGTGGCTGCACAAATGAGAAATTCTATTACAAAATCAAATGAATAAACCTTCTAATCAAAGTGATGATTGGAAGGTTTATTTTTTTGTTTTGACGGGAGGAACGGTCCAGGCTATGTACAGGAAAAGCGGGATAAGTCAGTGTCTCATTCAGGGTGGGTGGGATAAAGGTGGGAGAAAGATGGGGTAAGACACGCAATGCCCATGCTTTCCCCAGGCAACGGGGGTAAAGGGTGGGCCAAGGGTGGACCAAAGGTGGGCATCGTCAGAGAAAGCCCACCCAATGCCCAGGCAACAGTGGCAAAGGGTGGGCCAAGGGTGGACCAAAGGTGGGCATCGCCAGAGAAAGCCCGCCCAATACCCAGGCAACGGGGGTAAAGAGTGGGCCAAGGGTGGACGCAAGATGGGCATCGTCAGAGAAAGCCCACCCAATACCCAGGCAACGGTGGTAAAGGGTGGGCCAAGGGTGGACGAAAGGTGGGCATCGTCAGAGAAAGCCCACCCAATGCCCAGGCAACGGTGGTAAAGGGTGGGCCAAGGGTGGACGAAAGGTGGGCATCGCCAGAGAAAGCCCACCCAATGCCCAGGCAACGGTGGTAAAGGGTGGGCCAAGGGTGGACGAAAGGTGGGCATCGTCAGAGAAAGCCCGCCCAATGCCCAGGCAATGGTGGTAAAGGGTGGACAACAGAGTAGCCAAAAACAAAAAAGCATCGCCCAAATTTCGGGCAATGCTTTTTTCATTGAACCTGGTCTTTCCAGACTGGCTTGGTTGTTTTTATCTCGGTTGTTCGCCCGTGTGCGAAGTAGTACATTACAATTCCGACAATGGCGATTGCCCCCATTGTGAAGTATAACCCGCGGTAGCCGAAGTGCGGGATGTAGAGTCCTTGCAGGAATGGTCCGGTGCCGATGCCGATGTCATACATGACGAAAAAGGTTGATGTAGCAAGGCCGATTCGGTGTGGCGGTGCTTCTTTAATGGCAATTGTCTGGGCGCTTGATTGAAAGGTGCCCAGGCCGATGCCCATGATGGCTCCTGCAAAGAGCAGCATGGCGCTGTTCATTGTACCGCCGAGTAATAATAGGCTGGCGGCATATAATAATAGCGAAGGGTAGATGACGAAGTTCTCCCCGCGTATGTCAAACCAGCGGCCGGTGAATGGTCTTGTGATCAGCAGGCAAGCTGCATAGATGACAAAGAAAAAGCTTGCGGCGCCTGCTAAGTTGATTTCCGCCGAAAATGATGTCATGTGAGACAGGACACTTGAATACGTAAAGCCGATGACTCCTGCTGTGATGGAGATCGGGATAGCGGAGAATTCAAAGTAGTCGCGAAGCTTATTGCTTTTCAGGCTTTCCATCTGTTCCTTGGTGAGAGCGGGCTGCTTGTACGTCAAAAGGATAGAGGCCAGCAGGCTGAAGAAGGCAAATACTACACTCACGGTGAAGACCATAGTGTATTCATAGGCATTGCTGATATAGAGCCCGATAAAGGGGCCAATAGCCATGGCGATATTTGTGCTGATAGCAAAATAGCCCATCCCTTCCCCTCTTCTGGATGGGGGAATAATCTCAGCGACAATGGTGCCGGTTGCGGTGGAAGAGACGCCAAATGCCGCGCCGTGAATCAGTCTTAAGCCTAACAGGAGGATCAAGTTATCAGCGGCAAAATATAAAAGGGTTGACGCAAAGAATACGCAAAGGCTTGCGACAAGCATTTTCTTCGGACCAATAAGGGCAAGTTTTTTTCCGGCCAGCGGACGTACTAAGACGGCTCCGATGACAAATATACTTGAAGCGAGCCCGGCGATGCTGGCACTTGTATGGAACTTGTCCATTGTATAGACCGTAAGTGTGACCATCAGGCTGTAAAAGCATAGGAAGATAAATAAGTTTGTTGAGGCGACGAGCAGGAAGTCCTTCGTCCAAAGTTTGGGTCTAGTCATGCGGGTTCACATCCTCTTGTTGTAGCTGTTTTTGCATTTTTTTAAGTACATTCATGGCGATGTCCAATTCTTCCTCCGTTACATCGGCAATGACGGTTTTCTCGTAATCCATGGTCGTTTTCTTGCAGAGCTCGTACATTTCTTGACCGGCCTTTGTCAGGTCAATCCTCTTCAGCCGTTTATCCGTCGATTCAAGCTGCTCAATCAGCTTCCGTTCTTCAAGTCGGCTAACGGTGCGGGTGACGGTCGGTTTCTCAACGTTCAAGTATTGGACGATTTCACTCAAGGATGCCGGGCCATTCTTCTTTAAGAAATGAATAATAGCCCATTGTGAATGAAACATGGCATGGGCTGCAAGATGTTCATTTAAGTTTTTCGTAAAGGATCGAGATACCTGTAAATATTGATGGAAGAAGTGCTGGGAATCTGTCATAAGTTCACCGCCTTTTAGTTACCTAGGTAACTATACTCCTCTATCGAATAAAAATCCAGTCTATTGTTTAAAAAAGGATAAATAGGAGCGAAAGGTACCCCTCGACAGTGTAAAAAGTTAAGGGATAGGATGTTATTTTTCCTGCATTTGGGTATAGAGTGATATATTTGTTTCTGTGAAAACATTATAAATAGGATAAGGGGCAGTAATATGAGAGAATTATTCACCATGTTAAAAAAAGGAAATGTAAGTGCGTTTATGGCGGCAATTGTTAACTTCATCATCTCCGTTATTAAAGGAACGGCCTACATTTTTACCGGAAATGTGGCATTGTTTGCAGAGACGCTTCACAGCTTAGGAGATGCCGCTAATCAATTTTTCGTATTCATCGGTTCTGCCCTTTCGAAAAAGGCACCGACAGGGAGATTTCCCAATGGATTTGGGCGTCTGGTCAATTTAGTGCTTCTTGGTGCCGTTCTAATTGTAGGGATCATGTCTTATGAAACGATTAAAGAAGGATACCTTCATATTATCGATCCGACAGAATCTAGTTATTTTCTTGTCAGTTTAGGGGTCTTGTTCATCAGCGTCGTTCTTGAGTCTTTCGTTCTGTTGAAGGCGATGCGCGAGATTATGCATGAGACCGGTGAAGAGGTACAGGGGATTTCGTATATTTACAAGAGCTTTAGCAGGTTCAAGGATGCTAAACCAGCTACAAGGCTTGTTTTTCTAGAGGATTTGGTCGCAACAAGCGGCGGTCTTTTGGCCATTATTGCTATCATCATTTCACACTATACTCCGTTTCATGCAGCAGAGGGTCTGGCCTCCATCATGATTGGGCTTCTTATGCTGATTGTTGTCGGGAAGGTTTTCCTTGATAATGCTGCGGGTGCGCTCGGTGAGGCAGATGAGGTGATGGAGCAATATATAGGGGATAAGGTAATCAATGAACAGGGTATCAGAGATGTACAGGATGTTGTGGTCATCAAAGAGGGCGAGGATTTCCATGTGGAAGTCAGCGTAGAGATTGATCCTAGTATGACCGTGGCAGAAATGGATGATATTAAAGATCGTTTGAAGGAAAAGCTTCTTCAGGAAAAAGGCGTTGTAGATGTATTGGTTGATTTTGATGAGGATGATGGAGTCCGTACATGGAAGAAATCGAGTAAACCGCTTGAAGAAATCTATGAGAAATAACGATAAATCATTTTTGGCAGATATATGAGGGCTTCCTATTTCATATGTCTGCCGTATGTATGACAGGAGGTTAGAGCTTTTGGGGAAGAAGAAAAAGGCGTTGATTATTGGGGCCACAGGTTTGGTGGGGAATGAACTTTTACATAGATTGCTTGATTCAGATTTGTATGGCCACGTAACCGCACTCGTCCGTCGTCCGATGGGTCTTGCGAATCCAAAGCTCCATGAGCGAATCATTGATTTTGACAATATGGAGTCAATGGCGAGTGAATTTGCAGTAGATGAGGTGTTTTGCTGCCTCGGCACTACCATCAAGAAGGCCGGATCAAAGGAGGCTTTTCGGAAGGTCGATTATGAGTATCCATTAAAGGCAGCTGAGTTAGCGAAGGCACAAGGAGTGAGTCAATACTTGGTCATTTCAGCCATTGGGGCAAATCCTGAGACAAAGGTTTTCTATTCAAGGGTGAAGGGGGAGCTTGAGAGTGCTTTAATTACTCTGCAATTTGATTCCTTGCAGCTCATACATCCTTCCTTGCTTCTTGGAAAAAGAGATGAATTCCGTACAGCAGAAGCATTGAGCGGATGGTTAAGCCCTGTGTTTTCCCCTCTTCTACGAGGAAGGCTTGCTAGATTTAAGCCGATTAAGGCAGAGGAAGTTGCAGCAGCTATGGTTCAAATCGCTGCTGATAGTGAAAAAGGAACTAATATATATGAATGGCCGGAGCTTCATGAAGCGGCAAAGAGAAACCCATAAGAAAGGCACGAATGCAGATGGAGCATTCGTGCCTTTTTAAAGGCTATAATTCCGGCATATCCAATCGATACAGGCTCTGATAGGTCTCATTTGTTTGCATGAGCTCTGTATGTGAGCCATCCATGCTGATTGTACCATCTTCAAGGAAAAGGATACGATCCATGCTCTCAGCCCCTGCCAGATGGTGGGTAATCCAAATGATGGTTTTCGCTCGAAGGGTATCAAAGATCGTCTTCAATAGCTGCCTTTCTGTTAGGGCATCGAGTCCAACTGTCGGTTCATCCAGGATAACGATTGGTGTATTCTGAAGAAGAATGCGGGCAAGCGCAATTCGCTGTCTTTCTCCCCCGGAAAACCGGCTGCCAAGCTCATGCATTCTTGTCTCATATCCTTTAGGCAGGGAAGAGATATAGTCATGTATATGAACTTGTTTAGCTGCCTCAATGACTTCCTCATCCGTAGCACCGGGATTGCCAAGGCGGATGTTATTCATGACGGTTGTATCGAATAAATGCGGTTTTTGCTGTAAGACTGACACAACACTTGAGAGATCTCCAAGCTCGTTGACTGGCTGACCACCAAGTGTGATGATCCCTTTTTGCGGTGCATAGGCCGCTAAAATTAATTTGGCTAATGTACTTTTGCCTGTTCCGCTCTTCCCAAGCAAAGCGACTTTTTCTCCTGCTTGAATAAAAAGGGATAAATTCCTTAAGACAGGTAAAGCACCATTGTCATAGGAGAAGGTGACATCATGAAACTGAATAGGTAAAGAATTTGCCTCTTTCAGTGTACTGCTCTTCACTTGATCATGAGTTTCTGCCGGCTTCTGCTCCTGCAGGGCATTCATCCTGTCTAAAGAGCTTTGATAGCTCGGAATTTGACTGACCGCATCAGAAAGCGGAGCGAATGCATCAATGAGCGGGAAGACGACCAGGACAAAGGCGGCAATCCAGCTTGGCTCAAATCGGCCAGCTTCAACGCTCAAGGAAATCCAGCAGGCCATCCCAATAATAATGATGAGGATGACAAGGTGAAAAAGAAGGTTGCGGCTGCGCTGAAATTTCGTAAGCTGGGCTTCAATCTCATCCATTTTTCTTTCATCCTGTTCATACCGTTGAATGAAATCAGCCTGTCTGCCGCTGATCATCCAGTCTCCTGCACCCATGACAGCATCGGTCAATAATTGATAGAGACCATTTCTGGCGTCCTTCATTTTCGCATGACGGGCATGTGTGGCCAGAAGGGAGACAAGCGGGAATAGGATGACTAGGACAAATAGCAACAGCAGCATAAATAAAGCGAATGGGATGGAGAAATAGCCAAGCCCTAATACAATCATGACATACAACAACACACTGATCACGGCTGGGAAAATCGTTTTGATATAGACATCCTGTAAATGTTCAATATCATCTGCAAGCACGCCCAGCAGGTCGCCAGTCTTGAAGCGGGAACGGAAATCCAGGGCATTTGGTTCCAGTGCTTTATAGAGACGGACGCGCATACGGGAGAGTATCTTCAAAACCATACTATGGCCGCTCAATCGCTCTGCATAGCGGAATGCAGGGCGTGATACCCCAAACAGCCTGACAAGCACGATTGGTACATAAACCAAGAGAATATTCTCAGGAAGGGTTGCAGATTCTGAAATTAAATAGCCTGATGTAAACATAAGGGCACCCGCGCTGAAGAATGTTCCTGTTCCAAGAATAAGTACTAGCGCAAGGAGCCCTTTATTCTCGCTCAAATAGGGGCGAATCCATGAATTTTTCATAATCGCTAGCGGGGATAATGTCTTTTTCATTTAATCGCCTCCATCTTGCCGCTTTGTATCTGTACTAATTGATAATAATGTCCACGCTGCGCCATTAAGTCCTCGTGTGTTCCTGTCTCTACAATTTTTCCTTTGTCCAATACGATAATTTGGTCCATATCCTTCATCCAATGAAGTCTGTGAGTAGCAAAGAATACGAGGTGGTCATCAAAGAGTGGCAGCATATTGGCCTTTAATTCATACTCTGTTTCAATGTCTAAGTGAGCCGTTGGTTCATCGAAAAGGAGAATCTTACGGCTTGTGTCAAGGAAAGCGCGGGCTAGGGCAATCCGTTGTTCCTGACCGCCGCTGAGCATGCGTGCTCCTTCGCCGATTTTCTCTTCTAGACCATTTGGCAGGGAATCAATGATTTCCCGAAGTCCTGCCTGATTGATGGCGGACTGTAAAGCTTCCTCGCTTGCTCCCGGCGTATAGAAGAGAATATTATTCCGCACTGTGTCATTGAACAGATAAGGGTGCTGCGGAATATAGAGAATCTGCTCCTGCCAGGAAGAATCATGGAAACCGCCCATAGTCTCTCCATTCCGATTCACTGTACAGCTGCTTGGAGCGAGGAAACCGCCTAGAACATCAATGAAGGTTGACTTGCCGGCACCGCTTGCTCCAATGATGCCAATCTTCCCATAGCCCTTCCAGGAATAGGAGATATTTTGAAGAGATGGGCGGCTTGCTTCTTCATGAACGACCGTCAAATCAGTGAAGGATAGGATATCTGCAGATGACCAGGAAGAAGCACTTTTCGTATCTTGCTCCTTCACCTCGGTCGGAATCGCCAATATATGTCCGATGGCTCCCATGCTGTTTTTGCCGTCTAGGGTGGCATGGTAGTCTGTTCCGAAATCTCGGATAGGCAGGAAATATTCCGGTGCCAAAATCAGGATGGTCAGTGCAGGTCCCAGCAAAATCGCACCTTCCATTAGATTTAAACCAAGGAACAGGGCAACAATCGCAATGGATAGGGAGGTGAAGAAATCAAGGGCAAAGGTAGACAGGAAGGCGACACGTAAAGTACTCATCGTTGCTTTGCGATATCGTTCACTGACTGTTCCGATATTCTTGTCGTAATCCTTGCTCAAGCCGAGAAGCTTCAGCGTTTCAAGTCCTCTTAATGAATCAACGAAGTGATTGGAGAGAACCTGATAGGATTCATACTGTTTATCCGCCTTCCTCTTCGCGGCAATTCCGAGCATGGCCATGAAGAAGAACAGGATTGGAAGTACAAGAATGACAATACCAGCGGAGGAGGGGTTTAATGTGAACATATAGATGACAATCATCGCGGGTATTAACAGCATATTCATCATTTTAGGAAGAAATAGCTTCAGGTATGTCTCCACTTGAGTGACCCCTTCAAGTGCCATTGTCACCAGGTTCCCTGTTCCTTCCTTCTGTGTGAATTTAGGCCCGAGACTGAAAATCTTATCAAGTAATTCCCGGCGAATGGCCGTTCCGGAATCAGATGCGAAGCGTTCCATCCATTTATCGCGGAAAAAGACCATGACCTGTCTTGCTAAATAAGCAGACGCAAATAAAAGGAAGGGAAGGAACTGATCGCTCAGTTTCTCCCCGTTGAAAAGATTCGTGATTGCACGCGAAAGCATAACGGCTTGCATAATGATGGCAGCTCCCTGCAGGAGGGAGAGGGCAAAGAGGAAGACGAATGTCCCTTTAATGCCCTTTAAGTTAAGAATGTCTCTTGTAATCATTCATGACCCACCGGTTCAGAATCAGAAACCCGCTTTCTGAATACATAATAGCTCCAAATTTGATAGCCAAGCACGAATGGCAGCAGCGTAAGGGAAACGATTGTCATGACCTTAAGCGTATAAGGGCTGCTGGATGCATTTATGATGGTCAAGTTGAAGTCAGAACTGATTGAGCTGATCATAACACGCGGGAACAGCCCGACAAACAGCATTGTGACTGTGAATAGAATGGTGCCTGTTGTCATGGTGAAGGCCCAGCCTTCCATTCTTTTGCCTGTGAAGAAGTAGGCAAAAGCCGTTGTAAGAACAGCACCGAATAAAAATAGCGGTGTAGCAACAGGGCGTGCCTCAAATAGGTCTGTGCTGAAATAAGTCAATACCGCAAAGGCAATCAAGCCAACTAACAAAAGAATGTACATCTTTGTGAGCATTTCCTGCGCACGTTTACGGATTGGTCCTTCTGTCCGCAGTCCGATATACGTAAGGCCATGTACGAAGCAGAGAACAACCATAGCAATGCCGCCAACGATGGAGTACAGATTAAAGTAATCGGTGAAACCGGCATACATATTGGCGGAAGCGTCGATTGGCATGCCGCGCACTAAGCTTGTGAATAAGACACCTAGCACAAAGGCAGGGACAATGCTTCCGATGAAAATCATCCAATCCCATAAATTCGTCCATTTTGTATGAACCTTATGGCGGAATTCAAACGCTACTCCCCGGACAATCAAGGCGAGAAGGAATAATACAAATGGCAGGTAATACCCGCTGAACATTGTCGCATACCATTCAGGGAATGCGGCGAAAATGGCACCTCCGGCTGTGATAAGCCATACCTCATTGGCATCCCAGAAAGGACCGATTGTTGTCACAAGCTGGTCACGCTCTCTTTGGTCACGGGCTAGGAAGCGAGTTGACATCCCAACCCCGAAGTCAAATCCTTCGAGAATGAAGAAACCAATAAACAAAACCGCTACAAGTAAGAACCATAACTCATTTAAGCTCATTGTCCAAAGGCCTCCTTATTAAATAAATCTACATCCGGTTTTTCCGGAGCATCCTTCTGAGGTCCTTTTTTGACCTGTTTCACAATCAAGGTAATTAAGACAACCGCAAGAATGGTATAAGCCCCAAGGAAGGCGATGATAGAAATCCATAAATCCGTTGCCGTGACATTCGGTGAAACAGACTGGGCTGTCGTAAATAATCCCATAACTGTCCATGGCTGGCGGCCAATCTCAGTCATGATCCAGCCGGCAGTATTGGCAATGAACGGCAAGCAGATGGCTCCAAGCATGATTTTCAAGTACCAGGCATTCTCCATCAGGGTTTTTCTCTTAATTAAGAACAATCCAATCAAGGATAGAAGAATCATGATTCCCCCGCCAAAGGTCATAATGCGGAAGCTCCAATAGACAGGCTCTACAGGCGGGATATAATCTCCTTCGCCGTATAGTTCCGTATATTGCTCTTGAAGTGTGTTCATTCCTTCAATCGATCCGGAGAAGCTATTATAAGATAGGAGACTTAATAAATAAGGTATTTCAACAGACCAATTATTCGTCTTATTCTCTTCGTCAATATCAGCGATTAAGGACCAGCTGGCCGGGTCACCGCTGTCCTCCCATAATCCTTCACTCGCTGCCATTTTCATAGGCTGAGAGGAAACCAGATGCTGTGCCTGCCAGTGACCAGTAAAGGCAATGCCAAGTCCGGCAACAATGCCAAGAACGGTAGCAATGGTAAAAGAACGTTTGAATAATTCGATATCCTTCTTCTTCATGAGCTTGTAGGCACTGATACCGCCGACCACAAATGCCCCGGTCGCGAAAGCACCGAAAATCGTGTGAGGGAATTCTACGAGCAATTGTGGATTTGTCAAAAAGGCCCAAATATCCACTAATGTTGCTTTGCCTTCAACGACAGCGATTCCAACAGGCTCCTGCATGAAGGAGTTCGCAGCCAGAATCCATAGGGCAGAGAGCATCGTGCCAATGGATACAAGCCAGATGGAGAGAAGATGAACCCATCTTGGCAGACGATTACGTCCGAACATCCAAACTCCAATAAAGGTCGATTCCATGAAGAAGGCTAAGAGTGCTTCAATGGCGAGAGGTACACCAAATACATCACCGACAAATCGAGAATATTCGGACCAGTTCATCCCAAATTGGAATTCCTGGATAATTCCTGTTACAACACCGACCGCAAAGGCGATGAGGAAGATGTTTCCCCAGAATTTCGCCATGTCTAGGTAGATTTCTTTCTTCTTAAAGAAATACATTGTTTCCATAATGGCTACCAAGAAGACGAGCCCGATAGAAAGCGGCACGAAAAGGAAATGATAGATCGTCGTAGCAGCATATTGGAAACGAGCTAAATCAAGAATTTCCATAAAATCATTCACACCTTTCAAAATTAACTATGTAATGTTCATGTGTTCACAATATCTTCAAAAAAAAACCAATGTATACGAAGAGAAGGATGATGAATAAAGAAATAGTTTCTTTTATATATATTGTGGACAATGGAAGATAAGGAATAAGTTATTATATTAAATAATAACTTGTTATCTATATGTATTTTAGTCGGATGATTAGAAAATTACTAGAGAAGGACATGAATAAATAATGGTAAATTTGTGACAGGATGCAAATTTGTCACAAATCAAAATATTGGTGTTCAGACACCCATAAAGTGAATATTTGTCTAAATTTTGTCCGTCTATAGTCATGGTCTTTTTTCTGCATGTATGTCTATTCACACAGATATCCTAGAAAGGATATTAGATGGGAAGCTATAAGAGGAAATGAAGTTATCATGCAGCCTTTTATTATGCAAGAATTATATTTAGGTATGAAAAAAGCAAAGACACAGACTCCGTGTTCTTTGCTTTCATCCAGGTTTAGTTATACATGAACTAATTTAAAGCCTTTTTCCTTACAAGCATATCGAATCGCTTGGCGGAAGGTCGCAAATGTTTCTGTTGGAATCGATGTGCCTTGTCCAATAATCTGTTGCACGAACTTAGCTGAAAGTCCAGAATAGATCACTGTTGTTCCAATAAAATTTAAAGAACGGCAAATCGTTTCAAGCTCCATTGTAATGCTGTCATCATCCAAGACAGTCATACCGGTGAAATCAATGATTAGATAGCTGGCTAGTCTATTGGCGCTCTCAAACAGGGCAATCTCCTTAATCTTGTCTAAACGATTTCTTGTCATCGTTCCGGTAATCGGCATAAGAATCACATCATCTAGGATGGTCTGGATAACAGGAGCGTATAATTCCTCAAGCAGAGCATATCCTTTATGCAGCTCCTCCTCATAATCGGTAATATCCTTCCAGGTGATGATATAGATCGACTGGTTAAGCCCGTTTTTCCATCTGTTGACGGTCATATTAGCCGCCCACTTATGATAGAGGGTGATTTTCGCTTCAACCGGAAAGATACCTGCTTCTATGGCTGCCTTAAGAGCTTGGCCTTCATTAGGGTCTAGATCGCAAATGCTTTTGCCGATATATTCTTCCTTGCTTGAAAGTCCGGTAAAGGGTTCCAGTTTTTTTATGAGATGGTTAGAATAATCATTGAGCAAGATGATTTGATACTGTTCGTCACAAATAAAAAGGTTCTCTCCGATAGCATTTAAGAGAGATATTTGAGCTTGGTCTAATATAGAATCCATTCTATTCTCCTTGGGTTGAGTCTGGCCTTGTAACCTTATTATTATAAAAGATTTGTCAAAAATTTCAAATTAAAGATGCTAAATGGTTCGTAATTTATAGGAACTAACACGCATTCTTTATTAGGAAAGAAGGTAAATGGGATGAAAGAGAGAAATAATAGGAATGACGGACGATAATCTATTTCAGAAGAAGGTCCATTGCCATAATTAAAATGATACTCAACTCAGTAGAAAAGTTGTATACTGAAAATTATGAAAAGATTAGGAGGACATGGCATGAGCTATTCATTAAAATGGGATCTTGAAGGGATTTTCCCAGGAGGTTCCCAATCAGCTGAGCTTGCAGCAAAATTAGAGAGAATGCATGAATCAATAGCGGTATATAAGGACGAGGTGAAGAATTTCAGTCCGATAAAGGAAATGCAGGAGATGGGTCAGCTAGTCCGTATACTTGAGCAGACAGAGGAGATTGAGAAGGCTGTTTCTCAAGTGGTTGCTTTCTTGGAATGTCTTACCGCACAGGATGTTCATGATACGAAAGCCGACCAATTGAACGGGGAAGCCTATTCCTTGATTAGTGAGTTCCAAACGGCTTTTACTGGTTTTACCATTAAATTAGTCGATATTGATGACGCTTTATGGGGAGAGCTTTTGAAAGACCCGTCCCTTTCAGAGATTGCCTTTTACTTGAATGAAAAGCGTGAGCAAGGGAAGGAACGTTTATCCGAAGCAGAAGAAGCGCTGATTAATTCATTGAAAGTGGATGGTTACATAGGATGGAGTACGCATTATGACTCACTCGTTAAAACAATCGAGATACCTTACACAGATAAGGATGGGAGAGAGGTCCTTCTATCTGCTGGTCAGGCATTCAATAAGATGATGGATGACCCAGATCCTGAGGTCCGCAAAGAACTGTTTGTGAAATGGGAAAAGGCGTGGCATGAGAAAGCTCCTTTATTCGCAGATACATTGAACCATTTGGGCGGCTTCCGCCTGGCGGATTATAAAGCCCATGGCGTTACCGATTTCATGAAGGAGCCGCTCCAGTATAACCGTATGAAAAAAGAAACGCTTGATGTGATGTGGGATGTCATAGCTAAGAATAAACAGCCATTTGTTGATTTCCTCAACCGAAAGGCCCAAATCTTCGGTAAAGAGAAGCTTAGTTGGGTTGATGTCGATGCACCGATTGTAACGACTGAGCCAAAGCATTATTCCTACGATGAAGGGGCTAAATTTATCATCGACAATTTCTCCAAGTTTGGTGTTGAGCTTCCAAAATTTGCGGAGCAGGCATTTGAGAACGCTTGGATTGAAGCAGAGGACCGTTCAGGAAAACGTCCAGGAGGCTTTTGTACAAGCTTCCCAGAAACGAATGAATCCCGTATATTCATGACCTATGCTGGTTCTCCGAGTGGTGTCGCAACACTTGCGCATGAGCTTGGCCATGCTTTCCATAGCCATGTACTTAATGAGAAGCCATTCTTTAATACCGAATATGCGATGAATGTTGCTGAGACAGCCTCTACCTTTGCTGAGCAAATCTGCTCTGATGCAAGCGTACGAGCAGCAGAATCAGATGCTGAGAAAATCACTTTGCTTGATACGAAGATTCAAAATGCCATTGCGATGTTCATGAATATTCATGCCCGCTATATTTTTGAAACGAACTTCTATAAAGAACGTCAAAAGGGCCTCGTCTCAGCTGAACGCCTGGATGAACTGATGGAGGCAGCACAGAAGGAATCCTACAAGGATGCCTTGAGTGAATATCACCCAAGCTTCTGGGCAAGTAAATTGCATTTCTATATCGCAGAAGTGCCGTTCTATAATTTCCCGTATACCTTCGGCTATTTATTCAGCCTGGGCATCTACCATCTATCCTTGAAGGAAGGGAAAGCCTTTGAGGAGAAATACATTGCCCTCCTTCAGGATACAGCGGCAATGACCACAGAGGAATTGGCGATGAAACATCTTGGTGTAGACTTGACTAAGCCTGATTTCTGGCAGGCAGGTGTTGACCTCGCTATTGCCGATGTTCAAGAATTCCTTGATTTAACGAAATAATATGTATAAACATGGAAGAGGCATGGCTGTTGAGGGCAGTGATGCCTCTTTCTCATACTATAAAGAAGTGAGACAGAAAAGAGGGAAGATAGATGGAAATAAGGCCATCACGGTATGAGGATTATGAACAGTTAGTCGAACTAGAGAATAGCATCTGGAATGATGAGAATACGCCAATGGTCATTGAATGGGAATCACCGGATGAATATGCGGAGCAGGCTCCACCTGGAAGTCTATTTGTCGCTATCGAAAAGGGGAGGGTGGCGGGCTATATTTCCTTGAAGAACCCAACAATGCTTGAGGCAAATCAGCATGTGTGGGAGCTCGCCATTGGGGTTCATCCGGATTTCTGGCGTTCTGGCACTGGCAGCAAGCTCCTAGCTTATGTAGAGGAAAGGGCACTGCTAATGGATATCCATAAAATATGTCTCCGTGTTCTTTCCACGAATAAGCGGGCCATTGCTTTTTATGAGAAAAATGGGTACTTGCATCAAGGCAGGCTGGTGAATGAGTTTTTCATTGGCGGGAAATATGTGGATGATTGTTTAATGTATAAGCTATTAGGCTAGAAAAAAGGCTCCCGTTCAAGGGAGTCCTTTTTGTCGCATTCTCTTATTTATCATAGAGTCGTTTGTAGCAATCGAAATATTTCTTATAATAACTGTTTGATGTGCTGGTAATGCGAACGCCTTGATTATCGGCGTGGATGAACTCGTTATTGCCAAGATAGATTCCTAAATGGGAAATGCCAGGCTTATAGGTGCCGGAGAAGAAAATGATATCCCCAGGTTTCGGTGTATTAACGTAATATGAGCGGTCATAATACCCTTGTGCTGAATAGCGGCTTATGCTGTAGCCAGCCTTATTCAACACATAATATATGAACCCGCTGCAGTCTACACCGGATGCGGAGGATCCGCCCCACACATATTTCGTACCAATCATGCTTTTGGCAATCGAGATTAGTGATGATGTAAATGCCGAATTGCCAATCGTTTGCTGAGCCGTTGTTGAGCCGCTTGAAGGCTTTGAAACGGATGACATGGAATCGGTTGATGTTGAAAGCTTTAATTTCTGGCCTATATAGATGATATCAGAGCTAAGACCATTTTGTGACTTGATTTGTGAAACAGTCAATTTGTACTTTTTGGCGATGGCAGACAATGTGTCACCGCTCTTGACTGTATAAGTAGCCGGTGTCGCAGCTGAACTCGAAGAAGTGCTCGATGAGCTGCCTGATGAACCGCCTGAAGTGGTCGTTGAAGCGCTCTTTTTTACCTTTAGCACCTCATTAGGATAAATCAGCGTTTTGGTCTTGTTGTTCCATGACATCAATTGCGATACAGATACGTTATACTTCTTGGCAATTGCGGATAGAGTATCACCTGATTTAACCGTATAGGTGCCGGAAGATGATGTGCTGCTTGTACCAGAAGAGCTGTTTGTATTGGGTGCTGACGAAGCGCTCTTCGATACGATTAATACTTGCTTTGGATAAATAATAGAGCCAGAAATATCATTCCAGCTTTTTAGATTGCTGACAGTTGTTGAATGTTTCTTGGCAATCTCGTATAGGGTGTCCCCGGCTTTTACCGTGTACGTTGTGTTGCTGGAACTGCTCGAACTGCTCGATGTGGAAGAGCTAGTTGCAGAGCTTGTGCCGATCGTTAGTTTTTGGTTCGGATAGATTACCGTTGATTTGAGATTATTCCACTGCATGATTTTTGACACAGTTGTATTGTATTTGCCGGCAATCGCTGAAAGTGTATCCCCTTTTTTGACCGTGTATGATGTCGAAGCCTGTGCTTCATCTGCAAAGGCTGTCGTCATCAATGCTGCGGCAGCAAAGGTTACAGCTTTCATATACCTCATGTTATCCACTCCTTTCTGATTCCATATAATTATACTAACATATCAAAAAATCTGATTAAAGAAATAATAATCAAGTGTTGGCTAATTAAAGTGGTGATTAAAATTATCTTTACATAACAAAAAGAACGATTCCTTATTGATAAGGAATCGTTCAGGCAAGACATTATGCTACATCTTTGATTTCTGCGTTCTTCTTCCAGAATCCAAGCATGATTGCCGTAATCGCAGAACCGATTAGGATGGCAAGTAAATACATGAATGGACGGTCGATTAACGCGATAACGAATAATCCGCCATGCGGAGCAGGTGTTGAGCATCCGAATGCTGCAGATAGGGCACCAGCCGTTGCTGCACCGACTACAGAGCTGACGATGACACGAATTGGGTCAGCTGCTGCGAATGGAATGGCACCTTCTGTAATGAATGAAGCACCCATAACATAGTTCGTAAGACCAGAATCACGTTCTTGTTTTGAATATTTATGTTTGAAGAAGGTTGTAGACAAGGCAATGCCAAGTGGTGGAACCATACCGCCAGCCATGATTGCTGCGTGAGGTACACCATTTCCGGCTGCAATTGCTGCGATACCGAATGTGAAGGCCGCTTTGTTGATTGGACCTCCCATATCGACTGCCATCATACCGCCGACAATTAAGCCTAGGACAATGGCATTTGCACCGCTTAATGTTTCAAGCCAATTGGTTAAAGCATTGTTTAAGAATACAACAGGTTCATTAATAACGAATACCATAATCAAGCCTGTAATTAAGAGGCTGAATAATGGGTAAAGCAAGACAGGTTTAAGTCCTTCTAGTGAAGCAGGGAGCCAGTTAAGACTTTTCTTAACACCGAGAGTTACATAACCAGCAAGGAAACCGGCAATCAAACCGCCAAGGAAACCAGCGCCGGCTGTTGCAGCCAATAAACCGCCTACCATACCAGGCATGAAACCAGGACGGTCTGCAATGGAGCTCGCGATGAAACCAGCAAGCACGGGCACCAATAGGAAGAATGCACCGTTTGTACCGCCGCCAATAGAATTTAAGGCAGCTGCGAAAGCATTATAATCAGCAGAAGTTGGATCGGCTGAGTTAATACCGAATAGGAATGAGATGGCAATTAAGAGACCGCCGCCGACAACGAATGGAAGCATGTTGCTGACACCGCTCATTAAGTGCTTGTAGATTTGTGAGCCGATGCTTGTTTTCTCTTCATTGTTGCTTGTATCTTGTGCAGCGCCGCCCTGTGCTTTATAAACAGGTGCGTCTTGGTTCAGCGCACGGTTGATTAATTCTTCCGGCTTGCGGATACCTTGGGCAACCGGAACTTGGATGACATGCTTGCCGTCAAAGCGGTTCATTTCAACTTGTTTGTCAGCTGCAACGATAATGCCGCTCGCTTTTTGAATGTCTTCATCTGTTAATGGGTTTTTGATACCAGTAGATCCGTTTGTCTCTACTTTAATGTTTACGCCCATTTCTTTTGCTTTCGCTTTAAGAGCGTCTGCAGCCATGTATGTGTGCGCAATCCCTGTCGGACAAGCTGTTACGGCAAGTACATAGCCTTCAGCCTCCGCTTCAGCAGCATCTGGAGCTGGCTGATCTGCAGATTCTTCTCCTTCAAGCTCTGCTTGTTTTTTGTCAATGATAGAGAGGACTTCCTCTTCAGTGCCGGCATTTAAGATTGCTTGACGGAAATCATCATACATCAACATGGATGATAGCTTGGATAAGGTATCTAAGTGTGTATTGTTAGCGCCTGCAGGAGCAGCAATCATGAAGAATAATTTAGCCGGCTGTCCGTCTAAAGATTCATAATCGATACCGTCTTTGGCACGTCCAAAGCAAAGTGCTGCATTTTTAACTGCCTCAGATTTCGCGTGAGGAATGGCAATTCCCTCTCCGATACCGGTTGTGCTTTGTTCTTCACGTTTAATGATGGCTTGTTTATATCCTTCGCGGTCAGATAATCTGCCAGCCTCGTCAAGCTTGTTTACAAGCTCTTCAATTACTTCTTGTTTATTGGATGAAGAAAGATTGAGAATCATCGTATCTTTCTTTAACAAATCTGTAATTTTCATGTTGTCACTTCCTTATAATTTTGTAATTTGTACTTGCGGCAGCAAGGTGTCGATGTCCTGCTTTTCAGCAAGGTCATAGTTGAAGGCAGTTGCACTGCCAGATGCCACGCCGTATTGAAATGCTTGCAGCATATCGTGTGTTTGGTCCCATTTCCCGATAAATCCGGCAACAAGGGAATCACCAGCACCTGTTGAGTTCTTCACAGTACCCTTTGGTATCGTTGCTGTGTATACGCCTTCTTTATTAATAAGAAGAGCGCCCTCACCAGCCATGGAAACAATCACATTCTGTGCACCTTGTTCAACAAGGATTTTGCCGTAATGAATCGCATCTTCCACTGTTTCTGTTTTCGTGTCAAACAGTTCGCCAAGCTCATGGTGATTCGGCTTCACAAGGAATGGGTTCTCTTTAACTACATCCAGAAGTGCCTTTCCACTTGCATCAACAACAACTTGAATGCCTCGAGCAGCGAATTCCTTCGTCAAATCCCGGTATAAATCCTTCGAGAGGGAAGGAGGGATGCTGCCTGAAAGAACAAGAATATCGCCTTCTTTCATCCCTTCAAGCTGTTTAAGCAGTTCATCCATTTTGTCTGCGCTGATGGCTGGTCCAAGACCGTTGATTTCTGTTTCATCACCAGTCTTCAATTTTATATTGATGCGGGAGTCTTCCTCTACTTGGATGAAGTTCTCCTTAATGTCTTCTTTCTTCAAAGCATCAAGAATGAATCCGCCAGGGAAACCGCCGCTAAACCCAAGTGCTGTATTATCTACTCCAATACGCTTTAGGATACGAGAAACGTTAATGCCCTTTCCGCCTGGATATTTCGCTTCCTTGCTCATTCTGTTTAACCCATCAAGTTGAAAGTTTTCCACCTCTACGATGAAATCAACGGACGGATTTAGTGTTACGGTATAGATCATGGTTTCACTACCTTTATAGTCGTTTTCATTTTATATTTTGCTTCTTTGTCAGAATCTATCCCAGCAGTAATAATTGTTGCCTGATAAAGTTCTGCCACTTTTGAAAATGATGTCTCTCCGAATTTGCTGATATCTGCCAGAACATAGCTTTCCTTCCCCAAATCAATGGCCGATCTTTTCAAGATCGCCTCCTCAGGGTCCGGCGTGCTATAGCCCCATTCCGGATGGATGCCATTCATGCCGAGAAAGCATTTGTCGAAACGATAATTAGCTAAGTTTTGGATGGCTTGGCTGCCTATTAAGGCATTGGTGGATTTTTTTATCCGGCCGCCAATTAAGTAAGTGATAATATCACTGTCCTTGAGAGCTTCAGCTTGCTGTATTCCATTTGTAACAACCGTAATGGCTTTTTCTTTAATATAAGAAATCATTTCGAGCGTTGTTGTACCTGCATCAAGATAAATGCAGTCTCCATCTTCAATCAAGCTTGCCGCAAACTTTGCGATGGCTTTCTTTTCAAGTTGATGGCTTGTCGACTTCTCTGAAATCGTCAGCTCTCTCCCACGCTTTCTCACTACCTCAGCGCCTCCGTGAACCCGCTTAAGTAAATGCATGTCCTCAAGCTGGCTTAAATCACGGCGAATGGTTGATTCTGATGTATTCAAGTCCTTGACAAGCTCCTGTATCTTCACAAATCCATCTTGCTTAATCTTTTCGATAATGTATTGTTGCCTTTCAGGTGTCAGCAAGTAACCACCTCCTAGTGTTACTATAAGGATATCGCTTTCAAAAATCAATCATTTTCTTCCTAAAACGGTCAAAAGTTATCAAAAACTATCACCACATCAACCTTAGGTAAATTCTCCCACCAACCAGCAGTGAATATGCAAAACGTATAAAATGGAAAATTATGCTATGATAAATGAAGGAGAAACTAAGGGGTGATTATTTGAAAAAGATTATCCTATTCGACGGAGTCTGCCATTTTTGCGACAAAAGCGTCCAATTTATCATAAAACATGATCCAGCAGGCAACTTTTCATTTGCCTCCCTGCAAAGCGAAAAAGGAATCCAATTAAAAAAGGATTATCACATACCAGAGGAACTGGATAGCATCATTCTCATTGAAGGCAATCGATATCATTCAAAATCTGCCGCAGCCTTAAAGATCGCCAGAGAATTAAAAGGCGGATGGAAGCTGCTTTATGCCTTCATTTTCATACCTCGCCCCATAAGAGATACTGTTTATGACCTCATTGCCCGCAACCGAATAAAATGGTTTGGCGAAAAAGCAGACTGCGAGCTGCCACCGCCAGATGTACGAAAACGTTTCTTATGATGAAAGCTTCCTTTGATGAGTGGAAGCTTATTTGTTTTAGATAAAGAAGGAAAGGGATGGGCGAAAGGTGGGAGAAGCCAGGCGATGCCCATGCTAGTCCCATGCTTCATGTAGGTAGAGTGGGAAAAGGGTGGGCGAAAGGTTGGAAAAGCCAGGCAATGCCCATGCTAGTCCCATGCTTCATGTAGGTAGAGTGGGAAAAGGGTGGGCGAAAGGTGGGAGAAGCCAGGCAATGCCCATGCTAGTCCCATGCTTCATGTAGGAAGAGTGGGAAAAGGATGGACGAAAGGTGGGAGAAGCCAGGCAATGCCCATGCTTATCCCATGCTTCATGTAGGTAAGGTGGGAAAAGGGTGGGCGAAAGGTGGGAGAAGCCAGGCAATGCCCATGCTAGTCCCATGCTTCATGTAGGAAGAGTGGGGAAAGGGTGGACGAAAGGTGGGAAAAGCCAGGCAATGCCCATGCTAGTCCCATGCTTCATGTAGGTAGGGTGGGCAAAGGGTGGACGAAAGGTGGGGGAAGCCAGGCAATACCCATGCTAGTCCCATGCTTTATGTAGGTAGAGTGGGGAAAGGGTGGACGAAAGGTGGGGGAAGCCAGGCAATACCCATGCTAGTCCCATGCTTCATGTAGGTAGAGTGGGAAAAGGATGGACGAAAGGTGGGAGAAGCCAGGCAATGCCCATGCTAGTCCCATGTTTCATGTAGGTAGAGTGGGCAAAGGGTGGACGAAAGGTGGGAGAAGCTAGGCAATACCCATGCTAGTCCCATGCTTCATGTAGGTAGAGTGGGCAAAGGGTGGGCGAAAGGTGGGAGAAGCCAGGCAATGCCCATGCTTATCCCATGCTTCATGTAGGTAGAGTGGGCATCGACAGAGCCGGCCCATCCTGCCCCCGATCAACCCGCCAAAAAAAAACGGTCCAAGCCCACCAATTAAGTGGACTTAGACCGTTTCAACCGAGACGGTAATCCCGTCAGTCAGATTGCTGGATTAGAGAATACCTTCCAGCAAAATGACGCGGGATGGCGCTGCATCAATGCCGACTAATTTCAAAGGTGCGGCTACCATGAAGTATTCGCCTGCTGGTACATCTTTTAGGCGAAGGCCTTCAATAACAATAATGTCGTTGGCAAATAATGTTCTGTGAGTTGGATGTCCTGGCTGAGCGCGTTCAACGCCAAGACCATCGATGCCAACACCTTCAATGCCGATTTCGGATACATATTTTGCTCCGCTTTCGCCAAGGGCGATAAAGTCAAAATTGAATTCTTCGTCAAAGGAGTTTTTGGTTTTAAATAGAAGGAAGTCGTCTTTTTCGATTCCGTGTCCTTCTAGATCTTCTTTTTCAATTAGTCCTTCTACTTCTGTTAGGTCAATGACTTTACATTTTCTGACTAATCTTTCCAGGCCGATTGTTTCAATAGTGTCGCCGTCATTAATCATGTGAAGAGGGGCATCTGTGTGTGTGCCGACATGGGCGTCAAGTGTGATGCGGGACTCTGTTACATGGCCGTTTGTGACTGTATTGAAGGAAGGCTGTTTGTCTTCGATGTTTTTATATACAGGCATTCCTTTGTAAATTGGCATAGATACGTCGTAAATTTTCACTGTCAAAACTCCTTCATGCAATTTATTTGTCTGTTTCTTCAACGACCGGCCACCAGTGGAAGCCGTCTTTTGCGAGCAATTCATCGGCACTTAGTGGACCCATTGAACCGGATGGATAGTTAGGGAAGCAGGCAGCTGGTTCCCTTTCCCAAGAACGGGAGATGACGTCCGTGTATTTCCAGGATAGGGCAACCTCATCCCAATGGGAGAAGTTTGTTGCGTCTCCGCGCATAGCGTCAAAGAGCAGGCGCTCATAGGCTTCCGGCGTATTGAATCTATCATACTTGGAAGTTAGGAAATTCAATTGAACAGGTGTTTTCCCGCCTTTTTTCGCATTCAGATGAAGGGTGATGCCTTCTTCCGGCTGGATGTTAATGACGAGCAGGTTCGGGTTTAATTTCTCTTCGGTACGGTAGAACAGGTTCATTGGGACATCCTTAAATTGTACGACGATTTGGGTGGATTTTTCTCCAAGTCGTTTTCCTGTACGGATGTAGAATGGAACACCAGCCCAGCGGAAGTTATCAAATAATAGTTTTCCGGCAACAAATGTTTCTGTGTTGGAGTTATCTGCAACCATGTTTTCTTCCCTGTAGCTTGGTACAAGCTTGCCGTCCATTTCGCCTGCTCCATATTGACCGCGGACGAAATAATCATCCACTTCGTCATCTTTAATCGGTTTGAGTGCACGCAGCACTTTTACCTTTTCGCTTCTGATTTCATCAGTTGAAAGCTTAATTGGCGGTTCCATTGCGAGCAGGGATACGATTTGCATGATATGGTTTTGAACCATGTCGCGCAAAGCGCCGCTGTTTTCATAATATCTTCCGCGGTCCTCGACGCCGAGGGTTTCCGTAGAGGTGATTTGGATATTGGCTATGTAATGATTATTCCATAGCGGTTCAAAGAAGGCATTCGCGAAACGGATGACTTCGATGTTTTGGACCATTTCTTTTCCGAGATAATGGTCAATCCGGTAGATTTCGTCTTCTGCAAAGGATTTGCGCAATTGGTCATTCAATTCCTTAGCGGATTCAAAATCATGTCCGAATGGTTTTTCAATGACTAGGCGTTTATAGCCGGATGTTTCAGTCAGACCGTCCTCTTTCAGGCGGGTAGCTATGGAACCGAAATATTCTGGTGCCATGGCCAGGTAGAATAGGCGGTTTCCTTTTAAGTTATATTGAGTATCAAGAGTGTCAGCTAATTTTTTTAAATCATTGAATGATGCATCTTTTTGGCTGACATCTAGGGATTGGTAATAAAAAAGCTTGGTAAATTCTTGTTTTTCTTCCGCAGGGCCATGTTCATTCATGATGGAATCGGAGATGTGCTGCTTAAGGCGTTCCGTTGTCCATTCACGTCTTCCGATGCCGATACAAGCAAAGTTCTCTGAGAGTCTTCCTTTTGTATAGAGGCGATAAAGTGATGGGAATAATTTACGCTGAGCTAAATCACCAGTTGCCCCAAAGATCATAAGCAATCCCGATTGTTTAGTAATAGTGGGCATATTCAGAACCTCTCTTTGTTTTCCTTATTTACGATATACTATTTTATATCTTGCTAAAATGATTAGCAATGAAATTGGTTTAGTGTAAATACTCTTTTTTAGTTTACATCGTATGTGAGTGAATGCAAAATATTTTCTATTTATATTATACAGGAAAAATAAGTTATGGAAGACTCAGCAATGGCTGAAAAATAAGCCGGAATGCGGTAAAATGAGTATATTGAATGTAGTTGGAGGAATGGGAGCTTGGAATTTGTATTTCTAGGAACAGGAGCGGGCATACCCGCTAAGCAGCGCAATGTCTCATCAATCGTTTTGCAGATGAATGAAGAGAGAGCCGCTAGCTGGATGTTTGATTGCGGGGAAGCGACCCAGCATCAAATATTGAAGACATCCGTAAAGACAAGGAAAATAGAGAAGATTTTTATTACCCATTTGCATGGGGACCATATATATGGCTTGCCGGGACTGCTTGGGAGCCGGTCATTCCAGGGCGGTACAGAACCACTGACAGTGTATGGGCCTGCCGGTATCAAGGAATATATTGAAACATCTCTGCGCCTTAGCCAGACCCACTTGAAGTATTCGCTTTCCTATGTAGAGATTGGGGAGGAGTCCGTCCTTTTTGAGGATGAGGCTTTTCGCGTTGAAGCTCTACCGCTTGATCATGCGGTGCTGAGCTATGGGTACCGGATTACGGAAAAGGACAAGCCTGGTGAGCTCAATGCTGCTTTGTTAATGGAAGAAAATATCCCGCCAGGTCCCTTATATAGCCGTATTAAAAAGAAAGAAATGGTTGAGTTACCTGACGGACGAGTCATTAATGGTGCTGATTATGTAGGACCGCCAAAAGAGGGCCGAATTATTACGATACTTGGAGATACAAGACCATGTGAAAATACACTGCGCTTAGCAGAGGGGGCAGACTGCCTTGTGCATGAGGCGACCTTCAAGAAAGGGCAAGAGGAGATGGCGAGGGATTATTTCCATTCGACCACTGTCCAGGCAGCGGAATGCGCGAAGGAAGCTGGAGCGAAAAGGCTCATCTTAACGCATATCAGCTCCCGTTTTACGGAAGATGATGCGGTTGAACTTCAGGCTGAGGCGAGAGCGGTTTTTCCGGAGACGGAAATCGCCCATGATCTTGCTCTCATTAAGATATGAGAAAAGAGCTGGGACATACCTAAATTTGCTGTGTGCAAAGCCGAATGGTGTATGGAATTTTAAAAAGCTGAACTATTATTACTCATGCTTAAATAGCATTTAATAATAGTTCGGCTTTTTTAGTTGCTGTTTCCTTTTGTCCCAGCCTCTTTCTTCATCTAATTAGGAGTCACTCTGCATATGAGGCTTCTATTCTTTCGCTCATCGATAAAGCGGCTCCTAATCTCATCCGTCGTACAGTTCTTGTCATGGAGTCATAAGGAATCCTTCTCTTGAGGGCCATTCTTGTTTAAAAGACAGTCCGCCTGAACCCAAGCAGGAATCCTGATGAGAGGACGAACAAGGCAGGCAAAGATGACATCTATTTTGGCTGTTTCACTTAAAAGGAGGGAGCAGGAAAAAGCCGGCTAGTACAGTGACCTAAAATGGATAATCGACCTGAAAACCACCTTGCTCTCTCTTTTGGTATTACATGATCTCACTTCATTAAATGATACGGCACAATGGTTATGATCAAGTTCTTACGATATAGCAGGTTTGCCCTGATCATAAAGCTGGATTGATTATGCAGGAAGTTATGCCAGCCTTTTTTTGGGATGAACTGCGGGAATATGACCGTTACTTGGAAATTGGCCTCCCTGGCTTTTTTCTCGACAATATTGATAAATTTATTCAGCGGCTGGATGATACTCCGATATGGTGAATATAAGGTAACAAGCTTCACATCTGGCTGCCAGGACTCCCATTTCTTTTCGAATGCCTTGATATCCTCCTTCTCAAATGCCACATAAACGGCTATCAGCCGATCTGGGGAGAGGGAGCGGGCATATTTCAAGGAATTATCCACCACACGTGTGATGCCGGATACCGGGACAATGATGACATTCCCATCCGGCGGCAATGCCTCGGTTTCCTTCGTGATTTTGAGCTGTTCACCGACTGCGATATAATGCTTGCGGATTTGGTGGAACACCCAAACGACAATCGGAAGGAAGATAAGCACTGGCCAAACCTGCTGGAATTTGGTCAAGAAGAACATCATCATGACAATGAAACAAATGATGGCACCGGCTGTATTGATTGCTAACTTCGAACGCCAGCCCCCTGGTTTCTCCTTCAGCCATTTTCTCATCATCCCGGCCTGGGCAAGGGTGAAGGGAATGAATACTCCGACAGCATAAAGCGGGATGAGATGCTCGGTGTGAACTTGAAAAGCAATAATCAAGATACTTGCTGTTACGCCTAGAAAGATGATCCCGTTTGAATACCCGAGTCGGTCGCCTCGCATCCGAAACATCCTTGGCAGGAATTGATCATTCGTTAAGTTAACCGCCAGCAACGGGAAGGCTGAGTAGCCTGTATTAGCCGCAAGTACAAGAATGAGGGCGGTTGTTCCTTGAATGAAGTAGTAAAAACCTCCTCTTGCGAATATTTCCGCGGCTACCTGAGAGACAACGGTCTCCTTCAATGCGGGAGCTGCTCCGTAATAATAACTAATGAAGACAATTCCTGAGAAAAGGAGTGCCAATAAGATTCCCATATAGGACAAGGTCTTTGCGGCATTCACCGGCTCCGGATGCTTGAAGTTCGGTATCGCATTCGAGATGGCCTCAACCCCTGTTAATGCAGAGCTTCCGGAAGCAAATGCCCTGAGCAGCAGAAAGAGCGTGATCCCTGTCACAGGTGCTCCCATTGGCGCATGAGCGGCAGGGGATACATCACCTGCTGCGATATGATATAGGCCCGCGGCAATCATGATAAATACAGCGAAAATAAATAAGTACACGGGATAGGCCAGAATAGAGGCTGACTCATTTAATCCCCGCAAATTCAGCACTGTTAACAAAAACACAAGTCCGACGGCTAAATAGACCCTGTAATCATAGAGTGCAGGAATAGCAGATGTAATCGCATCTGTTCCTGCTGATACACTGACAGCTACGGTCAAAATATAATCAATGAACAACGAACCGCCGGCAATCAGACCGGGATTCATCCCTAGGTTTTCCTTTGATACCATATAGGCGCCGCCGCCATGCGGATAGGCATATATAATTTGCCGGTATGAAAGGATGATGATAGCAAGCAGGATGACCACTCCAGCCGCAATCGGGATTGAATACCAGAACGCCGCCATTCCGATGGTCATTAAGACAATCAGGATTTGCTCTGGTCCGTATGCCACAGATGAGAGAGCATCCGATGATAGGATGGCCAGTGCCTTGGTTTTATTCAATCTTTGTTCAGATAATTGAGTTGATTTTAATGGTTTACCGATCAGTCTTCTTTTCAGCGAATAATAAAACATATTCATCACCTTGCCTGTTTAGTTTCGTGAATAAACAGACATTTTCTTCGAAAGGAATAAACCTTTGGAATAAAAAATGCCTGCAAGTCCAATGAGAAATAGACTTGCAGACACCTAGGATGTTAGTCTTGGCATCACAAGTTCCACCTTCCTTCTCAAATAACGCTTACGAGGTTAGCTGACGGATTCGGGCCATGAGTAGCCCTACCTTTTAATAAGGATTCACCCCAAGAAACATTTGGGTCCCCCGCACCATACGGTCTCAGCGATTTAGAAAATCTGAAACTGAAAATTATCATACTCCCATAAATGAAGAAAGTAAATGGGGTAAATGGCAAAAACTGAAAATAAATATTTCGACAAAAAACAGGATTGTTCATCGGCGTATGACTAAGGCATAATCAGTAAATAAGAATGCTAATATGTTAAAAAAACATCGTCTCCCTCTTAGCAGGCTTGTGAATCACTCGTGTTCAACTTCAGTCTAGTTTAAGGACGATTCTTTATGTAGCTGATAGAAAGGGAAAGTCAGATAGTTATTGATATTCTAGGAAAATGAAAAACACAAATGATAATAGAATCATTTGTGTTAAAGAGTATGATATAGTCGTTTATTCTTCCTGCGGCTCCCTAATGGCGATGAGTACCCCAATCAGAATCAAGAATGAGCCAACCCAGAAGGTCATACTGATGGTTTCTCCTAAGATTGCCCAGCCCAAAAATGTACCCACTACCGGCTGGAAGAAAAAGAAGATGCCGCCGCTTGAGGCATTGAGCATTTGCAGTCCGCGGTTCCACAAGAGGAAGGCGAGGGAGGTAGATATGATTCCTAGATAAAGGAGTCCGCCCCAAATATTTGGCTGTACCAATTCATTCAGCGAAACCTGCGGGTATCTTACAATAACAAATGGCGTTAAAACGACCACCGCAATGAGAACCGCATAGGTAGTCACGACAATCTGGGAATACCGGGTTGGCAAAAGCTTGATCAATACGGACATCAGGGCCCAAGTCAAGGCTGCGATAATGAGTGATAGTCCCCCGAGTGTGCTGGACATATCAATATCATCAATGCCGACAATGGCAATGACGCCAATGGTGGCCAAGCTGACGGATGACGCTTTTTTGAATGTTAATCGTTCTTTCAGAAGGATACTGGCGAACAGGACCATAAATGCAGGTGTCGTTGATGTGATGATGGCGCCCATTTGCGCAGTGGAAAGCATAGTCCCGGTTTCTTGCGTGAGGATGGAGAGAACATAGCCGATCAGAGAAATCGTAATGACGAGAAGAATATGTTTCTGTTTCATCTGCCACTTTTGTTTGCTCGCTAATCCAATGATAATGAGTGTGACAAGTGCGATGACATAACGCATCCAAACCAGCTCTAATGGTGGAATAACCTCTACGATATGTTTGACGACAACATACATGCCGCCCCATATACTTGAAGCTGCTGTTAAATATAATGAACCAATTAATGTTTTTTTCATTGGGTACCCTCCGTATTATTATAGGCTATCATGGCCCTTACGGAGAGAAGCAGCTCTTCTGATTCTCTCCGTTAAGAGCGGGAGAATACGGCTGGAACATCATTTTCGAATAATGGTGCTAGAAACATGTTCGTTCACTCCTTTAGTATCGTCGTTTTATTAATCCTATCAAAATGTTTGTCTGCTAATCAATTTGATTATAAAAAAAAATGGATGGAAACCATAGTCGGTCTCCATCCATTTTTATGGTTACCATCCGAATCGGTATTGAACAGGGGGCGTAATTTCGTAACGGAGTTCCTTGGCAGCATTCTTCGGCCAGTATGGATCGCGCAGAAGTTCGCGCCCAAGGAAGATAAGGTCTGCTCGGTTATTTTGGATGATTTCCTCTGCCTGTATGCCAGTTGTAATCAAGCCGACAGCACCTGTTGCGATATCAGCACCATGCTTGATGGTTTCAGAGAAAGGAACCTGATAGCCTGGATAGCTAGGAACAGGTACAGGAAGAACACCACCTGAGCTGATGTCCACCAAATCAACTCCATCCTCCTTCATCCATTTCGCATATTGGACATAATCCTCTGCTGTATAGCCATCCTTGCTGTAATCATTTGCAGAAATACGGACAAAGAGCGGCCCATCCCATACCGTTTTAACAGCTTCAATAATTTCGTGAAGGAAACGGTATTGGTTCTCTTTGGTGCCGCCGTATTCATCTGTGCGGGTATTGACGGCAGGGCTAAGGAATTCATTGATTAAATAGCCATGAGCGGCATGAATCTCAATGACCTCAAAGCCTGCTTTCTTGGCACGGACAGCTCCCTGCTTAAAGGCTTCGACCGTTTCTTTGATTTCTTCTTTCGTCATGGCCTTTGGTGTTTTATCGCCTTCTTTGAATGGAGCGGCAGAAGGGGCAATGATTTCCCCGTCAACTCCAGCTTTTCTTCCGGCATGTGCAAGCTGAATGCCAGGTACGGTTCCGTATTCTTTCATCATGGATGTCAATGTATGTAGCCCTTCAATCTGGCCATCCTCCCAGATCCCTAAATCCTGGTCGCTGATTCGGCCTTGCGGGGTGACGGATGTGGCTTCGACCACAATCAATCCAACTTGACCGACCGCTCGGCTTGTATAGTGGGCAAGATGCCAGTTATCGACTTTCCCATCCTTGTTATGGCTTGAGTACATGCACATTGGCGCCATCACAATCCGGTTTTTGAATGTGACATCCTTAATTGTATATGGTTCAAATAATAATGGTTGCTTTGATTTCATCTGAAAATCCCTCCTTGTGCCATCATTATAACAATACCCTATATAGAGATGCGATTAGTTTGTTTCCAGGGAAATGGAAGGAAGAAAAGGCTGGCAAAGCAATAGCTTATGCCAACCCCCTCTTTAAGTGGGTGTGCTACTTAGTAAACAAAAGAAGCACCAACAATTATAAGCAAAATGAACAGAACAACAATGAAAGCGAAGCTTCCCATACCGTGTCCGCCGTAAGACCCTTTACCTTCACTCATATGTGACACCTCCTTAATGGAAGAATAGGAATTAGGGAATTGTAGCTTGTTAACCCCTATTCCTGTATATAGCATATGGAGAAAGAAAGAAATCGTTTGGACAAATATGGAAGCGCGCTGCCTTTATTTCAAGATAAGGTGTTTTAGGTCTAATTTGACAGAATCCCTTGGCTGATTTTTTTTGACAGCTCTTCCCCCATTTCACTGGAACGGTGCGTGGCTTTCTTGATGCATTCAATTAGGGCTTCCTTAACCCCTTTTTCCTCTAATATGCGAATGCCGGCTTCAGTTGTGCCTCCTGGACTTGTGACCTCCTTACGAAGCGTTTGGGGTGTTTTATCAGATGTATGGACCATTTCCGCTGCACCCATCAAGGTTTGGATGATTAGTCTTTGGGCATCCTGGGGCTCGAGGCCAATCTGCTCAGCTGATTGCTGCATTGCTTCGATTAAATAATAAATATAGGCAGGACCGCTTCCTGAAAGACCGGTGACGGCATCCATCTTATCTTCTTCGGTATAAACAGCCATGCCAACAGTCCCGAAGATCTCCTTCGCCAGCTGTTTATCTTTATCTTTCACATATTCATTGCCGCAGAGAGCCGTCGCGGATTTACCGACTGCCGCAGACGTATTGGGCATCGCTCGAATAATCGGCATGTCAATTTCCACGATGGATTTAAGGCTGGCGGTGGATATGCCTGCCGCAACAGAAATCAGCAGCATGTCCTTACGTAAATATTTCTTAACCTGTGAGAGAATAGCCAGGACATCCTTTGGTTTTACGGCAATGATGACAACATCTGACCCGTTTAAGAGGGAGGAGAGGTCCCGAGACGGTGTAACGCCGTATTCTTGTTGAAGTCTTGCCAGCTGTGTGTCATTGCTGCGGTTGCTGATCCAAATATTTTCAGGGTGACTGCCTTCGCGGGCGGCCAATCCTGAGATGAGGGCCTCGGCCATAGACCCAGCCCCAAGAAATGCGATTTTCTTATCCATTCGTATGTCCTCCTTTAAAAACAATAAAAGCCTTTCATCCGTAAAGGACGAAAGGCTATTCTTCCGTGGTACCACCTTCATTTGTGAACCGAAAGAACGCAGGGATGGTTCACAACTCTATGCCTTGTAACGTTAGCGGAACGTTCAGGTTTTCCTGAAAAGCTCAAAAGGGAGGTTCAACAAGGATAGAGGGCGATGGGGCCTTGCAGCCGGGGGTCCCAATCTCTTGCGCCATAAGGCTTGTTTACTTGACCTTTATCATTGCCGATATTGTTTCATTGTACGTTATAGTTATAGGCATTATGCAAAAAACTGCGCGTAATGTCAAGGGCTGGGATATTAAATAATGGTGAATGAGTGAAAAGGATAGAATTTCGAACCAAATTATGTAAAAATAATGATAAAAACAAGTATAGGGAGAAATGCTGAGATGACACAGACAAAGGTAGCCGAAAAAATCATCCTGCCGACACCTTTTGCGGTCGGAGATGTCAATGTATTTCTGATAGAGGGCCAGAAACTAACCTTGGTTGATGCAGGCATCAAAACGAAAGAAGCTGAAAATACCCTTGAAAGCCAGTTGAATGACCGCGGCTACACCATCTCAGATATCGATCAGGTTATCTTAACCCATCACCATTCCGATCATTGCGGATTAGTGGATCTTTTTGAAGGGAAAGAGCTGCTTGGCCATGAGGATAATCAGCGTTACCTGATTAGAAGTGAAGAATTTCTCGATTGGCAGCGTGAGTATTTTACGGAAATGTCTAAGAAAATGGGTGTGCCAAAGGAATACATGAAATACGCCAATAATGTGGAATCCATGTACACTTATTCCGGCTCCAAGCCTTTGACGGGATATTTGAAAGAGGGAGACAGGATACCTGGACATGAGGATTGGATTGTCATGGAGACATTCGGACACTCGCAGGGGCATCTCTCCTTCTATCATGAAGCGACAGGCAGTCTAATTGGAGGTGACCTGCTGATTGGAAAGATTTCACCAAACCCTATTCTTGAGCCTCCGAAGAAAAAGGGGGATGAAAGGGTTAAGCCGCAGCTTCAGCTGAACGAGAGCCTGAAGCGGATTTCAAAGGAGAAGCTGAATATTGTCTACTCCGGCCATGGGGATAATATTACGGAACCCTACAGCTTAATTGAAAAGAGATTAATCATGCAGCATGAACGGGCCATGCATGTGATGAAGGATTTAATCGGCGATGGACAGAGCACGATTTTAGAGCTTGCTATACAGTTATTCCCGAAAGCGATCAGAAGGGACCCTGCTCTTGCTTTGTTTGAGACATTAGGACAGCTGGATTATTTGGAATCCATTCATAAAGTGGAGAAGCAGGATGCAGGGGGTGTGTTATATTATAGAGTAATGACCGAAGAATAAGGAAGTGGTACAGAAATGAATGAACGGATTAAAGGCAAGACCATCGCTGTCACGGGTGCTTCCGGGGGGCTAGGAATGGAGATAGCGAGGCAGGCAGCCAAGAACGGTGCGAACCTGATCTTGATGGCGAGAAGCTATGACAAGCTCTCGGCCCTTCGTGATGAATTGATGACGAAATACTCCATTAAAGCCCATGTCTATAGCCTTGATGTATCGAAGCGGGAGAAAATAGAAGAAACCTTTAAGAAAATCAAGCAAGAGGTCGGACCGATTGATATACTCGTTAATAACGCCGGTTTCGGTGTTTTTGATACGGTGCTTGAGATGGATTTGGATGAGGCAGAAGGCATGATCGAGACAAATGTGCTCGGCTTAATTACGTGCACGAAGCTTGTGCTTCCTGACATGGTGAGCCACCGCTCGGGACACATCATCAATATCGCCTCGCAGGCAGGAAAGATGGCTACGCCAAAATCAAGTGTTTATTCTGCAACGAAGCATGCTGTTCTAGGATTCACGAACTCCTTGCGCATGGAAATGCACGGCAGGCACGTATATGTAACCTCTGTTAATCCAGGGCCGATTCGGACCAATTTCTTTAACATCGCTGATAAGGAAGGAACCTACATAAAGAATATTGACCGGCTCATGATTGACCCGGTGAAGCTTGCCGGAAGAATCGTGGATGCGATGATGACAGGGAAGCGGGAGATCAATGCTCCGGGCTGGATGAATGCGGGCAGCAAAATTTACAGTCTCTTCCCACGAACCTTTGAGACATTAGGGAGAAGCCAATTTAATAAAAAGTAAAAACAACAACAGGTACATGACCATTTTATAGGGGTATGTACCTCTTTTTTTGCGGGTTATCTCGATAATAGTTGAAACCTTTTCCTGTTGTCCTTCGTAATGGAATTATAAATAAATGAATGACATGAGAGGAGAAGAACTATGGCTGATAAAGGCTGTGTAAAATGCGGAAGCAGGGATGCGGGTAAGAAGGAAGTGGCGATGACAGGAACGGGGTTATCGAAGTTTCTGGACGTTCAGCATAATACGTTCATCGTCGTGTATTGTAAGAATTGTGGATATTCAGAATTCTATAATAAGCAATCCTCGAAGTCATCGAATATCATTGACTTGTTTTTCGGGTGATGAAAGCAAAAACTCACCAAGAGCTTTAAGAGGAACATTGCCTAATTTAAAAAAAATATCTATACAAGGGAGAATGTATGGAAAAACCAAAAGTGATGGTGCTTGGTACCTTTCATATGCGTTACACGGCGGATATGTTCAGGCTGGATGTAGGGGATATTGGACTTGCGGAAAGACAACGGGAGATCAGGCAAGTGATCGAACGGGTAAAAGCTTTTAAGCCTACGAAGATGGCATTCGAAGTGGTTAAGAGTGAGAATGAACGTTTAAATGAGGAGTATCAAAGCTATCAGCGGGGGGAGTTTGAACTTGGGGTTGATGAAGTCTATCAATTTGGATTTCGTATCGCTGAAGAGCTTGAGCATGACCAAGTATATGCCGTTGATTGGATGGAATCGGTTGGGAACAGAGGTATTGGACAGGTGTATGATTGGGCAAAGGAACACCAGCCCGACCTATATAAGGAGATTGAAGAAAAGTATCAGAAGCCAATCCGTGAAAAGTCAGGCTCTAAGTCCATTTATGAACTGATGAAGGAGTATAATCAAGAGAGTGAGATACAATTAGGTCATGAGTTAAACATGACTGTTGCACGAATTGGCAAAGGGGAGGAATACGTCGGGATTGATTGGCTGCGTTGGTGGTATCAGCGGAACCTGATTATTTACAAGAATCTGGCTGAACTTATAACCGCTCCTGATGACCGTGTTGTATTGCTCATAGGCAGCTCACATATTCATTTAGTTTCGCAGTTTTTGAGGGAGAGCAATCTTGTCGAAGTGGTTCCTGCAAGCTTATACTTAACTTAAAGATATGTGAATCGTTCGAAATGTTTTTATCCTATGCGGGGAAGGAGGAGAGTAGGATGGATCGCGACACATTACGTTTATTGAAATGGATTTCGGCCGGAATAGAAGCATTTTTAGGAATTCCGATTTTAGGCGGAATGATCATATTAGCCACAGGCTGGGCTCCACTTGGAATTATGTTTATTTTTCATATTATACTTGTCGTTTTCTCGACCAAGGCAGGGGAAAAAGCGGCTGGTAATATCGTTGGCATTATCACCTCGGTCGTCGGGTTTATCCCATTTTTAGGGATGATCATGCATCTAGTTACAGCCGCCGTCATTGCACTTGAGACAGCAAGCCAGAAAAAGGCGGGAGCAGAATAGCTTTGTATGTAAAAGCACGAATGTGGATGAATACATTCGTGCTTTTTTGGTTCATTGTTCTTTAGATTAGTTAGTAAGGTCTATGTCGCCAACCTCTGTTTTCAAATCAACAGCGATGCTGCCATTACCGCTCATATAGCTGCTCGATTTCTTTCCGAATATTTGAATGCTACCGATTTCTGAATTAGCACTAATATAATGGTCCTTGGGTGTTTCACTAATAGAAACCGCAATATCGCCAATCTCGTTGCTGGCGGTAATAGACGCTTTTATTGCCGGGACTTTAATGTTAATATTGCCTATCTCATTTTTTAAGACAAGTTTTCCGGCAGAATCCTTGATATTGATATCCCCAACCTCTGATTCACATTTAATAATTTCCGCATTGATGCCTGAAATGTCAATTGAGCCCACTTCAGTATCTGCAGTGATTTGCCGAAAGGTCTTTTCTGGAAGATGAATAATTAGATCGGTTGCTTGCTTGTTGAACTGGATACCAAAATTAATGCCAGCTTGATTAGGTGTTGATATTTTAAGTGTGCGCCCATCTTGTTCGATATTAATCGATTGGCCTTTCTTTGGTCCAATTGATTCAACCGTGACAGCATCCCCATCCGTTTGTTGAATCGTTAGAGAACCAAGATTACCTTTAATGTCAATTTCGTCAATGATGACGTCAGCGAAAGTCGTGGCACTCTTTTCCTGCTCTGAAGCGGAGAAGTAAGACTTTGCTGTAAGAAGGGCGCCGATACCGCCAATGGCTATTAATAGGACTCCAGTAATGAAAATCTTTTTAAACATATGATTCCCTGCCCTTCACAATGTTCATATTCCATTTGCAATAACGAATGGTCAGTCTCATGGAGAGTTTGGATAGATGGTACATCCCGATGAACAGGAGAAGACCAAGGCCGCAAGCCCCAATAGAGACGAAAACCTCAAAAAGGGAGAAATGATTGAAATCAAACAAAATCTCGGCTAATTGGATGATGGGAGCGGCAATCATGGTTATACTGGCAATCCATCCGGCAAACAGGATGCTGACGATGGCAATCATTGGGCCGACAATAAGGAGAAAATTCAAGAATCCTAGTCCAATGGTCAGGCCGATTATACGAAGAACATTAGTCATGGAGAGGTTATGTTCAGTTTTTTCGATGGAGCTATTAAGCACCAACTCTTTCGCTATTGTTTTTGGTGAACCAAGGCCTAAGGCAATCTCTTGTTCTGTTTTTCCCTCTAGCAAGCCAAGGTCGAAATACTCGGCATAATCTGCAAGAATTTCAGCCTGCTCATTTGGCGGGAGCCCGCGAAGCTGTTCAGCTAGTTCTTTCATGAATGCTTCTTTGTTCAACACTCTTCACCCTCTTTAATAATTTGATTAACACCAATATGGGATAAGTGTAGTGAACTTTTGTCTTTCTACAGTATCAATTGAATCTAAGACTAGGCAGATTTATTTCTATAATAAATCTTTAAAGAAAGTGTGAAGTTGCTATACTTAACTCATCACAATCGTGTCATAGGAAGGTGCGGACGGAAATGAAAATTAAACTAGACGATTTATCAAGCAGGGAGATGGCTGATTTAATAAGTGAACATCTCGCAGGCATGTATCTGACTTCTCCTCCTGAGAGCATCCATGCTCTTGGTCTTGAGGAACTGAGGAAACCGGATGTAACCGTATGGAGTGCCTGGGAGAATGGAGAGTTATTAGGCTGCGGAGCGTTAAAGGAGCTTGATTCCCAACATGGTGAAATCAAATCAATGCGTACGGCTGCAGCTCATTTGCGCAAAGGCACTGCAAGAGCATTGCTTGCTTTCATAATAGACGAAGCCCGTAAGCGAGGATACAGAAGGCTTTCCTTAGAGACGGGCTCGATGGAAGCCTTCTCTCCAGCCCGAAAGCTGTATGAAAGCTTTGGATTTACCTATTGTCCGCCTTTTGCCGATTATTGGGATGATCCAAATAGTGTGTTCATGACGAAGGAACTGTGAGGATATGAGGGGCTTGCAGGCTTGCGAGTTAGTGGGCATTAGCTTAATTTTTTAAATTTTTTAAATTTACAATTGACTAACAATTCCAAAAGTAGTAACCTATGTTAAGTAAATAACCAATTCACTTACCAATGAAAGGAGGGCTGTACGATGAAAAGAGTAAAACCAGTATTTATTTCAACTGATGTTCATATTCATTGTGCAGTCCTCTTGTTTCGATAAACGAGGTTAACCATTCGTTTTGAACGAAAGGCTGCACGCTGCTGTGTGAGCCCCTTGTGTTCGTTAGGATTGTAAGGGCGTGTTTTCACGTCTTTATGGATTCTTTCGGATATAAGGGCGCCTCGCCGGCACCGCTGCAGTCTTTTTTTGTTGGTTGATAAGGTTATGAATAAAAGGGAGGAATGAAGATGATGAGACGTTTATTCACGGTCAAGATTTCAAAAGAGGAATCGATGAACAGTACGTAGCCATAACAGATAGCGGAATGAAGATGAGGAGGGGATGGAATGTTTTCGGTTTTTAAGAAATTAGGATGGTTTTTTAAAGAACATTGGATACGATATACGGTTGCTATCATTCTATTGAATGTGGTGAATGTGCTTGAGGTTCTGCCGCCAATGCTGGTCGGAATGGCCATTGATGATATTGGGATGGGAACCATGACGAATGATACACTGATGACTTATATTTGGTGGATGATTGCCCTGATCGTTTCCTTATATGGTTTGACCTATATTTGGAATTATCAGCTCTTTAGCGGGGCATTTGTCCTTGAGAGAAAGCTGCGTTCGGGCTTTATGGGCCATCTTTTGAAGATGACGCCGACCTTTTACGAGAAGAATCGGACCGGCGATTTAATGGCAAGGGCGACGAATGATCTGAAATCCATTTCTGTTACCGCGGGTTACGGAATTTTGACTTTGATGGATTCATCGCTCTATATGCTGGCAATCTTGCTCACAATGGCGATTACGATCAGCTGGGAATTGACGCTTGCGGCCTTTCTGCCCCTGCCGCTTATGGCGTGGGCCGTGAATAAGGGCGGCAAGAAGATTCATGAGTATTTCACAGCTGCGCAGGATGCCTTCGGCGAGCTGAACGATAAGGTACTGGAATCGGTTGCCGGCGTCCGTGTAATTCGTGCCTATGTTCAGGAGCGGGCGGATGAGAAACGCTTTGAGGAAATGACGGAGGATGTGTATAAGAAGAACATGGATGTAGCTAAGGTGGATTCCTTCTTTGATCCGGTCATTACCTTTGTTATCGGTATCAGTTATCTGATCAGCCTTGGGTATGGGGCTAATCTCGTTTTTGCCCAGCAACTCTCTATCGGTCAGCTTGTCACATTCAATGTCTACTTGACGATGCTGATATGGCCGATGATTGCCATTGGCGAACTGATTAATATTATGCAGAGAGGGAATGCCTCGCTTGATAGGATGAATGAAACGCTCAGCTATGAGGCGGATGTCAAGAATGTGGAAGAGCCGGTTGAGGTTGAAGACCCGGCAACCGTTGCTTATGAAGATGTCCGTTTCCGTTACCCTTCCTCGAAGGTAGATAATCTCGCTGAAGTAAATGTCAATATCGGCAAGGGGGAGACCATCGGGATTGTCGGGAAAACAGGCAGCGGGAAGACGACCTTTATCAAGCAGCTGCTGCGTGAGTATCCTGCTGGTGAGGGAGTCCTTGCAATTGCGGATATCCCAATTGAGAAGCAGCCGCTTGATGGAGTGCGTGACTGGATTGGCTATGTACCGCAGGACCATGTCTTATTCTCAAAGACCATTCGGGAGAATATTCTCTTCGGTAATAAAAATGCGACAGAGGAAGAGTTCTGGAGAGCCATCCGCTTAGCTGATTTTGAGAAGGACCTAATCATGCTGCCGAATGAACTTGAAACATTAGTGGGAGAAAAGGGAATCGCGCTGTCAGGCGGTCAGAAGCAGCGAATCTCTATCGCAAGAGCATTGATTAAGAATCCGGAGATTTTGATATTGGATGATTCTTTGTCAGCGGTCGATGCGAAGACAGAGACGACCATTATTAAGAATATTCAAGAAGAACGAAGCGGGAAAACGACGATGATTACAACGCATCGCCTGTCTGCGGTACAGCATGCCGACTGGATTATTGTCCTTGATGACGGAAGGGTCATCGAAGAGGGCACTCATGAAGATTTAGTCTTGAAGGGCGGCTGGTACAAGGAACAATTTGAACGCCAGCAAGTTGAGGCGAATACGGGGGTGAGCGCATGAATGAACATCTCGAACAAACGGAATCCAGTGCGAAAACGATGAAGCGTCTGTACCGCTATGCGGTCCGCTTCAAAGGCACGATTATTCTCGCCCTCATCATGCTCTCTATTTCTGTTGCGGCTGAACTCATTGGCCCTTATATCGGGAAGAATATTATCGATAATCATATTATGGGAATAGAAGAGCCATGGGTAGAGACAGAAAAGACGGAGGATGCCGTCCAGTTTGAAGGGAAATGGTATAAGCGGGAGGCTTATCTGCAAGAGGGGGAATGGAGCGGAGAGGCAGTTTCCGTTGTCCAGACGGGAACCACCTTCCTCTTCCTGAACGAGCCGCTTAAGTTTGATGGAGAACGCTCCTATGAAGAGGGGAAATTGACTGTTACCAATGGCGGAAAGACGGCTGAATATGAAGCGGCTAAACTGTCAGGCACGGAGATTATGCAGTTTTATGAGCCGGAGATTAATCGAATCATCAAGTTGATTTTGATTTATTTCGCCATTATGGTCGTAGCCTTCTTCTTCCAATATGGGCAGAGCTATTATTTACAGAAAGCAGCCAATCGGATTATTCAATCCATGCGGATGGAGGTATTTGCTCATATTCAGCGCCTTCCAATCCGATACTTTGATAATTTGCCAGCAGGGAAGCTGGTTGCGCGTATTACGAATGACACAGAGGCTATCCGCGAACTGTATGTCAGAGTGCTCGCAAATTTCTTCTCAAGCACGGTGAACATCATTGGGATAATTATCGCCTTGTTTTTACTTAGTCCAAAGCTTGGAGCGATCACGCTCTTGGTCATCCCGATTCTCATCGTATGGACGATTGTGTTCCGTAAATTTGCGACGAAATATAACCGGGTCATCCGAGCTAGAATCAGTGATATCAATGCAATGATCAATGAATCCATCAATGGGATGACCATCATTCAGGCATTCCGGCGTGAGAAGGAGACGCAGGCAGAGTTTGAGGAGCTGAACTCAGAGCATTATATTTACCAAAGCAAAATGCAGCGCTTGAATTCTCTCTTGAACGGAAATCTTGTCGGTGCCTTCCGCGTCATTACGCTGACGCTCTTTATCTGGTACTTCGGCGGACTTGCCGCTTCGGGTGAATCTGTTGTAACGCTTGGGGTGTTGTATGCGATGGTCAATTATTTAAACAGGCTATTTCATCCTATTTCGGGGATTGTCAACCAATTCGCCAATTTTGAACAAGCGATGGTTGCCGGAGAACGTGTATTCTCTCTTCTTGACGAAAACGGAACAGATGTCGAGGATAAGCGGATAGCACGCTTGAATGGACATGTCGAATTTAAAGAAGTGTCGTTTGGTTATAAAGAAGGAGAACACGTCTTGAAGAATATTAGCTTTGAGGCGAATCAAGGTGAGACAATTGCACTTGTTGGTCATACTGGTTCCGGAAAGAGCTCCATTATGAATCTCTTATTCCGTTTCTATGATTACCAAGAAGGAGCGATTCTTCTGGATGGAAAAGAATTGAAGGATATCCCAAGGCAGACGCTGCGAGAGCATATGGGCATTGTCCTGCAGGACCCGTATCTCTTTACAGGGACAATTCTCTCCAATATCACGCTTGATGATCCGAAGATTACGAAGGAAGCAGCAGAGAAGGCTTTAAGGGATGTTGGGGCAGATCGTGTCCTTGCCAATCTTGAGCATGGCTTTGATGAGCCTGTGGTTGAGAAGGGCAGTACGTTATCCTCTGGTCAGCGCCAATTGATATCCTTTGCCAGGGCATTAGCCTTTAATCCAGCAATCCTTATCCTAGATGAAGCGACGTCGAGCATTGATACGGAAACAGAGACACTCATACAAGAGGCGATGGATGTCCTCAAAAAAGGACGGACGACCTTCATTATTGCCCATCGTCTGTCAACTATTAAGAATGCAGACCAAATCCTGGTTCTTGATAAAGGGGAGATTGTTGAGCGGGGCAGCCATGATGAACTGATGAGCTTGAAGGGCAGATATTATCAAATGTATGAGCTGCAATCAGGGAAGAGGGCTGGATAATAGATAAATAGAAAGGAGGCGCTCCTATTGAACGCCTCCTTTTTGTGCAAGTAGCATGATGAAAGATTAGAATACTCGATCTCCGTTAAAGATGGAATTCTTCACGACAACATAGTCAACGGTGCGGATTGCTTCTATTGTTTTCCCGCCGGCATAGGAGATGGAGGATTGGAGGTCCTGTTCCATTTCAATCAATGTATCCATTAGAGGACCTTTATACTCAACATACATTTTCTTGCCTTCCACATTTCGTCGTTCGCCTTTTTGGTATTCAGATGCGGATCCGAAGTATTCTTTGTAACGTTTCCCGTCTATCTCAAAGCTTTCGCCTGGTGATTCTTCATGCCCAGCAAAAAGGGAGCCAATCATAACCATTGTTGCTCCGAAACGGATGGATTTCGCGATATCACCATGTGTGCGGATACCGCCGTCAGCGATGATTGGCTTTGTTGCAGCTTTGCCGCATAGGCGAAGAGCCGCCAGCTGCCAGCCGCCTGTACCGAAGCCAGTCTTGATTTTGGTAATGCATACTTTACCTGGTCCAATGCCGACCTTGGTGGCGTCAGCACCGGCATTTTCAAGCTCTCTCACGGCTTCAGGAGTGCCGACATTTCCGGCGATGACAAAGCTCTCCGGCAAATACTTCTTGATATGCTGAATCATCTTGATCACAGAGTTCGAGTGACCATGTGCAATATCGATTGTGATGTAATCAGGAAGAAGACCATCCTTCGCGAGACACTCGATAAATTCATATTCTTCTGGTTTGACACCGACACTGATGGATGTGATCAACCCGCGGGCTTGCATCTTTTGAATGAAGGCAACACGTTTTTCCGGGTGGAATCGATGCATGATATAGAAATAGCCATTTTCGGCCAGCTTGACTGCGATGTTTTCATCGATAATGGTTTGCATGTTTGCAGGCACGACAGGGAGCTTGAAGGAATGAGCTCCAAGTGTAACGGTTGTGTCACATTCTGAACGGCTGTCAACTATGCATTTTGCGGGAATTAGCTGGATATCTTCGTAATCAAATACTTTTCTCATGTGTTTGCACCTCTATATCCGAATGAAATTATTTTGTTTTGTAATAATGTTCGTCCTTTTGTAATGTACAATACTTTCAGGCAGAAGTCAAAAGGATAATTTTTCTGTGTGGAAAGGTCTATTGTTTACTTGGGGACGAAAGACGTATAATCAGTGAGCAAGAGTAAAAAATGGAGGTGGTCAGCATGCGAAAGCAGGATACTCAAGCGTTCCATATGAAGCCTTTTATTAGCGGCGATCCTTCATATGGAGCGGCATTGTAGTACACATTTAATCGCCCAATCATAAAAGGCTCAATTCGTTATTTAACCAAAATAATGAAGGAGCGAGCCTAACATGAAATATCAATCGGCCAATAGAATTCTCCCAAAGGAACTACTTGAGGAAATTCAAAAATATATAGACGGTGACTTACTGTATATTCCCGTCAAAGAGGAAGAAAGAAAACCATGGGGCAGTTTGACCAAGGCAAAGGAATATACGAATAAAAGGAATGAGGAAATAAGGGCTTCTTATCGGCAAGGCGCAGCAATTACCGAGTTGGCTGACCAGTACAGCCTCTCCCCTTATACCATTCGTAATATACTCTATCGAAAGTAGGCACCAAGCAGGGGGCTGCGCTTAATACGGCAGCTCTCTGCAGGGTGCCAATTTCTTTTTATATGAAAGATGAATGTTTATCCAGCGAGTCAAGCATGATAAAATGGAAAAACGGAGGTGAAGGCAAGAATGAAACCGTTTATTGAAAACCACCAATACGTCTTTATTCGGGAAAAAGCAAGGCAGATTGTGCATGCGCGTCATACAGTTCATGATCGGCATGTGCAGGAAACCTTTATTGATAATAGTCAATTCTATGTGTATGAACAGTTCCAGACATTGACGGATGATCAGAGAGAGTGCCTGAACGACTTGAGTGAAATTAGAACAGAAGCAGATTATGAGAGATTCTTAAGTGAACTTGTCAAATGGAGAATTCCTTTTCCTGCTCTATCTGACGCTCAGCTGACAAAACTCTTTCGAAAGGTGAAGAAACTCCAGTATCCGCTGCTTCCGCAGGAGCAAATGGAGGAGCTTACGTATTTCGGCTGGACACATAATGAACGCAAATTTATCGTGAAAGCCGTGGATGGAAGCTTGAGGGGAATCAGCGGTCGAATCACACCTTCATCGAAACAGGGATTATGCCACTTTTGTCACAAGCAGGCTGAGGTCGGTTTATTCTCTGTAGAGAGAAAGGTTAGAGGAAAGTCGATGAATTATCAGGCATTTGCCCACTATATCTGTCAGGACAGTATGCAATGTAATCAGCACCTCGCAAATGTTGAGCGAATTGATGCGTTTATGCGGGAAGCATTAGGATTGTAAAAGAATATCGTTATTCAAAAATAATGGTGAATAGAGAAGGAAGAGAGAAGAAGAAATAAAATTTATCAGTATAAAGTGGCTAAAAAATATATTTAAATAGTTTATTTGCTCTCATACAGGGTATAGCGATTATTGTGCTTTACAATAATTGATTATAAGGAGAGCGATTGCAGCATGAAACCAATTCGTCACAAACATCCAGAAAATCAATCAGTACAGCCATCTTACCCAAATGACTGGAACGGACTATTGCAGCGTTTTTTTGATGATACGCCGTTTTCTTTGTCTAATTCCTTCTTTACTGACCCTGACAAGCTTGTTCCGGCAATGAATATTTCTGAGAAGAAAGACAGCTACTTGATTGAGCTGGAGCTTCCAGGAGTAGATCCTGAGGAAGTTGACATTGAGCTTGAAGGCAATGTGATGGTCGTAAAAGGAGAAAAGAGTGTTCGCAGCAAACATGAGGAAAAGGATACACGCATGCATGTGGAAGAACATAGCTATGGGTCCTTCTACAGAAGCTTTACCTTGCCAGGCAATATCAATGTGGACAAGATTGAAGCAGAAAGCAAAAATGGCATGCTTTATATTGATGTACCGAAAAAGGAAGTCAGCAAATCACATAAGATTAACATCATGCATAAAGAATAAAGGATAGATGACACCCGGAAACGAGATTTCCGGGTGTTATTTTTTACCGGATAAAGCGCGCTTTAATTAAATAGGCAATATCATAATCTTGGAGTTCTTTTTGTTCATTGCCTAGCTTGTGGAAAAGCTCGCTGCTTACGGAACTTATGCCGCTGTCGTCACTGGAAAATCCGATGTATCCCAACAAGAAATCTTCATTATCGGGTATGCTTTTTTCTTCTTCCAGGCTTCCCCAAACCATTCCCATCTTTTCGAACTGGTCATCCTTTGTTTGATTTTCATCTGTTTGAGCTGTCGTCATGAATTGCCCATTGTTACCAATACCAATCTGGTAAGTGAACGGCATATCTTCTTCGACGCTTCTTGGTGCGGCAAATACGATGGTTCCGCTGTCCTTAAAGGAATCCGTGCCGCTCAAGCCTGATTTATCATCGATTAATTTTCCAAAGCGATATTTTTCAACCCAGACCTTTATTTCCTTATACTGATTGGCCAATTGAAAGTCAAATACCATGGCCGTTTCCGCTGCAGTTGTCAGAATGGTATTCTCTCGATCGGAGAAGCTTTGAACACTGCTGATTGTATTATCTTTTTGTCTGCTCTTCTCCGAAGCAATGGATTCCTCACACCCGTAGAGGACCGTAGTAAGCAGCCCAACCGTCATCAAGATTTTTAGTCTTTTCATCTTTTCCCCCTTGTTTCTCTATCAATATATTTCTTTACTAATTCGATTAGTAGGAGCCTATTTCCTTTTTTTATAGAGAAATAGCTATTCTTCGATTTGGTGATTGTAAAAATAAACCATAATCTATACACTAGATTTGAGGTGATGATATGAGCAGCAGCTTTAATACAGGGGATATCCTTTTTCAATTATTCAGTTTCATTGTTTTGGCAGTTTTCATTACAGGGATTATTGCCTTTATTCGTTCTCGTAAAAGACGGAATGAGCAGCTTGAGCGCATGGAGAAGAAAATTAATGAACTAAGCGAAGAGCTGAGGAAAAAATAATTGAATTGAAAACAGGCCCATTGACCTAAAGGAATCTAGCACAAACAAGTGGAATAATTTGGTAGATAGAGTGACCATCTGATAAGAATAAGGAGGATTCTATATGCCGCTTGATCCGCAGGTCAAAGGATTTCTTGAGCAAATGGCAGAGGCTTCACTAGGGGCACCGACCATTAGCTCATTTAGCCCATCGGAATATCGGGCCATTTCCAATAGAAATATGGGGACAGGCTCAAAGCCGGAAGAGGTAAGCCGTATACAGGAGGTGCAGATTCCGGTTGAAGATGGGGAGATTATGGCGAGAATTTACACTCCAGAAGGAAACGGCCCCTATCCCGTCTTTTTGTTCTTTCACGGAGGAGGCTGGGTAATCGGCAGTGTGGATACACATGACGGTATGGCTAGAATGATTGCCAATGCCTCGGGGGCCATCGTTGTCTCAGTTGATTATCGCCTTGCTCCGGAGCATAAATTTCCAGTCGCGACGGAGGATTGCTATCATGCTCTCTTGTGGGTGGAAAAACATATTGAAGAGCATGGGGGGATGAGAGATTGTCTCATCGTCGGAGGTGACAGTGCGGGAGGGAATCTGGCTGCTGTCGTGACCTTGATGGCTAAGGAACGGAGCGGTCCGAAAATGGCTGGCCAAGTACTCATTTATCCTGCCACATCCTTTACTGTTTCAACTCCTTCCATGAAAGAGAATGCAGAGGGTTACTTTCTGACGAAGGATATGATGAATTGGTTTGCCTATCAATATCTCCGTGATGAGGACAGGACCTCACCTTATGCCTCCCCGCTGTCGGCTGGGGATTTAAGCGCTCTTCCGAAGGCCCTTGTCTTAACGGCAGAATATGACCCGCTTCGGGATGAGGGAAGGATGTATGCAGATGCACTTGCTGCCGCTGGTGTATCGGTGCAATATAAGGAATATAAAGGGATGATTCATGGCTTTGTCAGTATGGCAGACGCGCTTGACCAAGGGAAGGAAGCGATTCGTCACATAGGAGCTGCGATAAAAGGAATGGCGGCTGAGAAGGCCGGCATTGTTAAAGACTCTTAAAAATAATGGATGATTTAGATGCTTTGGGCAGAGCTGGCTTTCGGGTCAGCTTTTTATTATTTATAAACGTGAAGGCAGTGGGATCAAGATGTTGAAGTAAAAATCAAAAGGTAGTTGTTTTTTATATGAAAGGTGATGTGGATTAAGAAAAATTCAAAAAGCGAATAAATTGACATTATCTCGAATTCGAGATAAATTAAAAGTATCAATATGGGGGTGGATGATTTATGAACAAAATAAAAGGACTTCATCATGTCACAGCCATCACAAGCAGTGCAGAGAAAAATTATCAATTCTTTACGCATGTGCTTGGGATGAGGCTGATTAAGAAAACAGTCAATCAGGACGATATACAAACCTATCATTTATTCTTTGCCGATGACAAGGGCAATGCAGGGACAGATATGACATTCTTTGATTTTCCGGGGATTCCTAAAGGTTCCCATGGAACAAATGAGATTTATCGAACAGCCTTTCGGGTGCCGACAGATGAGGCGCTGGACTATTGGGTCAAGAGATTTAACCGCTTAAGGATTGAACATACAGGCATCAAGGAGCAATTTGGGAAGAAGACGCTGTCTTTTGCAGATTTTGATGATCAGCAGTACCAATTGATTTCTGATGAGCAGAATGAAGGTGTGCCAAGCGGCATCCCATGGCAAAACGGGCCCATTCCGCTCGAATATGCCATTACAGGGCTTGGACCGGTTCATATTCGAATTGCTGAATTTGATTACTTCAAGGAAGTATTAGAGAAGGTCTATCATTTCACTGAAATCGACCATGATGGGGATATCCATTTATTTGAGATGGGTGAAGGCGGAAATGGAGCACAGGTTATCGTGGAGAAGAACACATCCTTGCCATATGCGCAGCAGGGCTATGGAACGGTACATCATGCGGCCTTCAGAGTCGAGGATACAGAGGCATTGAATGAATGGATTGAACGGATGAAGCAATTCCGTCTGCCGTCTTCCGGCTATGTTGATCGCCATTTCTTTGAATCACTTTATACGAGAGTGGCTCCGCAGATTCTATTTGAGCTTGCGACTGACGGACCGGGATTTATGGGGGATGAACCATATGAGACTTTGGGAGAAAAATTATCTTTGCCGCCATTCCTTGAGCCAAAGCGTGAATATATTGAATCGGTGGTACGGCCAATTGACACTGTCAGGAGCAACCAAATGTTTGAGAAGGAATATGAATAAACGATCCGCATAAAATAAGAAAGGATTGGTGCCATAGATTGGACCAATCCTTTGTTTATTAATCTTCTTTCACATATTCTTCAAAATCTAAATCTACATTGTGAAACAGTTCATCCTCATAGATAAAGAAATCATACTTTCTAATATACGGCTCGTACAATTCTTCCATAAAATAACCTCCTTTTATTTTATGTATCTGGGTGAAGCAATCAATAAAAGGGTGGAAATCATGATTATTAGGAAGAATATATCTTGAAAATGGTACTATTTCAATGTGTTCTTGTATGCTTAGTATATAGTATCATTCATTTTATCGGATAGCAATCCTTTGATGAAAATACATACTAGAAAGGTCGGGGACCATTGAAGGACAATCATGATGATGATTTCAAGGACATGGGGTGGTTTGGGAGTTTGCTTGCGCTCGGCATGGTCGTCATTTTAGTCCTTTTGGCGATTTTGCTCGTCTTTGGCATCTTTTTCTTTGGGATCGCAGGCTTTTTCAGTCTGCTTGGCGTTACATACGAGTCGGTGAAGGCCCTTGTTTATTTTACGTTGCTGCTGCTCTTGATTGATTTCTTTATAGAGCCGCTCTCTAAACTGGTAACAGGTTTCGTGAGCAGAGGATTTCAATCCTCTAAACGGTTCATTATACGATCAATCATGATGGTAGCATTCTCCGCCCTGTCATTTTATATTGCAGATGAATGTATATTAGGGATAACCATCCCTGTAAGAACGGAATTGTTATTAGGGGTTATCTCTTATTTAATCGAGCTTGTATTTGAAGAGAGGCCGAAACGAGAGAAGAATTGAGGAATAAGGAGTCATTGGGCTCTTCATTCCTTTTTTTGTCCAGAATTCCGTGTTAGGATAGGTAGGTCTAAATGCTCTTTTTGTAGGATAAAAGTCACCTTATCGCTATACTAGGTTTAATGAGAGTTTAATGTGTCGATAGAAAAGAAAATAGTATATGGCTGATAATGAAGGAGGATGGGCATGAAGAAAGCTTCCCAACTATTAAGCTCAATTCTGTCTGCTGCAGAGGGTGTATGGTCCCAAAAGAAAAAGCAGGAAAATAGGCTAGTGTTCTCTCAATTGAGTTCAACCATTCTTCCTCAAGCGATGAGAATTAAACAAACCTACGGATTTTTTGAAAGAGAATTATATTTGATTAAAGAGCATCGAAAAAAGGAATCAGTAAAAGTAATGGATGCTTGTTCCTTAGCTGAAAGGATCCTTGATAAGATACAAGACCATGAGGCATCTGTATCTCCGCAGCTGCTCTCTGAATATTACGCCATCCGAACGCTTGAGGTGGAGCTTAAGGAACTGTATGAGGAGAAAGCTAAGGGGCAAGGAAGCTATCATATTCAACTTGCTGAGTTTGATTTGAAAAGGAAGAAGCTGATTCTTGTGAAATCCTATATGGCCTTTTTGAAGAAGGCTGCTAGAAAAGCAAATGTCCTGTACGCAAGCCTTGAGGAAACAGCCGATTTCTATCCCCCGTTCATTGATCACTTACTCGAAAATGTCTTAATAATTGAACAGACGAATAATGAGCAAAAGGTGAGACTCACTGGAAGCTCATCATGAATATCTACATAAAGAAAGGACCGAAAGAAGGCGTATCCTCTTTCGGTCCTTTGCTTATTCATAGGTAAGGAGAAGTTCGAAAATCTCCATCGTTGTCCCCGGGTAGATTCCCCTTCTTGGAATCTCGAGAAGGTTGCCTCCTGGTTTAGCCATTCCATCTTTAATCGTAAAGGCCATTTCCATCCCTAGCTCTTCTAAGATTTTGATGGTCTCACCATCATACTCACCAAACGGGTAGGCGAAGGCTGTCTTGGAGCCGACAAGCTCCATGCCAATCTCAATATCCTCAAGGACATCCTCCCTCGGCTTAGATGTTAAGAAAGCAGCTCCGCTTTCATCTCGTTCATGGAATTTGTACGTATGGCTTTCATAATCGAAGATATCTGTACTAGCCTCAATATCCTCAACACTTAAGAATTGGGCATCTGCCGGGTCATAATCTCTTGGATCTCGGTCGATATTTCCAGCAATTAAGAAAATAGATGCGCGCTGATCATATTTTTTCAGGATGGGATATGCATTGATGTAATTATCCTTGAACCCATCATCAAAGGTGATAAGCACACTTTTTTCAGGTACATCCAAATCCTCATTCATATAAGCCTGAAACTCAGCTAAGGTTAATGTTGTATAGCCCTTCTTATGTAAAAAGCGCATTTGTTCATTAAATTGTTCCTTTGTCACAATCGTACCGTATAGTTCTCCCTCTTCATTATAGTGGTTCGTTTGGAGGTCATCTGATTTAATAATACGATGATACATCAGAACTGGAACCTGTTTCGCTTTCTTCTTTTTGGTGTCATCAAAAGTCCGAATTTCATTTTTACGATCCAATTCAAGCGGCTTATCTGAAACAAATTGCAGCTTGCCATAGGCAATTGCTTCAAAGTTTTGGGCGAATAGAACACTTAGTACTGCAAAATGGACAACAAAGACAAGTATAAACGTTGTATTAAACTTTCTCTTCATATTCATCTACCTCTAGCTCGTTTTTTTGCTTTTCTGCAGAATAGGAATGACATTCTCTGAACCAGTCAATTCTTCGCTGTACGTTTGGTGCTGTTTCCCAACGCGTTGAACCTTATTCCAGCTGTTCTTATTGATGAAATAGGCGACTGTTCCAAAGGTATTAAAAATAACGCCGAGAAAACGATAACTGACAATCTCTAATGGGACGAAATAGCAAAGCCGGAGCCGGTCGCGTACCGTGAAGGCATGGCCAAGGCGGTGGGTGATGATTAAGCTCACGACACTTTGGAAAACACCAAGGCTGAAGGAAAAGAGAAAGAGCATGAGTGCAAGGACAGCGCCTGAACCGGATAAAAGAATCATGAATGGAATAATTAACGTCGGGAAAGCGGTCAATGTACCGAGCATCAATGCATCCACTAATAGAAAGACAGAAACGCCAAATCCAAATTTCCTGAAGAGTGATGTGCCATAAATCATAATGCAGTCAATAAAGGCCTTCTGCCAGCGGATTCTTTGCTTAAACAAATCCCGGAAGGTTTCCGGTCCTTCTGTATAGCAAACGGCTTCTGGAATGAAGATGATTTTCTTATCAGGATATTTGGTCTTGATCAAACGTTGAATCCTCATCGTGATGTCCATATCCTCGCCGACCGTGATACGGTACCCCTTCACTTCGAAAAGCATGCTCCGTTTAAATACCCCAAATGCGCCTGAAATGATGGCTAACGCATTAAACCTTGTCTGTGTGATCTTATACAAATAGAAATTGGCTAAATATTGCATAAATTGAAACTTCATTAAATGATTAATCGAAAACCGTGGCTTAGGATTTGTGTAATCTCCGTGAAAAGCCTGTCCGATATGAACCATACCGCCGGCAGCTACTACATCTTTATCAGTGAAAGCTTCATTAATGATGCTTAGTGAACGGACATCTAATGAGCTGTCAGCATCAAGCGTAATAATATTCTCAAAGGAGGCATATTCAATCCCTGCATTGAGGGAATCAGCCTTTCCGCCATTTTCCTTATCAATAACAAAAATGGTTGGGTAGAGTTTAGATTGATAGACTCCCCGTATCGCTTTATGCTCCAGCACATTAGCTTTATTTCTCTTGCATTCCTTCAGCTGAAGGAGAGAGTTCAAAAGTTTCATTGAGTTGTCAGATGACCCGTCATTAATAATGAACGCTTCATACTTTTGGTAATCGACATGGAGCATGGCTTGTATACAATTTTTCAGGACCGATTCTTCATTGTAGGCAGGTATTAAGACAGATATCCCTTGTTCAAAGGTATTCTCTTTGCCAGAGAAGCGTGGGCCTTTTACCGTTAGAAGCGGTATGAAAATGTATAGTGACTGAAAAGTAAAGAAGATGATATACATGATTAACGTAATGATCAATCCAATATGCATTTCCATAATGAGTCCCCTTTTGTTTCAAAATGTGTGTAAAACTTACAAACTTTTTACAATATTAAATAATGGTTACAAAATTAATAATATAGAGTCAGGTTAATTAACGTCAATGTGGCTAAAGATACAGGAGGAATGGAAGAGAATATTCGAAACTTAATGAAAAATGGTATAAAATAGGTTTTTAGACCCTTAAAAAATGGTTGCAGGCATGCATGGATGATTGGTTATTGTTAGATTTGGTTAGAGTGGAATGGGTCTAATGATATGCAAATCGAATGGGAAAACTACTCTAAATTAATTTGAGGATGATGTTATTACTTTCTTTTCATACTAATTTGTTATAGTAGTACTTTTGATTGATTGTATAGGGTGTTAATTGGTTTACAAAAACTGACATATAACAACGGCGCACATAGGCTGAATTTTTCCACCTTTGTCAGATGAAGAACAAGCCCGCATACAGGAGTTATATTTGATTCACCCTCTTTACTGGTATACAGTAGGAATGGCTTGGTTTGCAGAAGACTATGGCTTAGTGAAATGTATGAATTTTTTTCTCGTAAAAACAGGCGATAGGACAAAACGGTTTGCTCTATCTGGAGGAAATGAGACGGTATATTCCCTTCATTCTGCTAGGAACGAGGCAAAGATGTCTTATAGGACTTTACATAAGATCGGCGAGGAATGATATGTCTCTGAGATCCTTTTTCGTTTCTTAGGTTTGCTGGATAGTGTTTTTTGCGATAGCCGTTTATATCAATCAAGTCAATGAACTATTAGAAATCCCAGAAAGAAGATAGATGATTATTAGATTGCACCCATCTTGAATATATTGGTATAATTAGAACAAATGTTCTTTTGAGGGGATGGGATGGGATGATGGAGCTTCACTTTTACAAGGATTGCTATCAAGCAAAAACCAAACAATACCAATTGCAGGATGACCAACTGCGCTATACGGCTATGCCTTCTGAATGCATTGAGCTCTCTAAAGGTGATGCTCACCGTTTACCAGTATTGGCAATTGAGGAAGATCAACTTGTCACCTTCTTCGTCCTTCATCACGGAGAGGGAACTAGCACTTACACAACAAATAAGCAGGCGATCCTAATCCGGGCATTCTCGACAGATCACCGCTACCTAGGAAGGGGATATGCCAAAAAGGCTTTGAGTCTGCTGCCAGCGTTCATTCAATTTCATTTCTAAGACATGACAGAAATCATCCTTGCCGTAAATGTGAAGAATACGGCTGCACAAAGCTTATATAGGAAATGCGGTTTCGTGGACTCATGGGAGAGACGGATGGGACCTAAAGGAGAATTGATTGTCATGAGTTATCCATTCTCCAATTAATAAGCGTTAACCAAAAAGCATCCCTCTATCCTTTTGGATAGAGGGATGCTTTTTCTGTATGAATGCTGAATGATGCGGGAGTTATGAAATGCAGGATAAGCTTTAGCAATAAGCAGTTAGACCTAAAATATTCTGAAGATTAAAAATTAAATTGAAATCATATATGATTTCATATATGATATCCGTATGGAAAGGAATGTAAAATCAATGAGCAAAAAAGAATTTGTGTATACGCATTTACGTGCACGCATCTTGGACGGTACCTTTGGTTCTGGGCAGCGGATTGTGATTGATCAAGTGGCAAAAGAGCTGAGGGTGAGCATTATTCCAGTTAGGGAGGCCATTAGACAATTGGAGTCAGAGGGGCTCATTACCTACAAGCCATATAGCGGGGCTGTTGTAACAAGCATAGATGAAAAAGAGTATATCGATACCCTTAATGTTCTAAGTGTTTTAGAGGGCTATGCTACAGCACTCAGCGCCCAGCTTTTAACTGACGAGGACATTGAAAAGCTGATTCAATTAAACAATGACATGGAAAAGGCTGTCGGTGAATATGAGTTTGAGTTATTTGGAGAACTAAATCGTTCCTTCCATGCCAGCATTATTCAAAAATGCGGCAACCCCGTGTTGGTTGAGAAAATTGAAGAGACACAGGACCGGATGGATCGAGTACGTAAATCTATTTTCTCAATGGTTCCCAAAAGAGCGTACCAATCCATTCAAGAGCATTCAGAGCTAATTCAATGTTTGAAGGAAAGAGCCCCTATGGAACAAGTTGAATCTATTATCAGGAAGCATCGCAAGAATACGATTGATGCTTTCCTCCATCGAAAAGGAGATAGCAGCCAGCAAATTTTATAGGCGAAGGATGGGCAGATGCATGCCTATCACCCGTAAATTTCTGAATATACTGAAAAGGAGCGGTTAGATGTTTGAGGATGTTAAGAGTAGATTGAGAGGGTCAATAGCCCCGATTATTACGCCATTTAATGAAGAACTGGATGTGGACACGGAAGCTTTGAGAAAGTTGATTGACTGGCATATTGAAAGTGGATCTCACGGCGTTTCGGTTTGCGGGACTACAGGTGAACCAAGCTCATTGTCCATAGAAGAAAGAGAAATGGTCATGGAAACGGCCATCAAAGCAGCCGGCAAACGGGTGCCTGTTATGCCGGGTACCGGCTCAGCCAATCAGCGGGAGACTTTGCATTTAACCAAGCGCGCTCAGGAGATGGGAGCGGATGCAGCGCTGGTAATTGTTCCGTACTATAACAAGCCTAATCAGCAAGCATTATACAATCATTTCAAGACAGTTGCTAATTCCGTTGATATCCCAATCATTGTTTACAATATTCCGGGACGAACCGCTGTGAACCTTGAGGTTAAGACATTGGCGAGACTGGTGGAGGATTGTCCGAATATTATTGGTGTGAAGGAATCCAATAAGGATTTCGAGCATGTGAATCGCGTCTTGCTTCATTGCGGGAGGGATTTCCTCCTATATTCCGGTATTGAACTTCTTTGTTACCCAATGCTTGCGATTGGGGGAGCTGGTCATATCAGCGCAACGGCATGTGTCGCGCCGAAGGAGGTTGCCGACCTGTATAACTATTGGAAAGCAGGCGATGTCGATAAAGCGCTTGACCTGCATTATAAGCTGATGCCGCTGAATGATGTACTTTTTAAGGAAACGAACCCAGGACCATTGAAGGCTGCCATGGGCATGATTGGCAAGATTCATCCGGCGATGAGACCGCCGATGGAACCCCCTTCAGGTAAGCTTCACGATGAGATTAAGCAAACTTTGCAAACATATGGATATTTAGAAGGCGTTAACCAATAATCTTTATGGACAGGAGGAGTTCGATGACAGCCTATGTCGTTCGGAATGTAAAGCAGTATATAAACGGCGAATTTTTGGAAGCGATTTCAAACAACCGGTTCAGTAATATCAGTCCTTTTACAAATACAGAAATCAATCAGGTTGCCGAGGGAGAAAAAGAGGATATTGATTTAGCGGTTGGAGCGGCAAGACAAGCATTCGACCATGGGCCATGGCGAGCGTTATCCGTAAAGGAACGATTGGGTTATATCAAAAAAATTGCAGATTTGATTGAACAGGAAGCAGAGGAGATCTCTTATTTAGAGTCATTAGATACGGGTTTGCCAATCAGCCAAACAAAGAAGCAGGCAGCGAGAGCAGCGGAGAATTTCCGCTTTTATGCGGAGATGGTCAATAGCCGCCTTGTCGGGGAAGCGTACCAGGTAGATGAGGAATACATCAATTACACGATTCACAAGCCTGTTGGGGTAGCCGGGTTGATTACGCCATGGAACGCTCCCTTTATGCTGGAGACATGGAAGGTGGCACCTGCACTTGCGACAGGGAATACGGTCGTGCTGAAGCCTGCGGAATGGTCGCCTTTGACGGCAAACAAGCTGGCTGAAATCATTGACCAGGCAGGTCTTCCAAAAGGGGTCTTTAATATTGTACATGGATTTGGGGAAACGGCCGGAGCTGCCTTAGTGGCCCATCCGGACGTTCAATTAATTTCCTTTACGGGAGAAACAAAAACCGGCTCAGAAATCATTCGCAACGGAGCAGCGACACTAAAGCGTGTTTCGATGGAATTAGGAGGCAAGTCTCCTGCCATTATCTTTGATGATGCGGATGTAGAGAAGGCGCTTGATGCAGTCGTATGGGGCATCTTTTCTTTTAATGGGGAACGCTGCACAGCAAATTCCCGTTTATTTATCCAAGAGGGGATTTATGAGGAATTTGTTCAATCTCTGAAAGAACGTGTGAATAATATCATCATCGGGGATCCGATGAATCCCGCTAGTGAAGTCGGTCCGCTGATTCATAGGGAGCATTACGAAAATGTGAAGCGGTATATTCAGCTGGCTGAAGAGGAGGGAGCGGAAATCGTTAGCGGAACAATTCCGCCTGAATTAAGAGAGGGGAATTTCGTGGCACCAACACTCCTCTTGAATTGCCGGAATGATATGACTGTCGCACAAGAGGAAATCTTTGGACCGGTTATGGCGGTCATTCCATTCAAGTCAGAGGAACAGGCGCTTGAGATGGCGAATGATACAAAGTATGGTTTGGCAGCTTATGTATGGACCGGTGATATCAAAAGGGGTCACCGACTGGCTCAGAAGGTGGACAGCGGTATGGTATGGCTTAATTCTCAAAATGTACGAGATTTGCGTATTCCATTCGGCGGATCTAAAAACAGCGGCGTTGGCCGGGAGGGCGGCCATTACAGCTTCGAATTTTATACTGAAACACAGGTTGTTCATGTGGCGATTGGCGAACAGTCCATTCCAAAATTTGGGGTGAAAAAGAAGCAGCAGATTACCGCAACAGAAATTCAGTAAGGATACCACTCGGAAAGGGAGGAGTTTATGGACTTTAATATTATTCGTGTTGCGAGAACGATATTGAATGTCACTGATCTGAATCGTTCCAGGGAATTTTATATCGATACTTTAGGGTTCATTGAGACAGAAAGTACAGATACGCATATTTATTTACGCGGACTGGAGGAAATTCATCATCACAGTCTGGTCCTTCAAAAGGCTGAAGCACCAAGTGTTGAGGCGATAAGCTATAAAGTATCAAATGACAAAGACTTGGATGCGCTGGAGAATCTATTTACCGCTAAGGGATTAAAGACAAAATGGATGGATAAAGGAAGCCAGCATGCTATGGGCAGAGCTTTACGCACCCAGGATATATCCGGGCTTCCGGTAGAATTCTTTCATGAAATGAACCAGGTGGAGCGGTTGTTGCAAAGATATGACCTTTACAAGGGCTCCAGAGTGCAAAGAATCGACCATGTGAACTGTGCAGTACCGGATGTTCAAAAAGCACATGACTTCTATTCTCAGGAGCTTGGATTCTCCTGCTCAGAGGATACGATTGATGAAGACGGAAAACTCTGGGCATGCTGGCTGCACCGAAAGCATGGTGTGCATGACCATGCCTTCATGAACGGGGTTGGTCCAAGGCTCCATCATATCGGTTTCTGGCTTCCAGACCCCTTAGCGCTTATTCATACTTGTGATGTGCTCGCTGCTCTAGGGTTTGCTCATTCGATTGAACGGGGACCTGGGCGACATGGTTTATCCAATGCCTTCTTCTTATATTTAAGAGACCCGGACGGCCATCGTATTGAGCTCTATAACGGAGATTATCTGACCTGTGATCCAGATGTCGGCCCTCTGCATTGGCAGTTAGATGACCCGAGGAGACAGACATTTTGGGGAGCGAAAGCGCCAGACTGCTGGTTTGACGAAGCCTCGGAGGTGCTGGATGTTCATACAGGAGAAGTCTGCAGAATGAAAGAGCCCCTGCTGAAGAAAAAGAAGCCTGAATTCATCATATAGAAGACATGTGGAATCTGTTAGAAATGAGGGAGGATAAATGGAGGATCGTTTGTTTCGTTCAGCGATGGGAAAATTCGCCACAGGAGTGACCGTTCTGACAACAAAGGCAGATGGGATGGTTCACGGTATGACAGCCAATGCCTTTATGTCTGTTTCCCTAAATCCAAAGCTCGTCATGATTTCAATCGGTGAAAAGGCAAGGATGCTGCAAAAGATTCAGCAATCGCAAAGCTTCGTCATTAATATTCTGTCGGAGGAGCAGGAATCCATCTCACGCCTTTTTGCAGGACAGTCAGAAGAAAAACAGAATGTAGAATTTGATTGGGTTGATGAACGGCCTTTGATCAAGGGAGCCATTGCCAGTATATTTTGTGACGTATACAGTGAACAGATTGCTGGTGATCATACCTTGTTTATTGGTGAAGTGAAGGAACTGCTGCTGAACGAAGGAAAGCCGCTGTTATTCTTTGGCGGGAAGTACGGCGGGCTGAGTTAACGGCGGCAGTTTGTGGTGATTGTATGATTCTTTTAATCTTAGTTTCTATAGAGATCTTCTGGATGAAATAGATTTGAAATCTCGAGATGGAATTTATTTGAAGAAAACAAAAAAGGCATAATCCTAAACGGATATGCCTTTTTGTCCAGTGATAATATAATTGTTAAAAAATCCTACTATACTAAATGGTAGAAAAGATTAGTTGAATATATTTACAATTCTATTCCTTTCCCCTGCATACAAGAACATACTCTACTAAAAAGGGTGGTTCCGGAAAAAGATCCACCCTCCAATATAAATTGTTAAATCTTATGAAGATTTACCAAGAACGTCGAGTAGGAAATCCATGTTCAATAAACTCATCTCTTCTAAAATGTCTAAAACTATGTCGAGGGACATCGACAATATGGTGACGATTTACATGGACAATAGGGTGAATAACAGGGACTTCACGAGGGATTAATCTCCCCTAAATTCAAAAGGAAACCAAATAGTCAAATTCATAAGCTTTTTGTCTTGCACTAAAGTATCAGATTAGGTGAAGAACGACTGGTTCGTTATCAAGAGTATTTGAGAGTATAAATAAAACCTAAGGAGGCAAAAAATGGGGATGTCAGATTATTATCAAAAACTTCGAGATAAAGTAGGGAATGATTTATTATTCATCCCAAGCGTAGCAGGGGTTGTTCGAAATGAATTGGGAGAAATTTTGTTACAGAACAAAGGAAATGGTGAGAAATGGAGTCTTCCTGCTGGTGCGATTGAACCTGGAGAAGCACCTGCAGGAGCGATGGTTCGTGAAGTATGGGAAGAGACAGGATTATCTGTTGAGCCACGAAAGTTATTGGGGGTATTTGGCGGGGAGGAATATCGTTATCAATACCCAAATGGGCATCAAGTAGAATATTCTCTTTTTTTGTTTGATTGTGTTATTCAAGGCGGTAAACTAAATCCAATGGATCAAGAAACGGCTGACCTTCAATATTTTCATCCTCAAAATATGCCGGAACTAGCTTTGCCTTATCCGAAAGAGTTATTTTTACATAACGACAATAATGAATCCTATTTTCAATGGAAGGAACAATGGGTTAATAATCTCTCTCAGAAATAATCGTATCTTATGGGATGGTCTACTTAATATAAATGGAAGAGCCTTATTGCATGCGATGTATAATAAGGCTCTTGTTTACATCACCTAAACCGTTTATGAATATTATTCTTCTTATAGGTGCCTAGTTCACTAAATTCATATAACTCCAATGAAAGAGCGAGATAGCGTGATTGATACAAATCCTGCAGATGATCCTCGAGCATCTGAAAGAGCTTATCGCATGTATCCTTCTTTTCTTTATCTGTCCTGCCTGCGCCAATTTTTAATGTCATATGAACAAAGGCATCATCTTCTGTGCCATCTGCAATCCAATAATCGGTTAATTGAATAGCCCTTACCCGTATTCCTCCAATTGGGTAGACATCTTGGAAGGAGTAGAGAACTTGACCAGATTTCTTTAGCAGTTCTTTCACTTGAAGTTGATTGGCTAGATTATCTGTGTATTCGATGGTTAAGTGGGGCATTTATCAGGACCTCCTCATACTGGAGGAGAGCGGCTGTTCTTCCGTTAATGGCTGATCAGCGATGATTGTACTCTTAAGTCGGCCGATGCCTTCAATTTCTGTCATGACTTCATCCCCAATTGCCGTATTTTCCAGACCTTCTGGTGTTCCTGTCAATATAATGTCCCCTGGATTCAAGGTCATAAAACTGCTTAAGTATTCAATTAGATAATCGGGTGTGAAAATCATGTTTCGTGTATGACCTTCTTGTGTCTGATTCCCGTTAATATACGTTCGCAGTGTAAGATTGCATGGGTCCTCGATATCGGATGCATCCACAAGCCACGGTCCGAGAGGTGTACAGGTGTCCCTGTTTTTGACGCGCAGGTTAGGCCGGTAATAGTTTTCGAGATAATCCCGGATAGCATAATCATTGGCAATCGTATAGCCAGCTATATAATCATGTGCATTCTTGCGGCTGACATGGCGGGCTCTCCTGCCGATGACAATGGCAAGCTCACATTCATAATGCATATACTTAGCCGTTATGGGGCGTTTCGTTTCTCCTCTATGGCCGATGAAGGTATTTGGTCCCTTCAGGAAGATAAGGGGATCCTTTGGGGGAGAGAAATCGAGCTCTTTCGCATGATCGGCATAGTTCAGCCCAAGAGCAAACACCGTGCTGCCGGGATTCACCGGCGGAAGCCAGACGACTTGATCCTCCTCGAGCATTTGCCCGTCAGGCATGGCAAGTTTTCCATCCTTTTCAGTCACGATATGAATGGACCCTTTATAGGCAATACGGGCAACCTTCATCATTTCCCCTCCTGTTCTGCTTGTGTTTCTGACATCACCTGATTTTCCAGGCTGCCAATCTGTTCAATTGTGACTCTGACCAGGTCTCCATCATGTATGACGGGCGGGTTATGGGAGACTCCGACCATAAGAATATCTCCGGGATATAGAGTCATAAATTCGGTTACATCTGTTAATAAAGCTGGAATAGAGCGGATCAGTTCGCTCGTATAGCTGGTATGAGAGAGTTGTTCATTTATATATACATCGATTCGAAGATTGTGCGGGTCTGTTACTAGGCTGGCTTTTTTTACATCTGGGCCGATAGGGCAAAATCCATCTCTTGCATTAAAACGAATGGGCGGCCGGTACAGGCTGTCATGCTCGATGCTGATATCGTTAACAATTGTGTAGCCCTGAATATAGTCCATCGCGTCATCCTCTACAATGGATTTGGTTGTTTTGCCAATGACAATGCCAAGGGAAGGGCCTGTTCGAAGACGCTCAGTTCCTTTTGGGAGCCAAATGATTCCTTTATGCTGATTGTATGTATTTCTTGGTTTGATGTATAGAATTGGAGCTTCTGGCGGTTTTTGATACGGCTTGTTTTTCATATGAGATTCTAGTTCTTGATAGGCATCCTTGACATTTAATAATGTCCCGTAAACAGTTCCCATAATGGGATTCCCTGCATTTGAGTAGGCTAGGGAAGTCCCGCTGAGCAGCTGGGCGCAAATGGAGGAGCGGTCGAAAACTGGATTGCTCAAATCATCGCCTTCCTTTCATCAATTAATAATCATATATGAAATCATATATGAAATTCATTTAATATTCAAATATTTGGTATTTTAGGTCCGGAGGTTGGCAGACTGTCCAAAAACCGCTCAGCCTGCTTTGAAAGACGGCGGTTTTTAAGCCAGATGACGGCGGATTCAGAATTGATGTGCAAATCCTCGATATGTTTGACTATCCACCATTCTTCCGAAGATGCAGGTATGGCGGATAAAGGCAATAAAGCGGCGCCGACGCCAGCTCTTACCAAGGTGAGAAGCATCGAAGTATCTGGGCAATGACAAATCACATTTAGCTCAAGTCCGTTATCCCGGCATGTATCTATAACTAGTTCGTATAATCCGACTCCCCTTACTCGATGCAGCAGCATAATCGGCATCTCGGCCAAATCGGACATATGCAAGGAATCGCTGCAGCTAATACTTTTGGGAAGCACACAGACAAATTGATCAGTCGGTAAAGGCATGGTGTGAAATTGATGGAGGTCAAGCGGGAGACGTACAATGCCGATTTCGATATCCCGATTCAGTAAATAGTCGGCTATCCTGTATGAATCTCCCTCATAGAGCTGAAATATGACTTCAGGGTATTCATCTCTGAACTGTTTGATTCTTTCCGGTAAATAAGAAAAGCTGGATTTTACACTTCCAATTGCCAAGTTTCCCTTTAATCCTTTTCCAACCTGCTGAACATCTTGGGTAGTCTCTTCGACCCAGCGAAATAATTCATTTGTCCGTTCGTACAATAATCTTCCTGCTTCGGTTAATTCCATGGCTTTTCCGTTTCTTTCAAACAAGGTTTGTCCGAGCTCCTCTTCAAGTGTCTTTAGCTGATAGCTGAGAGGAGGCTGAGCCATATGCAGCTTTTTGGCTGCCCTAGTGATTTGTCCCTCCTCGGCGATTGCCGCAAAGTAACGAAGCTGACGAATATCCAATCGTTCACCTCCAATTAGCTGGATTATACTTTTTTTAGATAGATTAAGCTTCTTTTTTTGTATTTTTCCTATAGATTACCACATGATACGATGTTTTCAAGAGAAAATGTAAGCGCTTTATAAAAAGGAGGAGATACTTTGGGAGCTAAAACAGGCAAAGAATACATAGAGCGGGTCAATCAGGCAAAAGCAAATGTGTGGATAAATGGAAAGCAAGTAGAGGGTGATATTTCTGAGCATCCAGCCTTTAAGGGAGTCATGAAGTCCCAGGCTGAGCTGTATGACCTTCAGCATCAGCCCGGCAAGAAGGAATATATGACCTATACCTCTCCATCTTCCGGAGAAAGGGTAGGAACATCCTTTATCCAGCCAAGGACGAAAGACGAGCTGATGATGAGACGTCAAATGATGCAGGAGTGGGCTGTCTATACAGGCGGCATGATGGGACGCTCTCCTGATTATATCAATGTCGGTATTATGGCTTATGGAGCGGCTGCTGATATGTTTGGCAAACAGGATGAGCAGTATAAGCAAAACATGATTCGCTATTACGAGCATTGCCGTGAGAATGATCTTTCTCTAACACATACCCTCATCCAGCCGCAGGTGAACAGGGGGGTCAGTGCCTCTAAACTGAATGATCCGTATATTGCGGCACGAATCAAGGAGAAGACGGATGAAGGTGTGGTTATAAAAGGGGCGAGATTACTAGCGACACAGGGGGGCATTACCGATGAAATCATGGTATTCCCTTCAACATTGCTTAAGCAGGGGAAGGAAGAGAATCCTTATGCTTATGCCTTTTCCATTCCGAACAATACACCTGGTCTGAAGTTTATTTGCAGAGAGTCATTTGATTATGGCAAATCCTCATTTGACCATCCGCTAGGTTCCCGGTTTGAGGAAATGGACACTATTGTCGTCTTCGATGATGTGGTCGTTCCATGGGACCGTGTCTTTGCTTTAGGCGATGTTAATATTTGTAACCAGGCCTATAATGAGAGCAACGCGGTTGTTCATATGACACATCAGGTTGTATCCAAGAATGTTGCTAAGACTGAGTTCGTCCTTGGAATTCTTGAGCTCATGGCTGAAACCATTAATATCGGCCAGTATCAGCATATTCAGGAAAAAATTTCAGAAGTCATCATTGCCCTTGAGACATTGAAGGCATATGTAGCTGCATCGGAAGCCAATGCTTCCATAGATAAATGGGGCATTATGACACCGGATTTCGCTCCGTTAAATGCAGCGAGGAATTATTTCCCGAAAATCTATCCCCGCTTTACGGAGATTATGCAGCTCATGGGAGCAAGCGGCTTAATGGCCATCCCAACCGAAGAGGATTTCCAATCAGAGCTGCGGCCGGATTTGGATAAGTATCTCCAATCGGCCAATGGAGATGCCTATAACCGTGTCAAATTATACAGATTGGCTTGGGATGTGTGCATGAGTTCATTTGGTTCAAGGCAGACCTTGTACGAGCGCTTCTTCTTTGGAGATCCTGTCCGTATGGCTGGTGCCCTATACAGCGGCTATGATAAACAAAAATATGTTGACCGTGTTAAAGAATTCCTTGATCGCTCAGAAGAATTGCAGAAAGCAAAAATATAAGATTGTAATAGGCAGCATTCATCCCGCTACCACATCGGTTCATCATGATTGCTCAGGATAAGGACAAAGGGCAGAACGAATAGTATGATAATCAAGATAGCAAGTTCGATCAATAAAGTAACGGTAATAGAAAGTTGAAATAGGATGAAAAACGGAAGAAGAAGTAGTGGAATCATGGTGATGAAGGATGTTCTGAAACGGGAGGACTGACTTTGATATTGGCTTTTTTGACAATAAGGACAAATCATCGACTGTCTAAAGGAGAGTATGGCCTTTAGCGATGAAGACCATGTCCAGGAATTCCCGCATGCTTTACAGGTTGGCATATGCATTAGTCCTTTCTGAATAGTAGTCATAGTAACTATACGATTTCACCCTAGAGATAGTTTCAAATCCTTGGGCACCTGTGCTTTAATCAGGTGCTTTTTTTGCATGCTCTTCTAAGGATAAATGCTGAAAATTAGCCCACACTATCCATCATACTACAGATGAAAGGGCGATCATGAGCATGTCGAAAATTTGGAGAATATATAAGACGGATTGGGTTCGGATCTTTCGTTCCAAAGCTGCTATCTTTCTTATCGTTGCCTTGATGATTCTTCCCTCACTCTATGCCTGGTTTAATATAAAGGCTCTATGGGACCCTTATGGAAATACATCCGGCCTCCGTGTGGCTGTAGCGAATGATGATGTAGGCTATACATTCAGGGGGAAAAAGATTGATATTGGGGACCAGGTTGTAGAATCGCTTAAGAAGAACAAAAAGCTAGGATGGACCTTTGTGAATCATGAGAAGGCCGAGAAAGGGGTCGTACAAGGGAAGTATTATGCCAGTATTTATATCCCAAAGGATTTCTCAGAGAATATGGCTAGTATCTTAACCGGTGATATCGAGAAACCAGAAATTATTTATACGGTGAATGATAAAATCAATGCAATCGCACCGAAAATTACTTCTAAGGGTGCAAGCACCATTGCCAGCAGCGTGAGCACTCAGTTTATTGAAACGGTTTCCTCCGAAATGCTCTCGGCCTTTAAGGAAATCGGGGTTGAATTAGAGAAAGAGCTCCCAACCATCCGCAACATGGAAAACAAGCTGTATGAAATTCAAGCCGCTATTCCGAAGATGAATGAATTCGGCAATCAAATTATCAGTCTGAATAAGAAGCTTCCCGAAATTCAAGAGAAAGTGAATAAAGCTACTGGCTATACTGAGTACATACCGAAAATCGATGAACTAGGGGGAAATGTCCTCAAGGTAAGGGATGCACTTCCAAAGATTGAGGCGGCCGGGGAGAAAATCGCAGTCCTTGAAGAGCATTTACCAGAGATTCAACAAGCAGCCGATTCGGTTGAATCTCTCACTAATGACTTTGATACGATTCATGATAATTTGAATACAGCGATAACCGAGGCAAAAAATGCGAGCGAGGTTATTAACCAGGTTCAGTCTGTTCTTCCTGAAATAAAGGAGCTGATGGAGGCGGGCTCAGGCTATACAGCCGTCATCAAGGATTTCACGGATAAATTAGCTGCTTCTTTTGAGGTCATCGAGCAAATGATTAAGAAAAATCTTCAATTGGCTAACACATCCGCTAAAACGGTTACCTCTGCTTTGTCAGTCACTGGTAACGATACAGCAGCTGCCCAAAATCAATTGGGACGTTTATCATCGATGCTTGGAACGCAAAGACAGCTGATCAGTGATATCAATGCAACGAGCGGGAATCTGGGCGGTTTTGGCCAGAAATTGGCAAGGGCCCAGAGCTATGCGCAATCTGCTCAGCAATCACTAAGTAATGGTAATGTGTCGGCTGCTCAGGCACAGGCTTCGCAGCTTCAGAAAGCGATAGAAGAAATACTGGCCAGTTATGACAGTGCCTATTTACCAGCTATTGAGCAGGCACTGAAAAATGTGAGCAGTCATATGGAATCTGCCGATAATGTTCTGCAAACCTTAAACGAGCAGCTGCCAAAAGTTGAATCCATTTTAGTGAATGCAGGAGGAATTGTCGATGATGCCATTAAGGCCCTTGAAAAGTATGAGGCAGCCTTTCCTCAAATAGCTTCAGCTATAGATAAAGCATCCGATGCCGTTCAAACGAATATGGATGCCATTACGAATGGCATCACTACCGCCAATGACTTCTATGAGACGAAATATCCAGCTGCAAAGGAATCCATCATGCTTGGCAGTGCGTTCGTAGAGAATCAATGGCCAGGGATATCGAAGGAGCTTGTATCGACTGCAAAACTGATTGATGAGAAGATGCCGAAAGTCAAAAAATCAATAGAACTTGCTGCAGATTTGGCTGCCAATGATCTGCCACCGCTCACCACCAAAATTAATGAAGCGGCAAGTAAATTAACAGAAGCAAAGGGGGAAATCAATTTAGAGGAATTGATTGAATTCCTGCGACTTGATGTACAAAATGACAGTGATTTCCTTTCCAATCCAATTGATTTGAAAGAGGTCACGAAGTATCCGATTGCGAATTACGGATCCGCGAGTACGCCGTTTTATTCGACCTTAGCGATTTGGGTGGGTGTTGTCCTCTTGGTTTCTATGCTCTCGGTTGAAGTCCATATGCCGGACGAGAGATATACCATTGCTCAAGTCTATTTCGGCAGGGGGCTGACCTTCCTGACGATTGCCCTTATTCAGACAGCCGTCATTGCCCTTGGAGATATCTTTTTGCTAAAGGCTGATATTTCTGATCGGATATACTTTATTCTATTCTCTCTATTGATTGCGCTTGTTTTTACAGCTCTGATTTACACGCTGGTATCTGTCCTTGGCAATGTGGGGAAAGGCGCGGCCATCATTCTGCTCGTACTTCAGGTTGCAGGGTCAGGCTCTAACTTCCCAATTGAGGTTTCCTCCTCCTTCTTCCAGCATATCTATCCGTTCCTGCCGTTCACATATGCGGTGAAATTATTGCGGGAATCAGTCGGAGGAATCTATTGGCCGACAGCGAGTATGTGCATCACAGTGCTATCCTTGATTACTGTCTTATTCACTCTTTTTGGAACCATATTTAAAAAGCCGCTTACCAAAATTGTGAACAAATTCAATGAAGATGCGAAAAAAAGCAAGATCATTCATTGATAAATTTGTCAGATTAAACGGTAACTTGGTAAAATGAAATGGGAATGACCAAGATTACCCAAGAAATAGATAAGAAGTTCGCACGGCCATGCTGTTAATCAAGGGGTGTTGCAGATTGAAACTGAAGGATGTATTTATTTCGTTATCGGAGAACCAATTCTTGAACCAAGCCGCACAGAAATATGGATTGAAAATGGGGGCAAAATCTGTTGTTGCTGGCACGACCATTGAAGAAGCCATTAAGAGCATACGTGAGCTGAACCGCAGGGGAATCTCCTGCACGGTTGACTGCCTCGGTGAATTCGTGAGTGACCATGCGGAAGCAACCAAAGCAAAGGAACAGATTATCCAAGTGATTGAAGCGATTCATGACAATGACGTTGATGCTCATATCTCATTAAAGCCTTCTCAATTAGGGCTTGATATTGATTATGCATTCTGTCTCCAGAATTTAAAGGAAATTGCCGAGGCGGCCTCCAGGTATGAACTTTTCATTAATATCGATATGGAGAACTATGACCGTCTTGAACCGTCATTCCGCCTTTTGGAGGAACTTTCTGAAGAGTATCCCAATATCGGAACGGTTATCCAAGCCTATTTCTACCGTGCTCAGTCAGACATTGAACGGTTGAAGGATTATCGCCTTCGTATCGTGAAAGGCGCTTATAAAGAAACAAGCGATGTTGCTTATCAAACGAAACTAGACATCGATGATAATTTCCTTCGATTAATTGAATATCATTTAATGAACGGCAAATTCACATCCATTGCCACCCACGATCATCAGGTTATCAATCACGTGAAGCGATTTGTTGAAGCCAACCATATTTCGAAAGACAAATTTGAATTCCAAATGCTTTACGGATTCAGAACTGAGCTTCAATATGAACTGGCCAATGAAGGCTATCAATTCTGTACGTATGTGCCATTTGGGACAGACTGGTACGGTTACTTCATGAGACGTCTTGCTGAAAGGCCGCAAAACCTTGGCTTAGTGACAAAGCAAGTATTTAATAAGAAAACAAATATTGTCCTTGGTGTCGCTGCAGGAGCCTTCCTGCTTGGAAGAATGACGAGGAAGAAATAAAGAATGAAATAGAAATAAAGAAAGCAAAGCCATTTATTGAACGGGCTTTGCTTTTTTCATTTGTCCATACCATTCGGAGGACTTGTAGAATCTTGCATAGATTTGATCACTCCAGCCAGTGGCAGACTCTCTTTTCAACTGTTCGTTCGTTAAGATCCATTGTGTTATTTTTCTTAGTTCGTCTTCTGTAAACTCCTGCTGGATGGTAGACAATTTATCCATCCAAGGTTTTTTCGGTGTGCGGCCAGCAGCATTATCCAGCCATAGAATACATTGTTTTGTTCGATTGAATCCGGTTTCCATGAATTCACTAAACAAGTAATGGATGAATTGATAGCAGCCTTGATGATTTTTGACTTTATAATGGCGGAGGGTATTCAGAATGTCTGTATTATCCTCTTTTATAAAGTTTAGTATTTTTTTAAAGTCTTTAATAGTATGATGATATCCACTTTCAGCGTTTAGGTGTAACAGATAGTGAAGTGCCTTGTTGCGCAAAAAGAAATCAGCTGAACGGAAGAAGCGGCTGTTTTTTTCTATTTTCCAAATATAAGAGAAGATGCCGGAGTTCGGATTGATAGAAGCTCCCTGCAAATAAGCCAATAAAGAGGTGAACTCACTGGGGGTGAACAGCTGTATAAGAGAGAACGTCTCATCAATCAATTCCGTCATCAAGGATAAGGAAGAATCAAATACGATGGGTGAGAATGTGCCGCTCCAAGTTAAATCATATACTTTAATAAGGCGGCCTAAAAGGTATTTCAAGGAGTTACTGCTTAATGAATCCAGCATCACATGCAAGGATTGGGTGTGGATCAGAAAAAGCTCCGGTTGATTATCCTTCGAATTATTTTTTCGAACTAGTACCACCCAAGATTCCAGCCATTGATCGATAACCGCCGATTCTGATTGTTGAAGAAGCAGACTCTTGGCATAAGATGCCGCTTGTTTCTGTTCTGATTGATGGAAAGACATAGGATCACTCTTTCTAAAACAAAGGTACCTTTTGTCATTTTATCATCTGATTGTGACGTCCTCCAAATTCCGGCCAGTACCTATTACTATCTACCAATCTTAAAGGCAAACGTAAGCAGAAAACTGAAGATAAAGAGCTTTCAAAAGAAATCACCCGAATTTTTAAGGAAAGTAGAAACAACTACGGAACACTGGGCTATCTATCGCCTGTAGAATTTATACAGCAGACCTTATAATTTTTGTCCAGTTTAGTTATTCAATCCACGCCTTTACTTCCATAAGCAATTCAACAGATAAGGGCATTAATCCTTCTTAGATTAATGCCCTAAGCGACAACTTTATTTGTTTTCGAAAATTTGGGCAATCTTATGACCCAGTATAAGATTATCCAAGGCAGAATGAACTTGGTAGACCATTCGATTACATTGGGAAACAAATACAATATGTTGATATTGAAAAAAAATGAGAGTAATACCAAAAGTGCAAACAAAACTATAGTACCAATAATTAATTTTTTCATTATAACTCCCCCTCTTTTTTATAGTTAAGGGAATATATTCTGGATCGTTAAAACAAATACCTTCTTCAACAAAACTTCCCGTTTCTACAATAAGGAATTCAACACAAAAAGGCATTAATCCTTCTTAAATCAATGCCCCTGCTAATTATATAAAATACAGGGTAGTCCTATAGTGAGACTACCCTGGAGTTCATCAGCTAAGCAATTATTAAAAGAGGAACTATTATAATCACCCATATAAGCAAGAAAATAAAGAAAGAACCGATAAGCTTTTTTATCGGTTCTTCTTTGTGTGAAAATATATTGGATTCTTAATGAATGTTCTTCTTTTTGAAGTTTCCTCCCTTTACTTCATTGATATGACTGATAGCAATGAAGGCATTCTCATCAATTCCATCAACAATTGACCGTAGTTTTGCCTCTTCTAAACGAGTGACCACGCAGAAAATAACTCGTTTTTCTTCTTTAGAATAGGCACCTTGCCCATTTAAGAAAGTAACTGTTCTACCTAATCTTGTAGTGATTTCATTAGCGATTTCTTCATAGTGGTTGCTGATGATGACAATCTGCTTAGATTCATCTAATCCTTCTACTACAATATCCATCGTTTTAAAGGCGACAAAATAAGCAATCAATGAATACATTCCAGAGTTAAAGTTGTAGACAAAGCAAGCAGCACCTAAAATGAAAAGGTTAAAGAACATAACAATCTGTCCAACAGAGAATGATGACTTACTGCTAATGAGAATAGCCAAAACCTCTGTACCATCCAGCGCGCCTGAGTTTCGTAGTACAATACCAACACCAACACCAAGAATGATGCCGCCAAATATGGCTGCTAATAACGGATCATCTGTCAAAGGGGCGGAATGATGCAAAAGAATAGTGAATAGGGAAGCGATACAAATTCCGTAGAAACTTTGAATTGCGAAGGTTTTACCTATTTGTTTGTAACCTAAGTAGATGAATGGAGCATTTAAAACGATTAGAAAAATGGCTAGCTGAAAATTAGTGATTTTCGATAGCATAATCGATATACCTACGATGCCACCATCCACAATATTATTGGGGATTAAAAATTTCTCGATGCCAAAGGCAAATAAAAATGCACCAAGTGTAATCATTAGAAAACGAAAAGTAGTTTTAGTAAAGCGTTGTTTTTTTGTTAATGGTTTGCCCAATAAAAGACCTCCTTATAAATTATTTATTATTTAAAAATACCTTTTGGTGTTATTCTATATTTCTCTATAGAGACTGTACGAATGGAGATTGTGCTTATTTTTGCCATATAAGTGAAGTTTATCACAAAATGATAAATTATATAAGTATAAAAGTTTATTTGTGTAAGCCTATCTTTCCTTTTAGCAGCAAAAAAAAGACTGTCAATTTGACAGTAGTGAAATTCTGCTTTTGACCAGTTATCCCTATAAGGAAATGAGATAAAGGTTTTATTTTCCGCCCCTAACACACCTACGTATATAACTGCATTCCTTTTATATTAAATGATATAAAAAAGAATCGGCTAACCCAATTTTTTAATGATTCGTTCTTATTAAACTAAACTGCCCGTTTCTAAGGAATTCAACACAAAAAGGCATTAATCCCCCGTTGGATCAAAGCCCCCTTAGTTTACGTATACTTATTCATAATAATAGCAACTACCTTTAGAAATGATAGTTGTATTTATATTTCACTGATTATTTGTCCATCCTTATCTAAGAAGTCTATATTTCTGTTAGAAAAGTTTTTCGGTTTATTATTCATAAAAATCCAAACGCTCGTTTTATCATTGAGCCTAACAATATCTGCCTCTATTCCGTTCACTTTTAAGGTCTCCGTTTCAGCCACTATATCTTTTGGTATGATCCCGTGCAAAAGGATATCTCCATCAACAATACTTGTATAGGAAGAACCTCTATCCTCATCGTGAGAATAATAGGTTTGTTTCCAACCGAATATCCCTTTTTCAAACCGGACTAATGAAACACTATTTCCAACTTCAAATGGCACAAATGTAGAATTCCCAATTCGGTAAAATTCTTTATCACCCATTTCAGTTTGAACAAATTCATTCTTAAACTTTTCAAATGCTTCATCAACAGTTTTAGAACTTAGTTTTGCACTCTCTATACTTGCAAATATCGCATATGTAACAATCATTGATATAACATAAAATGAGATTGTTTTTGTACGTGATCTCAACTCATCTCTTCCCCCGTTTTTTATTTTAACTCTTAAAATACTTGAATTAACTTAATGTTATTTTCTCAGTTGCTCTTGTTAAAATAACCTCCCTCAATATACAAAGTGAAATCTGCCCCTTAGTTGAAGAAAGTATGTCCATTTAATGGTATCACAAAATGGATATTTCCCTTATTATTCAAAAGCAACAATCTATACGAAAACAGCATCATAAAAGAAGGATTCCGTCTATCGGAATAGAAAGTATAGGGGGAAAACAAAGAAGTGGAGGTGGTGACCAGGTGCCCAAATGGCTTTTGCGTCTGGAAGGTTTGGCTGTTTTGCTTGTCAGTTTGTATGTATATGCTTTATTCGATTACAGCTGGATGTTATTTTTTCTATTGATTATGGCGCCGGATTTATCCGCCTTAGGCTTTCTCGTTAATCAGCGTGTTGGAGCCATATCGTATAATATCTTCCACACATACCTGTTCGTATGGCCCTTTATCTTATACGGCTCCATTTGGTCAAATGACATGCTACTGATGATAGGCTTGATTTTTGCTTCCCATATTGGGATGGACCGGATATTAGGCTATGGACTGAGATATACAAACATGCTGGAAGAGAATCATCTACGTAAGCTATAAGAGGTAAAGTGGGAGGGGTTAAATGGTATTCATTTTCTTATTTGTCTTCATTGTTGTAGTGGGATTAACAAATACGGCTGTTTTTAAACTTGCAGGTAAACATAGGGGAAGAAGGCTTTGGTCTGGCTTAATTTTGATTCTTCTTTCCCCTATCGTCTTTTTTATCACGATTGCTGCAATCGGACCTTTTGATTCAGGAGGATTTGGGACAGGATTATTTGCGGTTTTGTATGGATCCGTCTTTTTTATGAATGGGCTTATTATGATTATGATTGGTTTGTTTACAGCAAAGAGTAATAAGAAATGATAAGTTATAAAAGTGGCAATCAAATTTATCCATTTAGACCTATAACTTCAAAATGTAAAAAGATAGAAACCCAGATGTAACATTGTAGCTATATAATAAACATACAAACTACATAGAAGGAACGATGACAATGGACAAAAAAGAATATGAACAAAAAAATGATTCTTTAAATCTTTCACCAGTAATCAAAGATTATATTCAAAATAGAACAACGTTAGAAGATTTGGAGCAACTGAAGCACTTGATCGCCAAACGATATGCGGTGTTAAAGGTGCCAGGTCTTGATTAAGAGAAGGATAAGCATTTTAGAGAACGTTCTAGAATGCTTTTTTTCTTTTTGACGGAATAAATGGCCTCTAATGATGAGAGGGCGTTCAAATATTAATGATTTTTCTTTTTGAGCTCATCACTGATTTCCATTAAAATTAGCAAAATTAAATAGAGCATAATAAAAAGCACTAGTTCTTGCGTAAAGAATACCAGTATTGCAATTAATACCATCCAAACCCCAAAATACTTTCTGTTCATAGAATCGTCCTGATATTCATGCTCATAATTAATGGCTAACTAAGATCATTCCAGTTACAGTTCATTTTAGTATAGAAGTTAAGAAATAATGACTAATTTAAAAAGGGCTGTCCTTAAAAGTCAATCTTCCCTGACTCTTGGAACAGCCCTAATCCTTATTTCATAAAAACCTCTGCCCGTTTCTCCAAATAGCGCTGCAGAACCGATACGACGGAGCATATTGCCCAATAAATGAGCGCAATCAAGATGTACATAGTCATGTAATCTAATTCCCGCCCGCCGACGATTTTGGCATGCTGAAAGATTTCCGGCACAGTAATCATGGCTGCGAGCGACGAAGCTTTGATTAGATCAAGCATCACGTTTGATAGCGGAGGGAGGGCAATGCGGACAGCCTGAGGGAGAATGATACCTCCTAAGGTTTGCCAATATGTAAGTCCGAGTGATTGTGATGCCTCCCATTGGCCATGGTCGATCGCCTTGATAGCCGAACGATTGATCTCGGCGATATAAGCAGCACTGTTCAAGCTGAAGCCAATGACAGCAGCTTGGATGGCTGTGAATTCAATACCGATTACTGGGAAACCAAAATAAAGGATGAACAGGATGACAAGAATCGGTACACCACGCATGAACGAGATATACAGGCTAGACGGCAGTCGCAGCAGCCAGTTGGCCGAGCTGCGCCCTAGTGCCAGGAATAGCCCGAGCAGAAGACCGAAAATCATGCTTGTAAAGGAGATGAACAGGGTGTTCCATAATCCTTCCAGTACATAAGGCAAGGAGTCAATGGCCAAGCTTGGGTTAAATAAATATTGCCACTGAATTTGTTCCATATTAATGCTTACTTGCTTTCCTCAAGTTCAATTTCTTCACTTACGTCTGCACCATTATAGAATTGTTTCGATAATTTCGTGAGTGTTCCATCTTCCTTCATTTTCTTCAATGCATCGTTGAAGGCATCCCGCATATCCTCGTTCTCCTTCTTCAGGATGATGGAGGCACTGCTGGGGTTATAACGGATTGTTGGATGAACGGTGATATCCAGGTCTGAATAGTAGGAGACGGCCAGCGTTTGCGTGTAGTAGTCATTTAGGATGATATCTGTACGTCCTGTTGATACATCACGCAAGTATTGGTCATTGGTTGCATTATCATATATAACCTCTTCAGCGCCGTATGTACGGGCGACCTCCATATAGGTAGTCGTTGCTTCGCCGGCTGCTTTCTTTCCTTTCAAATCCTCCAAGCTATCAATGCCTGATAGATCAGATTTCCGCACAATGGCAGCTCCAACAGAGTGCTTGTACGGATCGGTAAATCCAAACTTCTCCTTCCGTTCGTCTGTAACCGTGATGTCGTTAATGGCGAAATCAACCTGTCCGCTGTTAATGGAGGAAAGCATCCCGTCAAAGGCCATTTCCGTAAATTCAATTTTAAGCCCAAGCCGGTCTGCAAGCTCCTTCGCTACTTCGACATCATATCCTGTCAATTCATTGGAGTCAGAATCATGATAAGAGGCAGGGAAGAGTGTGCCGGATGTAGCAGCCTTCAATGTGCCCTTCTCCTTGATGTTTTCCCATGCAGTCTTGTCTGTTTCATTACTTTTCCCTTTTTCACTAGTACAGGCAGTGATGACTGATAAAATTGCTAAAATAGCTATTAAGCCCTTACATTTTTTTAATAACTTAACTGTTTTCATTTTATTTCACCCCCTGTAATACTATATCATCTCTTGTCTATGTTCAAAATAAAATTTTACAAATTTCACGTTGATTGAGACAATTTTCCTATAATATGGAAGGTGAAATAAAATTAATTAAATTATCAAAATATTATGTTCTTTTTGTCGAAAATATGTTAATATATCAAAATATTAAAGAAAATGATAAATGATGGAATAAGCTATATCGTTATTTATTGGAATTTTCACACAACTAGGAATGGGAGACGATGAACATGAGCAGGAAAGACTACATCATAGACCGGATGTACAAAGCTTCAACAGGAATTGCCAATGCTGTATTGGTAACGCTCGGGATTGGCCTTTTATTCGAATCAATCGGGGGATACTTTGATTGGCAAATGTTCCTGACCATTGGTGGTGCTGCAAAGGTATTGCTTGCTCCTGCATTAGGTGCCGGAATTGCTTACCAGCTTGGCGGTAATTCTTTGGTAATCTTCAGCGCAATGGCCTGTTCCTCAGTAGGGGGAGCTGCAATTCAAAAGACAGCAGAGGGCGCCTTCACAATTGTGACAGGGCAGCCAATTTCCGCAGTACTAGCGGCAATCATTGCTACATATATCGGAAAGAGAATGGTTGGTAAGACAAAACTAGACATCATGGCAATCCCGCTTGCAGCCATCTTTGTCGGAGGAATTTCAGGAGTTGGGCTTGCGGCTGTAACGACACCGCTCTTAACTTGGATCAGCGCGCAAATCACTGCCTCTGTCCAAGGGTCGCCGCTTATTGGTTCCATTGTTCTTTCACTTGTATTCAGTTTATTGTTAATGACACCAGCATCCTCTGCCGCACTTGCGATTGCCTTGCAGTTGGATCCTGTTTCAAGTGCAGCAGCATTGATTGGTTGTACAGTCCAGTTCGCCGCCTTTACAGCAATGTCTTATAAGGATAATGACCTTGGCGGATTCTTAGCCCAATCCATTGTTACGCCAAAGGTTCAATTTCCGAATCTTATCAAGAATCCAATCTATATCATCCCTGCTTTCATAGCGTCTGCAATAGCAGCGCCGATTGCGACGATGGTATTTGATTTCAAAGTTCCATATGAGCTAGGGGGAATGGGATTAAGCTCCTTGATTGCCCCAATTAATATATTAGCAAACCAAGGATGGGGTGTATTCCTTATATATGTAGCGGTTGGAATGATTCTTCCTGTCTTGATTGCCGTATCGATTCACCGCCTGCTGAAAATGGCTGGAAAGGTTCACCCTGGTGACTTAAGGCTGGAGGTTCAATAACCGGCTCCTTTATTAGAGAGAAGCATAGTGGTACAATAGGCATATAGTCTATGAAATAGGAGCGTGGTCAGCAGTGAAAGGAATCATTGACCGCTTTGAAGGGGATATCGCTGTTGTTGAAATTGACGGCGAAACGCAGGATTTTCCAAAGAAAATCTTCCCAAAAGAAGCTGAAACCGGTGATGTTGTAGAAATTTCCGGCGATAAAGTAAAGGTTTTGAAGGACGAAACCGAGAAGCTTCGGAAGGAAATTGAACAATTAATGGAAGATGTTTGGGAAGACTAAAATAATTTCGAAGGCCCGGTGCTAATCTGCTGCTGGGCTTTTTTCTATTGTCGTTGGGTATAAAGTCCCTTTTGTCGAAAAAAACAGATGGAAAAGATAGGAAAACCTAATCTTTTGTCCAAACGGCCCGTTCACTAGAATGAAATTAAAGGAAAGCGCTTTCTTAGTCCTTTTGTGCAAGCGTTTGCCTTGTCGTTTTATACTAAATGAGAGGGAGTTGACGATGTTTACAAATAAGAAGAGAATCACCGCATTGCTAGCCGTCTTTTGTCTGTTGTTCGCATTTTTTCCAGAGTTGAGCATTAGGGCAGATGTTGGGAAAACGGAGATAACAGTCCATTACCAGGAATCAGACGGAAATGAGAAGGATTGGAATCTGTGGGTGTGGGCAGAGAGTTTGGATGGTCATGTGCAGCCATTCACGGGAGAGGATGAGTTTGGCAAGGTCGCTCATTTTACTTTGGATGGGACTTATGAGCGTGTCGGTTTTATCGTTCGGACGGATGCCTGGGAGAAGGATGGCGGCGACCGATGGATCGAGGGGATTGAGGATGGAAAAGCGGAGGTGTGGGTCATGTCAGGAGATGATAAAGTATATTATTCAGAGCCAAGCAATGAGCCAGTCATCAAGAAAGCCTCAATGGATGATTTTGATCAAATTGCTGTGACAACAAACATCCCGCTTGATATCAGGCAGACTGCCATTGAATTGAGCGGAGCGGATATTCAGGAGATTATCCCGGCTGACGGAAAGGGAAATGTAACGAATCAATTTACGTTAAAGACAAAAAAGAAGCTGGATGTCAGCGGTTCTTACCAAGTTCGTATTGAAGGGTATGGAGAGCAACTGGTTGAGATTGGGAAGATTGTTCGTACAGAGGCTTTCGACAGACTTTATTATTATGATGGACAAGACCTTGGAAACACGTACTCTCGTCATTCGACGAAATTCCGTCTCTGGGCCCCGACAGCTTCAGAGGCAAAGCTGGTCGTATACTCGAAATGGGATGATAAGACTGGCAGAGAAATTAAGATGAAGCGAGGAGAAAAGGGTACATGGACCGCTAAACTGCGCGGGAATCAGAATGGTCTCTTGTACACCTATAAGGTCAAAATCGGAGATAAGTGGAATGAGGCAGTCGATCCTTATGTCCGAGCGGCCTCTGCCAATGGATTAAGGGGAGCTGTTATTGACCTCTCCGAAACTAATCCAAAGGGATGGGCTAAGCATAAAAAGCCTAAGCTGAGTAACCCGGAGGAATCGATTATTTATGAGTTGCATGTCCGTGACCTGTCCATTCAGCCAGAGAGCGGAATTAAGCAAAAAGGGAAGTTCCTTGGTGTAACGGAGAAAGGGACGAAGGGACCTAATGGACTGCCGACAGGACTTGATCATATTAAATCACTCGGTGTTACACATGTTCAATTCCTGCCAATCTATGATTATAAAACGGTAGACGAAACAAAGCTTGACCAAGCCCAATATAATTGGGGCTATGATCCTCAGAACTTCAATGTTCCGGAGGGCTCTTACTCAACAAATCCATATGACCCTGCAGTGCGGATCCAAGAATTAAAGCAGATGGTTCAAACCTTGCATGGAGAAGGACTCCGTGTCGTCATGGATGTTGTGTATAATCACATGTTTGATGCAGCCGAATCAAACTTCCAGAAGCTTGTTCCTGGCTATTATTATCGCTATAACGAGGATGGTACATTAGCCAATGGCACGGGTGTCGGAAATGATACGGCCTCTGAACGCAAAATGATGCGAAAATTCATCGTGGACTCCTCAACCTATTGGGCAAATGAATATAAGCTTGATGGTTTCCGTTTTGATTTAATGGGCATTCATGATGTTAAGACCATGAATCTCGTTCGAAAGGAATTGAAGCGTATCGATCCGGCCTTCATTGTTCACGGAGAAGGATGGGATTTGAATACGCCACTGCCAGCTGCTGAAAAAGCAAACCAGAAGAATGCTGCAAAGATGCCAGGTATTGGCCATTTCAATGATGATATCCGTGACGGTCTGAAAGGAAGTGTTTTCATTGACCAGGATAATGGTTTTATCAATGGGAAGGCCAACATGGAGGATCGAATCAAGAAGGGAATAATGGCAGGCCTTGATTACGATCCTGCTCAAGCAACCTACCAGGATCCTGAGCAGGTGCTGACCTATGTGGAAGCCCATGATAACCATACCCTTTGGGATAAGCTTGAATTAACAAACCCGGAAGCGGGATATGAGGAAAAAAAGCAAAGGCATAAGCTCGCCTCCTCCATCATTCTCACCTCACAGGGAATCTCGTTCATTCATGCAGGGCAGGAATTCATGCGGACAAAATATGGGGATCACAATAGCTATAAATCACCTGATTCCATCAATCAGATGGACTGGAAGCGTAACGCGGCGTTTTCTCATGAAGTGGATTATATGAGGGGACTAATTGACCTTCGCAAGAAGCATGCCGCTTTCCGGATGACCACGGCAAGCGCAATCAAGGAGCATATCGACTTCTTGGATGCACCAGCCAATGTGATTGCCTATACGATTGATGGAGAAGGCAAAGGAAAGTATAGAAGTCAATACTTCATCGCTCATAACGCAAATAACGGCGCAAGGGAGCTTACACTACCGGCGAATGCCTCGTGGAAGGTGCTTGTAGATGGGGAAAATGCTTCAGCCAAGTCACTCTATACCATTAAGGGTGAGCAATTGGTCGTTCCAGCTATGAGTACGGTCGTTCTCCAAACAGAGGTTAATGTGAAGAAAAAGAGATAAATGATTAAGATAAAAAGGCACGGGGTTCCCGTGCCTTTTTGTCAGGTTGTCGAATGTTTTAAATAAGCACAAAACCAGTAACCAGCTATTCGTTCAACTTGCGCCTAGGCATAATGGAGAAGATTTTCGCGAGAATAGTGTTCTTTTATATTTAGATTCACCCATAATTGTTCATTCATTTGAGAAATGATTTTTCGTTATCATGTATTTCCTGTTATCTATTTGGTATAGGGTGCATAGGTTTTCCTTTATATTCGTTGATATTTGTAGGATTTTTGTCTTTCGGGTCTTTATTGGTTGTGACTATGATTTCATTGGCCCCAACAGAAGCTCCTAATGCGTTGACAGCCCTAACACTATACGTATAAATGGTATTCGGTGTCAGGCGATTGTCTGTGTAACTATTATTCTTTGAAGTTCCAACAACGACACCATCCCGGAGAATTTCATAATAATCGGCACCGGATGCTTGATTCCAAGTTAACGATACTGTTACTTTTGTCTTGGTTTTTACAGCTAGTTTCGTTGGATTCTCAGGAAGACTTTGAACTTCATTCGAAATTAATCGATGAAACGTTGTGTTCAATACATTTCCTTTTTTATCAAATGCTTTGACATAATATGTGTAATTTTGGCCTGACCTAAAACGAGCATCTTTATAATTCGTGTTTTTCATGCTTCTCAGTAAACGATCATCCCTGTATACTTCATACTTTACTGCACCATCTATAGGCTCCCATGAAAAAGAAGATTCAGAAGATGTGATTTTGTCGATGCTGATGATTCTTTGAGGTAATGTTTCGATAAAATGATATGTTTTCGGGGCTCTTTCCAAAAGTTTTGCTTTTGTGTCTTCGTTCAAATAGTATAAGGCCATTGCTTCTGCAAAGTATTCTTCTATATAGGCAAAATAATAGAATACAACATGATCATGGAATAATGGTTCGTATTCCTCCTCGTGGATCTTTGCAAACTCTTCTAAATTGGAGATATCTAATCCTGCTGCTGCAGAGTCTATCGCATGGCTTAACTCATGAAGTTCCAGGTTAACCGTCGAGTGCCCCCTTCCATAATCACTATATCCAATGCGAGCCGCTGTTACAGGGATTCCTCCTATGCCAGGCACATCATCCCATGTTAATCCAGTCCCTTCCCACCCTCGCGGAACAACTCCTTTCAAATAGAGATACTCTGGCAAATATGTCACTGGGAAATCTGTTAGTATAAGACTCACTCCAGCTTTTTGAGTCTCTGAAATTAATCTCTCGTTAATTTTGGAAACCCGGTCAATCATATTTTGAGCTTCCTCTACATCATAATCGTTATCGTCATCCTGTACGCCAATTAGCTTTTTCAGTGTTTCATTTTGAAAAGTGTGATTATGAGAATAGTCTTCGGCTGCAAAGGCGTTTGAGCTGAAAGCTAACAAGAATACAAAAGTCAAAGCGAAAAGTATGGATATATTATTAGGTTTCACAGGCGTTCTTTTCATCAATCAGCATCTCCTTATCAATAAAATAGTATATTTCCTGAACGAACTGCAGATTCACCTCCTATCTACTAAAAATGCAAGTATCATGCCAAATTCTGTTGTTTTAATAAAAATAGGAAAAAATCATATATATATAGAAAAGAGCAATGATAAACGGAAATCAGGCGGTGGGAGAGAGGTGCAATCTTCCGATGTTCTGTATATTTTTTAGACAAACAGTTAATTAAATGTATATTTTCTTTGACACCTCATACTAGAAAAATGAAAGCTTATGTGAATCAAGCAGAGGTAACTGTCAAATAAGGTCGGTATTAGCAAGAATGATTGAAACTGGATAGATTTTATAAGGTCGTACTCATTATCTTCTTCAGTCAGGATGGACAAAATCAAAACGGCCACTAATCTGGAAAGGTTTCAAGGGGATTAGCCGAGGCGCTAAAAAAAGACAATGGCTGGTAAGCATCTATAGAGAATGAGAAGAAGCACGAATGAAAGGGTGAGTCAGTCTGTCAAAGAACAGACTTATCAAACAGCAGCGTGTCAAAGCATGAAAAAAAGCCCTGCCTCTAGCGAAAAGGACCTTGAGGTAAGGCTTGTTATAATAACTATTTCATATTTTCAAATCCTGACAATCAGAGGTTCACCTAGTCTTGATTGTTTATGAAGCTTCAAACTGATACGTGGCTTCTTGTGTGCTAGTGCATCCAATCTTGAGGAGATAATTTATCCTCTTCGGTGATTTCCCTAAGTACTCTGCATGGATTTCCTGCAGCAATCACGCCGGGAGGAATATCTTTCACCACAACACTGCCGGCACCGATGATGCTGCCAGCTCCGATGGTTACGCCTCCGCAAATCGTTGCATTGGCGCCAATCCATACTTTCTCTTCGATGGTGATGGGCTTAGATGTGCTGATTCCCTGTGCGCGCTGCTCTGGGTCAATGGCATGGCCCGCACAGGCGATGCATACGCCCGGTGCGATGAATGCATCTGCACCAATATGAACCGGTGAAGTATCGAGAATCACACAATTGTAGTTGATGATGGTCAGCCCGTTCGTATGGATATTGAAGCCGTAATCACAGCGGAAGGAAGGCTCGATAAAGGTCAGGGGATGATAAGTCCCGAAAAGCTCCTTTAAGATAGAGGCTCTCTTTTCTCCTTCATCCGGCCGGGTTTGATTATATTCCCAGCATAAGGTTTTCGCTTTAACTTGGAGGTGGTTCGGCATATCTTTATGGTCTGCATTGTACGCTTTTGTTTGTTTCATCAATTCAGTCATTTTCATATGGTTCTCTCCGTCATGTTAGTTTCTAGTATAAACAAGTATAGGGATATTAGGCAGGACTGTACAGACCTTGGGGACGAGAGCCGCAAGAAGAACCGCCAAAGACGTTGTTAAGCTTCCCTTCAATGATCTAGTCTCCTCTTCTTAAGGGAAATCATGATTAGTATGATGAAGACAGCGAGGATGAATGAAGGAAGAAACACAGAGCTTTTTAAAACAACCTTGAGGTGAAATGGGGCTTCATGGATAAAGTCTGCCCTGATCCACCCGCTGCCCCTGTACGGCAATTGATTTTGTAGTGGAGATGCCTTTTATGGCATAATACGTTATCCCGATTGGAAAATGGTTGGAGGCATGACCCTCCTATTCCCCTGTATATTCGTCCGGTTTGGTCTCTACCTCTTCTATGTTCCTACCACTCTTACTTTCTTCAGCATATTCCTCCAGTTTGGCCTCCTAAACTAATCCATCCCAAACAATATAAGAGGTTGACCAAGATAAGGCATGAACAGGTGGTGCGATTAAAAGGAACAAGGATAGAATGTGAATCTTTTTCATAGATACCATCTAGTTCTCCACCTCGCTTATAATGGCTGTGTCATTTATTGGTTAATGGGATTAGATAGAAATCTTCTATCTAAGGTAAGAAGAATATAAAAATATCGACAAAACATTGTGAGAAAATCTAACAATAAACGACAATCCTCTTCATTCCTCCCGTTTTGATTTAGTGCTTATATCCTATTTTATAGGAAAAAGTTTCCTAAATATTCTGTTTACGATATAATTAACAATCATATCTTATAAGTCGTGTCATTTTTCTTTACATAAGCAATGCGACACGTCATCCACATCTAAAAGGAGCTCTATTCCTTTTCTTCCGTTTATCTTTACACAAAATGTTTCTAAGAAGACCGATTCGAAGTTGTCACTTTCGTATTAGGACAGGCTTAAAGGAAACACCCTCTCTATTCAAAGAATCATATAAATCACCAGCATTCTCGTTATTTTTCAATCCATTAACAAAAAGCAGCATATGTTAGAAGCTTTGTTCGGTACATCCATGCCCGACTTTATTTTGCATTCCTATTTTCAAAATGAAAAAGAGGAGGTTTTTGCATGAGTAAACCTGAGAAGGCAATTCTCGACAATTTCAAGGAAGTGAATCATGGGCTTTCCCATCAGGAGGCGGCGGAGGAATCAGCACGCTGCCTGTATTGCTATGATGCTCCCTGTATTCAAGCATGTCCAACTAGCATTAACGTTCCCGCTTTTATTAAGAAAATCTCTACGCATAATTTACGAGGAGCTGCAAAGACAATCATGACCGCCAATCCAATGGGAGCGAGCTGTGCCCGTGTATGCCCGACCGAGGAGCTTTGTGAGGGGGCATGCGTATTGAATCACTCAACCAAGCCAATCATGATTGGAAATCTTCAACGCTATGCGACAGATTGGGCGATGAAGAATGAACAGCTCCTCTTCAAGGCAGGACAGCCAAATGGCAAATCTGTGGCCATCATTGGCGGAGGACCAGCCGGTTTGTCGGCTGCGCGTGAGCTTTCCTTGCTTGGCTATCGAGTAGTCGTGTTTGAGGCAGAGGAGAAGGCGGGCGGCTTAAATACATATGGTATTGTGTCATTCCGGCTACCGCAGGCAGTTTCATATTGGGAGGTTGACCAGGTCCAGGGCCTTGGTGTGGAGATTCGAACAAACACAAGAGTGGGAGTCGATGTCCAAGCGGAAGAAATCCTGGAGAATTTTGATTACACGCTGCTCGCTGCCGGTATGTCAAATGTACCGGACCTCGGCATCAACGGAGAGGAGCTTGAAGGCGTCCGTGATGCAATTGAATTTGTGAAGGAGACGAAGCAAGCTCTTGAGCAATGTGATTTGAGAGGAAAGAAGGCAGTCGTCATCGGTGCCGGCAATACGGCCATTGATGCAGCAACTTGCTCAGTCCGGCTTGGAGCGGATAATGTGAAGATTCTATACAGGCGAACAAAGGAAGAGATGACAGCCTATGAGTTTGAATATGAATTTGCCAAGCAGGACGGGGTTGAGTTTAGATGGCTGACAGCTCCGGTCCGTATTCTCGCCAATGAGGAAGGAAAGGTGAGCGGAGTGGAATGCATCCGTATGGAATTAGGACAGGCGGGACCTGACGGGCGCAGGCGGCCGATTCCTGTGCAAGGCTCGAACTTCATCATTGAGGCAGATATCGTTATCAAAGCCATCGGCCAATCAAGACATGTCAGTTTAATTGAGCAATTTAATGTAAAGCATGAGGATGGCGTTTCCATCATTGACCCATTAACTTATCGAACATCAAATGAAAAGGTATCGGCTTGCGGGGATTGTATATTCGGTAAAGGACAGGGAGAGGCCATGGTTGTATCTGCTGCTCAGCAAGGCAAAGAGGCAGCTTATGCCATTCACAAGCTTTTATCACCGGCTGCGAGTGTGACAGCATAGCTGCTTTTCAGGTCATGAGGGGGACAGGGAAGCAGTAAAACAATAGGGAGGTTTATATAATGGCAGACTTAAAGATTAATTTGGCAGGCATTCAATCACCCAATCCTTTCTGGCTGGCGTCCGCACCACCGACGAATTCCGGCTACCAGGTTCAGCGGGCCTTTGAAGCGGGGTGGGGAGGAGCCGTCTGGAAGACTCTTGGAGACCCGATTCTCAACGTTTCCTCCCGCTTTGCCGCTGTCAGCTTCAACGGACAGCGGGTTGCGGGCTTCAACAATATCGAATTGATCACAGATCGTCCTCTTGATGTGAACCTGAAGGAAATCTATGAAACGAAGAAGCGCTTTCCAGACCATGCTATCATTGCTTCACTCATGGTCGAACCGAAGCAGGAGAAATGGCATGAAATTGTCAAGCGGGTGGAGGCTGTGGGAGTTGATGGACTGGAATTGAATTTCGGCTGTCCCCACGGCATGGCTGAGAGGGGGATGGGAGCTGCCTCTGGACAGGTCCCTGAGCTGGTCGAACGCCAGACTTATTGGGTGAAGGAGGTGGCAACGACGCCAGTAATTGTCAAGCTTACACCAAATATCACGGATATCACTGCGACAGCTGAGGCGGCCGTTCGCGGAGGGGCAGATGCCATCAGCCTGATTAATACAATCAACAGCTTGGCCGGCGTTGACATTGATACGTGGAATACGGTCCCGCATGTTGGAGGAAAAGGAGCTCATGGCGGCTACTGCGGCCCAGCAGTGAAGCCGATTGCCCTTCATATGGTCGGAGAATGTGCTCGAAATCCCCGTATCAACATCCCAATCTCTGGGATAGGCGGAATTTCCAACTGGCAGAATACGGTTGAATTCATACTCATGGGGGCAACCGGTGTGCAGGTATGTACCGCAGCGATGCACCACGGGTTCCGAATCGTTGAAGACATGATTGAAGGTCTTTCTAATTATCTGGATGACCGGGGCATCGGTTCGGTAATGGAGCTTGTTGGGAAGTCGGTTGAGAAGTATTCGGACTGGGGCAATCTGGACCTCAATTATAAGATTGTGGCCCGCATCAACCAGGACAACTGTATTCATTGCAATAAATGTCATATTGCCTGTGAGGACACGTCGCATCAATGCATTGACTTATTGAAGGATGAGGCAGGCGCAAGCTATGTCAAAGTGAGGGAAGAGGATTGCGTTGGCTGTAATCTCTGCTCGATTGTCTGTCCGGTGGATGATGCGATTAATATGATTGAATTGCCGACAGACCTGCCACCGATGACGTGGAATGAACGCCAGGCAGCTGTCAATTTCAGCGCCATTCAGCCAGATGTCATTGGAAAGTAATCAGCTTGACCAAAAGAGAGAAAACAAATGGAGGGAATCGCATGAAAAAAATCATCAAAAATGGAACGATTGTAACGGCTTCAGATACGTACAGGGCAGACATCGAAATCAATGATGGGGTCATTACCTCGATTGGAAACGGATTTACGAGCCAGGATGCAGAAGTGATTGATGCCGAAGGTTATTATGTTTTTCCTGGCGGTATTGACCCGCATACCCATCTGGATATGCCGTTTGGCGGTACGGTCACAAAGGATGATTATGAAACGGGAACAAGGGCGGCCGCTTTCGGTGGGACGACAACCATTATTGATTTCTGTTTGACGAGCAAGGGAGTGCCGCTGAAGGATGCCGTCGAGACGTGGCATAACAAAGCCAGGGACAAGGCGGTTATCGATTACAGCTTCCATTTGCAAATTGTCGAAATGACAGAAAGTGTTTTAAAAGAGCTCCCGGTTATCTCTAAGGAGGAGGGCATTACTTCCTTTAAGGTTTTCATGGCATACAAAAATCAATTCCAGGCAGATGATGAGACATTATTCAAGACGTTAGTAACGGCAAAGGAACTAGGAGCCTTGGTAATGGTTCATGCAGAAAATGGCGATGTTATCGACTATTTGGTCAAAAAGGCGCTTGAGGAAGGGAATACAGAGCCGATTTTTCATGCACTCACAAGACCTCCGGAGGCGGAAGGTGAGGCGACAGGAAGAGCGGCAACATTGACAGGTCTTGCTGATTCACAATTATACGTTGTTCATGTGTCCTGTGAGGATGCGGCAAAGAGAATTGCCGAGGCTCGTGCGAAAGGAATTGATATATGGGGAGAGACATGTCCGCAGTATTTAGTGCTTGATCAATCCTATTTGGAGAAGCCTGATTTTGAGGGGGCGAAATATGTCTGGTCGCCGCCGCTTCGGGAGAAATGGAATCAGGAAAGCCTGTGGAACGCACTGAAATCCGGTCAATTGCAAACTATCGGCTCTGACCAATGCTCCTTTGATTTTAACGGGCAGAAGGATCTCGGAAAGAGTGACTTCTCGAAGATACCAAATGGGGGTCCGCTGATTGAGGACCGGGTGAGCATTCTTTATTCAGAGGGAGTCGAGAAAGGAAGAATCAGCCTTAATCAATTCGTTGACCTCGTTTCAACAAAGGCAGCAAAGCTATTTGGTCTCTATCCAAAGAAAGGGACTATCGCTGTCGGTGCAGATGCGGACCTTGTCCTCTTCGACCCGAATAAAGAGAGAGTGCTGTCTGCCAAAACCCATCATATGGCGGTTGATTATAATCCGTTTGAAGGAATGAAGGTTAAAGGGGAGCCTGTCACGGTGTTATCACGTGGAGACTATATCATTAAGGATAAGGAATTCGTCGCAGAGCCTGGCCGAGGCCAATACATTAAGCGGGCGAACTATAATGAAGCGCTAGTTCAGAAGGAGGACGCTGTTCCGTCTAATTAAAAAATGAATAAAGGGTGGGTGCCTTAATGGAAAAGAAGCCAAATTATTTAAAGTCTCCAGATTTGCTGCCTATTAGTTATGAGAATCGAAAGATCGGGCCATTTGGCTTTGCGGTCATATGGGTCGGAATGGCGATTGTGCTTGCTGCGTTTGCCATCGGCGGGGGTGGAATCATTCAGCTTCCGCTTGGGACGGTTATTCTGGCAACTGTTATTGGGTCTGTCGCCATTGGGATTTTAATGACAATCATTGGGGATATTGGCGTTGAACATGGACTGTCTTTTCCTGTTTATATGAGAGCACCCTTTGGGACCATCGGAACGCATATCCCATCTATTGTCCGGGGGATAACGGCTTCTTGCTGGTTCGGGATTAACACGTATTTTGGCTCAACAGCCATCAATGCTGTGCTGAACCTTTTGTTTGGCTTTGATAACTGGATTCTTTGCTTTCTGTTATTCACGGTCTTCCAGTTGGTCAATACCGCAATGGGAATCAAATCAATTGAACGGTTTGCGGATCTTGCTGCCCCAATTATTATCCTTATCTCCTGCTGGATGTATATTACGCTTGCTGATAAGGCGGCTAGTGCCGGCAAGGATATTTGGTCATGGGTGGAAAGCCCGGCTGCCGGGGGCTCCGCCTTTACGGCCTTCATGATTGTCGTTATGGCCAATATGGGCTTCTGGGCGACTCTCGCTGCTGATATGCCATCATTGTCCAGGTTTTTTAAAGCCCCAAGACATGAACGCAGCTGGTTTAAGCGCAATAAGACGCAGCTTCTCGGAAGTATTGTCGTGATGCCAATCTTTAATACACTCATGATTGTCATAGGGGCCGTATCTTACATGGCTGTTGGTACGTCAGATCCGATTATTGCCTTGCAGGAATCAGCGGGCGGCATCGTACTTGGTGTCCTTTTGTTGATGATTGTGCTGGCGCAGTGGTCGACTAATACATCGGCAAATGTTATTCCGGCCGCAACAATCTTCTCTAATGTCGGCGGACCAAAAGTGCCTTTTTGGGTAGGCGTTATTATTGCCGGTATGATTGGGATTGTGGCACAGCCATGGAGCCTGTTTGAAGTGTTGAACTCTGCCTTGCTCATCATCGGTGGAATCCTGACCGCCATTGTCGGTATCCTGTTTGCCGATTATTATTTGCTTCGCAAGAGACGTGTCCATGTCACGGACCTCTATGAATTAGAAGGTCAATTTAAGTATTGGAAAGGAATCAATTTTGCCGGGTTCATTGCCTGGATTATCGGCGGAGGCATTGCAAACGTGCTTTCGGCCTATTCCTCGCTTGTCGGGTTTGCCTGCGGGGCCTTCCTTTATTATGTACTCGCTAAATATTGGTGGTTCAAGATGTATCCGCAAGCGGAAATTGAAGATCCGAGTGATGAGAAGTTTCTTGGAATTACAGCCGGAAGGGATTGGGAAATCAGTGAAGCTGACCCTGATCCGCCCCTAGGGGCAAAAGCAGTTCCGGAGTAAGCATGATGGGAGGATTATACATGTCAGATTATGCAAAGTATGTAGAGGAACGCAAACGAATTGATTCATTTCTTGCACAGGGCTTCACGATTCAGCGGGTAACGGAAAACCTGGACGGGGCATATGTGGAATTTACAAAACGAGAAGATGCCGGAGGAGCATATGAAAAGCATATACTCCATATCATCACCCCGGATGCAAGGAAATATTTCTCCGTCAAGATGATGGAGAATCAAGCGAAAACCAGCACAGTTCAGAATTAAGTCTTAGTCATTTTCATAAAGGAGCGTGGCGCTAGAGTGGAAGGACAAAAACTATTAATCAATGGAAAGAGATTAAAAGAGACATTGGAGAAATTCGCGGAATTCGGCAAGACGGAGAACAATGGCGTCACCCGCTTATCTCTGTCAGAGGAGGACCGTCTGGCCCGCCATTACTTGCGGAATTGCTGCGAAAAGCTTGGGTTAACGGTTACATATGATGACCTCGGAAATATGTACGCAACCCTTGAAGGGACAGAAGGAGGACCGCCAATAGTAATGGGTTCTCATCTGGATTCTGTCAAAAGGGGCGGCCGATTTGATGGAGTGCTTGGTGTGGCGGCGGGGCTTGAGGTTGTGAGGACCCTTGTAGAAAATGATATAAAACCGCGCTATCCAATCACCATTGTCAATTTCACGAATGAAGAAGGAGCCCGATTCGAGCCGTCTATGATGGCCTCAGGTATCCTGTCAGGAAAATTTGATAAAGAGATTATGTTTGAAAAGAAGGATGTGAATGGAACGACTTTTGGCGAAGCATTAAAGGCAATTGGCTATGACGGGGATGAAAAAGAGCGTTTGAAGGAGGGCAGAGCTTTCCTGGAACTGCATATTGAACAAGGCCCTATCTTGGAGCAGGAATCAATCTCCGTTGGCATTGTCGGCTGTGTTGTCGGCATGGTCTGTTATGAATGGACGATTAAGGGAGAGGCTGATCATGCCGGAACAACTCCTATGACCATGCGGAAGGATGCCTTGTTTACTGCTAATGATATCATCACTGCTATCAGGGAGCAGCTCGGAAATCTCGATGCCGAACTCGTCTATACGATGGGCAGAATGACTGTTCACCCGAATATTCATACTGTCATTCCGGATTCCGTTATCTTCTCTTTAGAGGCCAGACATAAAGATCCAGCCGTGATGGCGAAGGTAGAAGACATCATAAGAAATGTAGGAAAAAGCTTTGACCAGCAAGATTGTCAGGTTGGAATTAAAAAGCTATGGGGCCGGGACACTGTCATGTTTGATGAGCAGTTATGTGGGACGCTTGAAAAAGCGGCTCAAACTCTCGGAATCTCTTCCAAGCAGATGGTGAGCGGAGCCGGACATGATGCCCAGTTCATCGCCTCTTATATCCCAACGGCCATGGTGTTCGTACCCAGTGAAAACGGCAAGAGCCATACCGAGGTTGAACGGACATCCTGGGAGGAATGTGAAAACGGGGTAAATGTCCTGCTTGAAGCGGTTATGGAGCTGCAATCCATTTAATGAACGCAGTGCTGGACAAATAAATGTATGTATAAATCCGGGTAGAAATTTACGGAAAAAGAGAGACTAGGAGGGAGCACATGTCAATGATTAAAGAGGAAACACTCGTGTTGAAGAATTATATAAATGGGGAATGGGTCGACCCGAGCGGAGCGAATTCCATTGATGTACCGAATCCAGCAACAGGTGAAGTTCTGGCAAAGGTGCCAATCTCAACGGCAGAGGATGTCGATAAGGCCGTGGCTGCGGCAAAGGAAGCCTTTAAGGAGTGGCGTTATGTTCCCGTGCCAAAGCGGGCGAGGATTCTTTATAAATTTCATTATCTATTGACGGAGCACCATGAGGAACTCGCGAGATTGGTTGTTTCTGAGAATGGGAAGGCTTACAAGGAAGCATACGGGGAGGTTCAAAGAGGGATTGAGTGTGTTGAGTTTGCCGCTGGTGCGCCAACCTTAATGATGGGAGAAACATTATCCTCAATTGCTGAAGAGATCGACTCTGAGATGTTCCGTTATCCGCATGGGGTCGTTGGCGGAATCGCGCCTTTCAACTTCCCGATGATGGTTCCGCTCTGGATGTTCCCGCTCGCTATTGCATGCGGAAATACATTTATCTTAAAGCCGTCTGAACGAACGCCTATGCTTGCGAATCGTCTCGCAGAGCTGTTCACAGAGGCAGGTGCGCCGAAGGGCGTGCTGAATGTCGTACATGGGGCTCATGATGTTGTAAATGGTCTTCTCGACCATGAGGATGTCAAGGCTATTTCATTCGTCGGGTCGCAGCCGGTCGCCAAATATGTCTACAGCCGCGCAGCAGCAAATGGTAAACGGGTGCAGGCTTTATCCGGTGCGAAAAACCATCATATTGTCATGCCCGATGCTGATATAAAAAAGGCTGCCGGAAATATTATCAGCTCAGCATTCGGAAGCGCTGGCCAGCGCTGTATGGCCTGCAGTGCGGTTGTCGTGGTTGGTGAAGGACAAGACTTTGTCAAGGAGCTGAAAAAGCAGGCAGATGAATTGGTCGTTGGAAACGGATTGGAGGAGGATGTCCTCTTAACACCAGTAATCCGGGAATCACAAAAGGAGAAATTACTCAGCTATATTGATAAAGGTCTGGAAGAGGGCGCTAAATTAATCCGGGATGGCAGGGAAGGGACAGATGAGCTGAAGGAAGGATATTTCATGGGACCGACCATCTTTGACCATGTGAAGCCGGAGATGACAATTGCCAAGAAAGAAATGTTCGGACCTGTCCTAAGTCTGCTCAGGGCGGAATCACTTGATGAAGGACTGGAGTTCATTCGGAAATCACGTTATGGGAATGGAGCAACTATTTATACGAAGGATGCCAGGGCTGTCAGGCAATTCCGGGAAGAGGCAGATGCAGGCATGCTTGGCATTAATGTCGGTGTTCCGGCGACAATGGCCTTTTTCCCTTTCTCCGGCTGGAAGGATTCTTTTTATGGAGATCTCCATGTAAATGGGAAGGACGGCGTCAATTTCTATACACGCAAGAAAATGATCACTTCACGGTTTGACTATTAAGCGGACAGGGGGATGAATCATGACGGAAGTGAAGGAAGAGACAGGATTGCTGGCTAAGGATGCGGAATATGTATGGCATTCGATGAAGCCGTATAGTCCGGATTCTACCGTGATTGCCGACAAGGCAAAGGGCTGCTGGGTGACGGATGCTGATGGAAACCGGCTGCTCGATGCAATGGCAGGCCTTTGGTGTGTCAATATTGGATATGGCCGGGAGGAATTGGCGGAAGCAGCCTATGAGCAATTGAAACGCCTGGCTTATTTTCCGCTCAGCCAAAGCCATGCACCGGCAATTGTACTGGCGGAGAAGTTAAACGAGATGCTTGGCGGTGATTATGTCGTTTTCTTCTCTAACAGCGGATCGGAGGCGAACGAGGCAGCCTTCAAGATTGCTAGGCAATATCATCAGCAAAAGGGAGAACATGGGCGCTACAAATTCATCTCCCGCTACCGTTCCTACCATGGCAACTCCATGGGCGCTCTGGCTGCAACCGGGCAGGCTCAGCGCAAATATAAATATGAACCGCTTGCCCCGGGCTTTATTCACGTAGCTCCGCCCGATACGTACCGTTCACCAGAAATAGCGGACACCAAGCCGCAGGAACTTCAATCCGTACAGGAAATGGACCGAGTTATGACATGGGAGCTCGGGGAAACAATCGCCGGTGTTATCATGGAGCCAATCATCACTGGAGGCGGGGTCATTATGCCGCCTGACGGTTATATGGCAGGCGTCAAGGAAGTCTGTGAGAAGCATGGGGCCTTGCTAATTGTCGATGAAGTAATCTGCGGCTTCGGCAGGACAGGAGAACCATTTGGCTTCATGAACTATGGGGTGAAGCCGGACATCATCACAATGGCGAAGGGAATCACGAGCGCTTATCTGCCTTTATCAGCGACAGCTGTTCGAAAGGAAATCTATGAAGCCTTCAAGGGAACGGATGAATATGATTATTTCAGACACGTCAATACATTCGGCGGAAATCCAGCCGCCTGTGCGCTGGCGCTAAAGAATCTTGAAATCATGGAACAGGAGGGCATGTACGACCGCTCGAAAAAGCTAGGAAAACAATTAAGGGAAGACCTCGCAGGAGCAATCGGCGAACATCCTAATGTCGGCAGTATCCGCGGCAAAGGTCTTCTCATCGGAATCGAACTTGTAAAAGATAAGGAAACGAAAGAACCACTCGACATTAAGCATGTCAATCAAATTATTGCCGGATGCAAGAAAAAAGGTGTGTTGATTGGGAAGAATGGAGCAACGGTTGCGGGGTTCAATAATATATTAACCTTGGCGCCGCCGCTTTGTGTGAGTGAAGAGGAGCTTGGGTTGATCGTGAGGGTGATTTCGGAGGAAATCGCCAACATATAGAATGGTTTAGTCACTTAAGAGCCCACATATGAGGGTTCTTTTTTTTAGGTTTAACTGATGCTGTATAAATGAACTCCTCCGTCAGAAACTAACTCTGTCACAAAAGGGGGAGAACATCTCATGAAATACGGTTATATCGGCCCAGGCATGCATTCAGGGCAGATTGAGCAGAAAAAAGGGCGCTATGTAACGGGTTTTGCTGTCGGCATCCTCTATTCCGATGGAAACAATTATCCCGTCATTCCCGGTAATGTCGCCAACTACTCAAGCTATCCGTTTCCCGTCCACTATAAATTAGTTCCTTGCTGTACAGGAAAGCGACTCTTAAATGGGGATTCTTCATTAGAGAAGAGGATTATCGAGGCTGCATTGCAGCTGCAGAGTGAAGGGGCAAAGGTGATTTCTAGCGTTTGCGGCTTCTTCGGAAATTTTCAGGCTCAAACTGCAAGTGCCCTCAATATCCCTGTCTACTTATCCAGTTTGGTCCAGTTGAATATGATTCAGATAGGGCTGAAGCCAGGGCAAAAGATTGGTATTTTAACTGCTTATGAAAAGGGATTGACCGATGCGCTTTTAAAAAGCTGCGGGATTACAGATGAATCCAACCTGATTATCGGAGATCTTAGCAAGGGAGCTGAGTTTTCTTCCATTTCAAATGGTGCTGGTGCATTCCATAACGATCGGCTTCGTAATGAAGTTGTCAGCAAGGCAACTGAAATGACAGAAAAACATCCGGAAATTGGAGCCATTCTTCTGGAATGCAGCGATCTTCCTCCCTGTGCCTATGCCATTCAACAAGCCGTGCAGCTGCCAGTAATTGATTTCATGACACTTATCCGGTGGGCGCATGATGCTAATAGTCAGAGTCCTTATTATGGATTTATTTGAATGTAATCTTGAAAAAATTAGGAACATTTGTTAAGGTTAAACCAATCAAATCATTTGCAGGGGGACTCTTTTAGAGTTGAGAAGGTAGAACCTGACCCTTAGAACCTGACTTAGTTAACACTAGCGTAGGGAGCATCGTATAATATGTTTTTGTATACTTTAGCTCTCCATTTGTTTTGGAGAGCTTTTAACTTTATTCAGCTTTTTATGGCAAACTCAATGCAAGTTGAAAGAAGGCTTCAGGGGCGAGTGCAAACTCCTGCTGAATAAAGTAAAAGCCTCCGGCGGATGGCAGAAAAGTTGAGAGGAAGGTTTTCGGGCGGAGCCCGAACAACTTTTCGCCGCAATAACTCCGAGGAGTTATTGGGATGTTTCCTAAAACTAAATAAATCATTTGATTGCGGGGGGACTCTTTTAGAGTTGAGAAGGTTAAAACCTGACCCTTAGAACCTGTTAGTTAATACTGGCGTAGGGAGCAATGGTCATCAGGCGTATACTGATGCTTAAGCCCTTTTATTCTTGCTAGTGAGATAGAAGGGCTTTTTTCTTTCTTGCGTCCATCAAAAAATGGAGGAGAGAAGATGAACGATTTATCTGGAGGAACAAATGTATTCACCCAAGTACGTGAGAGGAATCCACTCATTCATTGCATCACGAATTATGTGGCAGCTAATCTGCAGGCAAATGGCCTGCTGGCAATTGGGGCGTCACCTGTGATGGCGGATGGCCCTGATGAGGTGGAGGAGATCATTAAGGCGGCATCGGCCCTTTCCATCAATATCGGGACACTCAATCCACAGATGAGGACGGCAATGCTAAAGGCGGGCAGGGCCGCTAATGTGCGAGAAATCCCAGTATTGCTCGATCCTGTCGCGGTCGGGGCTGCTTTGTATCGGAAGGACACCGTTCGAGAGCTTCTTGATGAAGTTCATGTAGATGCGATTCGCTGTAATGTTGGTGAGCTCGCAGCACTTTCTGGAGCTGCATGGGAGCAGAAGGGTGTGGACAGCGGCACGGGGACGATTGACCTTGAGGAGGAGGCTAAGAAGGTTGCCTTGAAATATGAGTGCCTCGTGATTGTGACGGGGGAACGGGATTATCTAACGGATGGGGTGGAAGGACGCTGGGTTAGCGGCGGTCATCCGATCATCACGCAGGTTACGGGCAGCGGCTGTTTGCTCAGTTCGGTTTGTACTGCGCTATTGGCTGTCCATACAGAAAATCGATTAGATAGACTTGCAGAAGGATTGTCTCTTTATAAGCGGGCGAGTGAGGAAGCGTATCAGCAAAGCTCAACTCCTGCATCCTTCCAAGCTGCCTTTCTGGATCAATTATTTATCCAAGCGAATGGGAGGGTGGAAGCATGAATGTGGTGATGACGATTGCCGGGTCAGATTCCGGCGGAGGAGCAGGCATACAGGCTGACTTGAAGACCTTTCAGGAGCTGGGTGTCTTCGGAACATCTGTGGTGACGGCCTTAACGGCTCAAAATACGATGGGTGTTCATGATATATTTGCCACGACCTCAGCATTTGTCCGGTCTCAGGCAGCGGCTGTGTTCTCTGACTTTCCTGTCCAGGCTGCTAAAACAGGAATGCTCGCTTCAAGTGAGATTATTCGTGAAACAGCGGAGATTCTCAGAATGCAAGATTTGCAGCTTGTCGTTGACCCTGTCATGGTTGCCAAGGGCGGCGAGCAGCTGCTTGGAATGGAGGCTGTCCGTGACCTAAGGGAGCATTTGATTCCGCTTAGTACGGTTATTACGCCGAATATACCGGAAGCAGAGGTACTGACGGGAATGAAAATCCACAATGAGAATCAAATCGCAAAAGCGGCTGAGCATTTGCTTGAGCTTGGGGCGAACTGTGTTGTCATGAAGGGCGGTCATGTTGATGACCCGGATTTTGCAACGGACGCCGTGTACTTTGAGAACGGTCATTCGTTTAAAATGACAACCAAGCGTGTCCGAACTCGGCATACCCATGGGACAGGCTGTACCTTTTCTGCAGCCATTACAGCCTTCTTAGGACAGGGATGGACGGTGGAAGAGTCTATCGTAGCAGCAAAGCAATTTATCCAGCTGGCAATTGAGCAGGAGCTTGGGCTCGGAAGCGGAAGTGGACCGACGAATCATTTTGCTTATAGAAAAAGTAAGGAGAAATGTGAGGTGGAAATCATTGAAGCGTGAACAGCTGCAGGTTTATTTTGTGATGGGGTCAGTTAATGTCAAGGAAGCAAACCCTCTTGAAGTTTTAGAGCAAGCCTTAAAGGGCGGAATCACCATGTTCCAATTCAGGGAAAAGGGCAAGCGTGCAAGAACGGGAATAGAATACGAGAGATTGGCTCATGAATGTCATCGTTTATGCAAGCAGTATCAAGTACCGTTTATTGTCAATGATGATGTCAATTTGGCGCTTGAGCTGGATGCAGATGGTGTTCATATCGGGCAGGAGGACGGAAGGGTAGATGAAGTCCGCGCTCGGATTGGCTCGAAGTGGCTCGGGGTATCTGTCCACTCGAAAGAAGAAGTGGCGATCGCCTATCGCGCGAAAGCTGATTATGTCGGGATTGGTCCAGTCTTTGGAACCAAATCGAAGGAGAATGCGCCTCCTCCTGCTGGGACTGCCTTGATTGCAGAAACGAAAATCCTATATCCAGATTTGCCAATTGTCGCAATTGGTGGTGTGACAGGGGAAAACGCTCATATTCCGCGCAGTGCTGGTGCCGATGGAGTGGCGTTGATTTCGTGGATATGCGAGAGTGACCATATTGAGGAAGATATTAAAAGACTGAAGGAATTATCCGTATTGTAGAGAAATAATAAACGGACAGGTTTGAGACTAACGGTTTCGGTTTTCGAGTACAAAGACAAAATTCGCATACAAATTAGCAGTCCTATTCACAACTGAATTGGGCTGCGTCTTTTTGTTGATATATCAGTGTTTACTGTGCAATTAAGGATGTTTTACCTCACGAATCCCCCCTTTATGGTAAGGTGACAGAAGTTATTGTCAGTGTACATGTTCTAAAGCTAACTACTATGCGATTTGGCGTACTATAAATGATAAGAAAGTTTCTGAATATTTATGTTAAAATTAAAAAAGTGAGCTTGTTTAACGATATATTGTTTTTTAGGGGCGAGTCTAATGAGTAATCAAGAAGAAAGTTTTGTTGTTGATGGGGTATCTCCCGATGGTAAGTGGCTGTGTGTATTTGAGGATGACGGAGAGACTGGATACTTATATTTTTGCCCATTGTCTTCTGACGGGGAAATGGTAGGTATTGCTGATGCCCTTTGGATTTATAATCAAATATCTCCTTCAATTTTTGAATGTGAAAAAGTAGATATTATTTGGTCTGAGGACTCTATGAAATCTATCCTGATTGTAGATGGAGAGTGTTGGGGAATATTTGATTTATTGTCAAAACGAAAGCTAAATGCACCAAGGCACAATAATATAATAGTCTCGATTTCATTAAAGATTTGGGAAGAGGGAATACCATCAAATTTAGGCGAACCTCTCAATTTCAACGTACAGAATTAATAAAGTCACCTTAAAAAAATGCTTGAAGATAAGATGCTCCAAGCATTTTTTATGTTGATTCACTTACAAAATTGCCTGCTTTTCTTCAAAACAGAACCCGTTAGTTTGAGACCTGTCCGTTTTCTTTTATGTATGAGCAATGATAAAAAGAATGGGTGAAATCATGAATATTAAGCCATTTCCGATAGATTTTACAGCTGGAATAACACCGTTTTTTCAAGTAGATGATTCAGAAAGAATCCGTTTTTCGATGTCAGATTTTCAGCAAAATCCAGGGACCTTAAAGCAGGTTTTTTACCATATGTTTGATAGTGGCGAAAACCTTGATTGTGTCTTCATCTCCGGCTATGAAACGGAATTAGGTGTTCAAAGAGAAAGATTGGGGTTAGGCAAGCTACTTGAAATCACGAACTGGAAAAATGAAAAGAGCTGGAATGATGATCTGGATGCCTATATCATTTATACGCAGGTGAATAGCCTGAGGGCATCGGAAATCTACCGATATTTCTTGAAGCTTATGCGAGGACATATGCCCCTCTATATTTGTTTTTATAATGAAGAGTACTTAGTATACGTGAATAATGATGTGCTCGATATCCTTTCAGCTGAATCAAAAATCACCCTGCTGAAAAAACGATTTGACGAGCTATATGACAAATTTCATGCACAGTAATGATTCTTTTTGAAGTTTATTAGACTGAAGCTAAGCAGCTTTCAATTTCCTTTTGCAAGGTAGGCAGTTCATCCCTCCCATTGATTGCGAAATAAAGGCTTTTCAAAAAGGTCTTACAGTTAGCATAGAGGAACCAATAGTTTTCTTCTTCTACTTGTTTCTTTATTTCGTGAAGCTTTGATGGCATTCCTCTAACTAACGCTGCTACTTCTTCCGGGCTGACTCCATTATGAAGGAACGAAATGATGGCGTTGCTGATTCTTTCGTCTTCATCATGTACATACACGCTTTGATGTACATAGATTTTATCCAAAAGTGAATGTAATAGAGCCAATCTCGATTCCTGGTCAATTTTTTTGCTTTTGGCGAGTTCATCTACAACATCTGAAGCATGGGCAATACTGTGTGCCCAGCCTTTCTTAGGGACAAATCCTCTTAAATCCCTTTCAGCGTTTATGTAAAGAATCATATTTTCCTTAATCTTATCCAATATACCTTGAGGCAAGAAATTCTCTTCATTATCTTTATACAGGATGAGCGCGAGTAATAGGGTTGTAAATGATCTCGTAAAAACGGTATCTGTGCCGCATTCGCCAATGCCTTGAAACAAGAAGGCATCACTTACACCACACTCAGCTAATTCGATATATAGTTCATGCTCGATTTGGTTATTCAGGCTTAGCTCACAGAAAGAACCGTATATTAATTGGTCTCTTAGCTCACTGTTCGGTGTACCGATATGAGTGAGCATAGATTTAATGAGCACATTCTTATGTATATGTTTTGGTAGTCTTCCTTCCTCTTGAAAGTGCTTTAATGCTTCGTATAGTTGTTGCTCCTCAAGGGGTGTTACGGCAGCAAGTGTCTTCATAGGTTTCTCCTTTTCATATCGTTAATTCTGGAATGGTGCTGCTTAATAAGCAGTCAACTTGCTCAAAAAAATATTAAGTAAGGGTGGATAAACTATTGATTTCGATTGAAAAAGCAGCTATTTGGGATGCTGAAAAGCTAACAGAAATAATGAAAAAAAACCTTTGATGAAAAAGCAAGGAGATGGTCAGTTAATCTAGAAATGCGAGATTACAATCTTCAACCTCCTGGATATTCTTCCATTGAGATGACTAGATATATGATGGAAGAATTAGTTTATTACAAAATAGTATATAACAAAGTGATTGTCGGCGGCATCATTGTGACGATAACAGGAAAGTCCTTTGGAAGGATAGACCGCATATTCGTTGATCCAGCTTACCAGGGGAGAAAGATCGGTTCAAGAGTAATGGAATTAATAGAAGAGGAATTTCCAAGGGTGAGAACCTGGGATCTTGAGACTTCCAGCAGACAAGTGAACAATCATCATTTCTACGAGAAGATGGGGTACGAGACTACCTTTAAAACCGAGGATGAATACTGCTACATAAAGAGAAAAGGAAGTGCGGCCGGAGAAGAGAAGCTAATTGTAAATAAAGTCCTTTCGAAAACCCAATATGAAAGCTGCCAAATGGAAAAAAACGAGTATTATCAAGTGAATATGGAAGGGAGTTCATATACGAACAGTAACCTGATGAATATGCATATAAGTAACTGTAATCTTAGTCACTCAAGGTTTCAAAATATTAATTTAAAGCATTCATTTTATGCCGATTTAAACCTATCCTACAGCAAACTGAGGTTTGTTACGTTAGCGGGCGTCCAATTTATCGATACAAATCTTGGGGAAGATGAGAAACCGCTCTTTTTTGAAAGATGTGACCTTCAAGGAACGAAGATTAGCAGCAGTAACTTAAGAAATTTACAAATTACGGACAGTGACATAACAGGAATGACGATCAATAATATCTCTGTAGAAAAACTGCTTGAAGTGTATGAACGAGAAGGGAACAAATAAGGACTCTTTTTTGGTATCTATAACGGTTGATTTTTGATTTGATGATTTTAAAAGAATAGGGGCAAATGGAATGGAACGAGCTCATTATCATTTAACAGAACGGAGCAAACGAATTCTTCAATTAGCTGCTAAATATAATCAAGATGTGATTGAACACCATCATTTGTTCATCGCCGCTTGCAGGGAAGCTGCAGGCGTTTGCGGGGAATTACATGTCTATTTACATAAGCAATTAGGGAATCAATTTCTGAATTTCATGAAAGAGCAAGATGAAAAGGATAAGGGGAGGGCTAGCCAGTCCAATTTATCACTTGTCTTAGAAAAAGCAGACGAAAAAAGACAGTACTACCGTCAAACCCTTATAAATGAAGGCCATATCATTCAAAGCATTCTAGAAACCGATTCAAGCTTAAATGATTGGTTAACCGAGGAAATGAAAGAAGCTATTATCGATATTGCTTGTGTGCCTAGGGATATGGTTGTTCATCTCGGAAAATATCAGAGCAAAAGTCATATAGGGTATAAGAATTCCATCCGGAGAGCAGTGCATGCAGATCTTCCGGAGTTGAAACAGTTCATTAAGAGTGAATTTGGCGACCGCTGGATCAAACGGATAAATCATCTTCCTGCCAGCGGTCAACTTTCCGTATTTCTTGCGGAATATAATGGGGAAATCATAGGTTTTGCATGCTTTGATGTAGAGAAGAAAGGGATGTTTGGTCCAATGGGAACCTCAAACCACATTCGTTTACATTCAGTCGGAAAAGAATTGCTGCATCGCAGCTTAATGGACATGGCTGACAGAGGCTATGCTTATGCTGTAATCGAACAAGCTGGACCGATTGAATTTTATGAAAAGGCATGCGGTGCCAAGCTTATTCCTTGGTTCTAAAGAATATCCTTGAAATAAGCTGAAGAATAAAATAGAAAAAGACCAGATTGAGCAGGAAACCCCATACATGTAGTGACATACCTGGATTCCGATATGTTTCAGCGATATCAACGGGGAAGCCATATATACTTCCCCCGGTTTCTTTGGAGCTCACATTCATTAAGGCAGTGATGATTGTTATTATCATACTGATCATCCAAATGGCGTTTTCTTCATTTTCATTAGCTGAATCTCCTTGTATGGAAGGCTGGATTTTAGACAAAGGAAGGAGCGGCAATAAGCAGAAGGACAGCACAAGATACTAAGAAAATGCTCGCATTCTTAGACAGCTTCGTCATTCCTTTTCCTTTATAGAAACCGGAGAATTGAAGTTTATTTCTATACAAGACAAAGAGAATGAGAAGGATGGCTATCCCGACAGGCATGCCGCCGTTCGTGTTGGCTATCTCAAAGCCAAAACTTGCATATAGAGTAAATACGATGCTGCTTAATAATCCGCCAATAATGAGAAGAATAGCTAAAATACGAATCAATTCCAAGGAAAGTCTCAACAGAAGGTCTCCTTTCTGAAAGAAATGGTAAAATTTGATAAAACTAGTTTAGCATAAGGATTGTCTGTTGAGAACAGATAACTGGTTATTCCTTCGTTATGGATGGAACAACTTTTATTGTTGGTACAGAAGTCGATAGCACCTCAATGGAATGCTCGATACAGTGTATGCCATAATGATGCATGCTTTCGATAATCGTCTTTTCTAAGCAGGATGAACGAATAAAGGAATCCATGAATGATGATTGTTGATAAAGCCGGAAGGATTCTCCCTGAAAGACGGCATCTTCATCCCAAAGTGTGTAATCATCATAGGTAACGGAATAGGTGATATAGGAAGGGAAATCGATGTGGATGGTTGTAACAGGCTCATTCGGCGCCACGAGCAGGGAGGTGTCATGATCACTTCCGTAGACGGTAATTCTTAAGGCTGTTTCATTCGTGCGCGGTTCGGATATATTGACGAAAGCAAAGCCATAATCCTTCATGCTTAATAGAGTGCTGATTTCCATTCTCTTTTTTCTCCTTTTTACTTTTCACTATACCAAAATCAGGAAAATAAAAAGCGTGTTTTCACGAATTAGAAAACATGCTTTTTCGTCATCATTTATGCATTTATTGCAATGAAGAAAGACTCTGGTCTAAAGATGACATTATTCTGTGCCTGCTCGATGATGTGAGCAATCCAGCCAACTATGCTAGCTTGCAGTGATAGTCTAGGTTCCGAAGCATTCGGAGGTTCATTACGAAACGCTTTACAATGAGCATGTGCTCTTGATTGCCCGGCATGATGGCATGGACGCTGAAATGGCCACCATGCCTGATGAGAAGGTGCTGATCAAGAATTTTCTTCTAACGATTAATCACCCCGTTTATTGGGAGGGATTAAAGAAGCAAATCCGTTTGAAATATCCAAAGGTGAAGATGATGAAGGTGTCCCAGATTCATATTACGAAACGATTTATCATCGAAGGGCTTGGGGTTTCCTTTTTGCCGGCCTCGACGGTCAGAAGGGAGCTCTTGGAGGGCAGTGTCATGGAAGTGCCTTGCTATGCATTATCCAATCTTCCGAATGCCGGGACATATGCAATCATAAAGGAAAGGGATGCGAAGACCATCGAATTTATGGAATTTTTGAAAACGTATCGGTTATGAGAAACTCCTATTCTTTCATTGGATTGTTTCGTATAATTAAAGTGTAATAATATTCCAATAGATGTGTTGTTCAATGAAGTCAGGGAATTTATGAAGAAGAAATGGCTTATTGGCATAGTCGTCATGATGATCTTGTTGGTTTGCAGTTCTATTTATTTCTACCGGGCCATATATGGGGATGAGGAACAGATGATGGCTGCAGCAAAGGCGCTGGAAGAGGAAATGGAGGACAAATACGGAATCCATATCATCGAGAGTGATGGGTTTTATACGCATATGGTTGGATATGCGGCGACTCTGACTGCAGAGGATGGCATCACCTTTGATGCCTGGTGGAGGCCGGATTCCAAAGATGGCAGCGTAGATTTTTATGAGGAAGAAGTTTGGCGAAAGAAAGGGCTGTCTGTATGGGGGCATGCCGATCAATATGTCCCGTATGTGGAAAAGGTTGATTTGAATGTTGGATACAGAAATGAGGAAGTGAATCATATTCCTTTGCTAACACAAGCAATTGATGAGGTGAAAGATACGTTATGGTTAACGCTCTATGTGGATTTGAAAGTACCTTATCGTGAATCGGAAGCAAAGAAGATAGAGGAAGGAATCTACCATTATTATGAGGATTTGCAGAATAAGGGGGCAGATGGGGTTGAATTGATTGTTCGCCATAAGGATGATTCTGGCTCTTATATGATTTCCCCTGACGAGCATGGGAAGCTTCCTGAAATCTCAAGTGTGGAAGATATTTCGAGCAAGTTTGATGAATAAGTTGAAAAGTTAACTAGCTGCCATAAGTAGAAAATACTTGTTTGAAAGGAAGGGTGTAGATGTATTTTCCATCCAAGAGAGATCGATGGATGACGGTCATTTTGTGGCTGTTTGCTATAATGTTTATCGTTCCGCCTATTTTCTTCCCGGAATTGGGTGTTTGGATGGTACCAGAATTCCTTGACCAGCAATGGATTCGGAACATATTCCTGCTCCCAATCGGTTTCTTCCTCATCTGGATTTGGTTCAAAACGGGCTATACCATTGAACGGGATATACTCACTATTCAATATGGCCCCTATAAGAAGAGAATCAAGATTGAGGAAATCCATAGCATAAGAGAAACAAGAAACCCATTCACTGCCCCCGCTTTGTCTATGGAAAAATTAGAGATTCATTATGCCAGCCATCATTTCGTTGTTATTTCCCCAGAAAATCAAACAGCGTTCTGCCATCAACTAAGAAAGCAAAACGCAAATATTAAAACCGATTCCGCTTAGAAGAATTGGCTGCAAGCTCATAGGTTTGCAGCCAATTCTACTTTTATCCTGTCCGGATCCTCGAAAAAAACAGCATAATGCTCAGAACCGCCTGCATAAGGATGACGGTCCTCATAAAGTATCGGTATCCCCTTTTCCCTCAGTTTTCTCGTCATCTCATCCACATGCTTGGACGATTTAGCAGTGAAGGCGAGATGATTGAGACCGGTCCGTCCCCGGTGATACGGAATATCCATGAATCGTTCTTCAGTTTGCACAAAGACAAGATAGGTATTCCCCTCTTTATAACTGAATCCCTTATCCCATTTTTGGAAAGGTTCATATCCCAATTCCTCCAAGAACCATCCCCAAAATACCTCCGAATTCTTTAAATTACGAACATTGATTTCGATATGATGAAGCATATTCTCCCTCCCTCTTAAATTCCATTATAGCAAGTAAACAATAGAAGGGGAGTGTAAGCGGAAAGAACCATCCTGATGAAGTAGTAAGAACATATTCTTAGTGACACACTAAGCCTTCAGAATGGGCTTATTCTGCGGAAGCCTGTCATTTTTGAACGAAAAACAGGATTATCCCAATAGATAGACCTAAGGCTTGTGGTGGAAACAAGTACTTATGTCAGATGGAAAATTAAGTAAACAAATTGTATGCTTGAATAAGAGGAATCCATCACGAAACTCCCTCTATTAGACCCTTCCCCCGTGTCTTCATTTCACCATCCTAACCGTTCGTATGCCAATTCAATAAAGAGGAGGAACGATATGAAAAAAGCCACCCCGATTCTGCTTAGCACCTTGGTTGCTGTTTCTATATTTATTCCGTCCGGAGGTCAAACGATGACAAATGCAAAAGGACATTCCGAGCCCGCCCATTATTGGGATGAGCCCGGACGCATGCTGCCGATTCTCATTCCTTCAAGTGCACGAATGGCCGGCATGAAGCAGTCGGCCCTGGATGATATTGATCAAGCAATCGGCCAGTATATTGAGAGCGGCTTAACCCCTGGTGCAGTCACCTTTGTTGCCAGAAGCGGCCATATCGTTCAAAAGGATGCTTATGGCTATTCGGCTGTTTATACGGACGATAAGTTCACCGAGATGGACAAGCCAATTGTAATGAAAACAGACACGATATTTGACGTAGCTTCTATTAGTAAGCTTTTTACGACAACGGCTGTCATGATGCTATATGAGCAAGGATTCTTCCAGCTGGATGACCCTGTTGCCATGCATCTGCCAGAGTTTTCGGCAAAAGGCAAGGAGGATATCACTATCAGGCAGCTATTGACTCATACGTCTGGATTTGCGGCCGGGAAGGCTTTGTATGCAGAGGAGGGTACGCGGGAAAGCCGCATTCAATCTGTACTAGGTCATGGATTGATCAATGAACCAGGGACAACCTATTTATACAGTGATTTAAACATGATTACACTGGGAGCCTTGGTGGAGAAATGGAGCGGTCTCAGGCAGGATGAATTTGTGAAGAAAGCAATCACAGAGCCGCTTGGCATGAAGGATACGATGTATAATCCTCCCGCAAATCTAAAGCAGCGTATCGCTGCAACCGAATATCAGCCAAAGATTGGCCGCGGTCTGGTCTGGGGTGAGGTGCATGATGAGAATGCATGGTCGCTTGACGGGGTGGCCGGTCATGCCGGCGTTTTCTCGACAGCGAAGGATTTAGCGATTCTTACCCATGCCTATCTGAATGACGGGAAATACGGCAAGATGCGCATTCTGAAGAAGAAAACGATTGATTTGATTATGAAGAACTATAACACCGCATTTCCGGGCAATGAACATGGCCTTGGCTTTGAACTGAATCAGGGCTGGTATATGGATTCGCTTGCGGACACATTCTCTGCCGGTCATACAGGTTATACAGGAACCGCACTTGTGATGAGTCCTTCTAATCAAACGATTGCCATTGTTCTCACAAACCGAGTACACCCGACCCGTAATACGCCTTCTATTAATCCAATTAGGCGAAGCTTTGCCAGAGAGGTCGGCGACAGCATTCCAGTGAAGGTCAAGAAGGGAAGCCATACGTGGTTTGCAGGCTATGGCGATCAATTGCACCATACGCTGACTGCCAAGGTGAACACGAAAGAGAAGGCGGAGTTAAGCTTCGGCACCTGGTTCAGGATTGAAGAAGGAAGCGATAACGGCTATGTGGAAATATCCTCAGACGGGAAGACGTATACAAGCGTGAAACAATTTACCGGTAAAAGCGATGATTGGGAAAAGGAAAAAATTCAGATTCCCGCTGGGACGAAATCCATCCGTTTCTCCTACAAGACAGATGCAAGCGTCAATGGACGGGGCTGGTATGTACAGGATGCGAGCTTAAAGGGGAAGCATGGCAAGAAACAGCCGCTGACATTTGAAGCAGATGGATTTGAGCGCAGAAATGATTAAACATTAGGGAGGGAATGAATGATGAGAAAGAGGAAATGGTTCTTGCTTTTACTAGGGTTGAGCGTCATTTTGACAGCAGGCTTCAGCAGTCCATCTAAGAATAAGCCGCCAAAGCCGGATGATGGCATTCAGGATGTTGTGATCTATCAAAACCTGCCTGAAGTTGAGCGTCATATTGCCGGAAAAAGTGTGCAAATGGAAGCGATAAAGGTATATAAGGATGGTCATTTTACCAAGACAGATGACGTGAAATGGTCGGTCGCAAATAAGAAAATAGCGAAGATAACGGCAGCAGGAACATTGACGCTGACGGGGAAATCCGGGATAGCGGTTATTCATGCTAAATCCGGCAAGAAAAGCGATACAGCGTTTCTAACAGTAGACAAGAAGGGGAAAGCTTCCTTCCGTACCATGAAGCAGAAACGGTACAAGCTTGCTGATTATGCAGTCAGCAAAATGACGATTGAGGAAAAACTCGGACAAATGCTCATGCCTGATTACCGAAATTGGAAAGGTCAGAACGTGACAGAAATGCTTCCGGAAATTGAACAGCAAGTGAAAGACTTTGATTTGGGAGGGGTAATCCTTTTCCGTGAGAATGTCGTCACGACCGAGCAAACGGCCCGTCTTGTGGATGCCTATCAAAAGGCTTCGGAGAAATACGGAATGTTTATCTCGATTGACCAAGAGGGCGGGATTGTCACAAGACTTCAATCCGGCACAGATATGCCGGGCAATATGGCGCTGGGCGCGACACGCTCTAGTAAAATCACAAAAGATGTGGCGCGCGCAATTGGCGAGGAGCTCGGCTCACTCGGCATCAATACGAACTTTGCCCCTTCGCTTGATGTGAATAATAATCCTGACAACCCGGTCATTGGCGTACGCTCCTTCAGTGAGAACCCACAGCTCACCGCTGAGCTTGGCACCGCTTATATAGAAGGGATGCAGGAAACCGGTACAATCGCAACGGCTAAGCATTTCCCAGGTCATGGTGATACGGAGGTTGATTCCCATGTTGGACTTCCGGAGGTTCCATATGATATGGACCGTTTGAGGGAAGTGGAACTTTATCCATTCCAGCAGGCGATGAATGCAGGGGTGGATGCAATCATGTCGGCACATATCACCTTCCCTAAGATTGATGAGACGAAGGTTATCTCCAAAAAGACCGGTGAAGAAGTTTCGTTGCCAGCTACTCTCTCCCACAGAATTCTAACGGGTCTGATCAGGGAGGAAATGAATTATGATGGCTTAATTGTAACTGACGCCATGAATATGGGAGCTATCACTGAACATTATGGAACGGTCGATGCAGCTATCATGACGGTCAAGGCAGGAACAGATATTGTTCTCATGCCGGTAGGGCTTGAGGCGGTACGGGCCGGATTACTTGAGGCCATTTCGAGCGGAGAGATTAAGGAAAAACGAATCAATGCTTCCGTGAAACGAATCCTTTCACTCAAGATCAAGCGCGGTATCTTCAAGGAAGAATCACCTGATCCGATTGAGGACCGTATCGCAGAGGCACTGCAGACAGTGGGCTCCCCTGAACATAAAGCCATTGAGAAAACAGCTGCTGAGAAATCCATTACATTAGTCAAGAATGCTGAGAATGTCCTGCCGTTAAGAGGATTGGAGCAATCAGCGAAGATTGTCGTTATTGGTTCTACTTATAACCAAGACCTATACAATGCCATTAAAGAAAAGCATGCAGGCACGAGTGTCATTAATCTCCCATCAAGTTATCAACTGACAGAGGCACAAAAGGTGCAGCTGCGTGAGGCAGATTATATCATCATCGGCAGCCATACATCGAATGTGGCCGCAAGACTGCCAAGCCATCCGCAAATGCAGCGAATCAATGATCTAATTGCGAACTATGAGGCACCGGCGATTGCGGTGGCGATTCGCAACCCATATGACATTATGTCTTATCCAGAGGTGGATGCATATATCGCCCAATACGGATTCAGGACCGCAAGCTTTAAGGCGGCTGCCGCAGCCATTTTCGGAGAAATCAACCCGAGCGGTAAACTCCCTGTCACGATTCCAAACGACCAAGGGGGAACTTTATATCCATTTGGCCATGGGTTATCCTACTAATTAATCTTGAAGGAGGCTTATTATGCTGAAGAAAAGTTTTGCCGTACTGTTCACGCTTGTTATGATTTTATCGACCATTTCTTTCGTCCAAGCTGGCCAGAAGGGGAAGCATAAGTCGAAGGAATTGAAGCTTGGCGTCGATGTTGTTTTAAGCAGTGAGAATGATGTGCTGAAAGGGAAAAGGGTCGGCCTGATTACGAATCCCACCGGTGTTGACAAAGACTTGAACAGCATCGTGGACCGCTTTTATCAGGATAAGGATATTAATCTCACGGCCCTTTATGGTCCAGAGCATGGGGTAAGGGGCGATGCTCAGGCTGGAAGCTATGTCGATTTCTATATTGATGAAACGACCGGTCTTCCGGTTTACAGCCTTTACGGAAAGACGCGGAAACCAACTCTAGAGATGCTCGAAGATGTCGATGTACTCGTATTTGACATCCAGGATGTCGGTACACGCTTCTATACGTATATTTACACAATGGCATTGGCGATGGAAGCAGCTAAGGAAAAGGGAATTCCGTTCGTCGTCCTTGACCGTCCGAATCCGCTAGGCGGGCTGAAGGTAGAAGGTCCAGTTCTAGAAGCTCCTGAGTACGCCTCTTTTATCGGCCAATATGAAATCCCGCTCAGACACGGGATGACTGTCGGGGAACTGGCCAAGCTATTTAATAAGGAGTTCCGCATTGGCGCAGATTTGAAGGTCGTGAAAATGAAGAATTGGAAGAGACAGATGAATTATGAGGATACAGGACTTGAGTGGGTGCTTCCGTCACCGAATATGCCAACGCTTGATACGGCTTATGTCTATCCGGGAACCGGATTGATTGAAGGAACGAATCTATCGGAAGGGCGCGGCACGACCAAGCCTTTCGAATTGCTCGGAGCCCCGTTCATAAACAGCACCGAGCTTGCCAGAGAGCTGAACAAGCTGAAGCTGAAAGGCGTTGAATTCCGAGCAGCCTCCTTTACGCCGACATTCTCCAAGCACAGCGGAGTGCTGACTCATGGTGTACAGGTTCATATCACAGATTATGATGATTTCGTTCCACTTGAGACGGGACTCCATATCGTCAAGACTGTCCATGATCTGTATCCGGAAGAATTTGAATTCCGGGCTGAGGACAGCAAGGGTATTTCCTTTTTCGACTTGCTCATCGGTAATGGCTGGGTTCGCGATGATATTGAAGCAGGGAAATCAGTCAAGCAAATCAAGCAGAAGTGGGAGCGGGATTTGAAGGGATTCCTGAAGGTACGCTCGAAGTATTTGCTTTATTAATAGAAGGGAAGAAGCTTGAAGGGGAGAGAATCCTTTTTAAGCTTCTTTTTTTGTACAGTGGTCCATATCCTTTATACAATCCGGTTTTAATTAGCTGAGGGGGAATGCTGCTGTCATGTTACCTAGTGAAAGATACTTTGGTCAATTAGAGCTCGTTTATGCCTTTTATGGAGCGATGCCTACTGGTGTGACTGTGTCAGAAACAGGTCGTATATTTGTTTGCTTTCCAAAATGGGGAGATGATGTACCGTTTACGGTAGCTGAAATAACAGGTGGCCAATTGGTGCCATATCCGAATATTGAGACAAACACAGCTAAACAGGGGAACCTCACCGCTTCCTTCATTAGTGTGCAAAGTGTCATTGCTGATGGGATAGGCACTCTTTGGATATTGGACACGGCTGCGCCGAATTTTTCACAGCCCATAATAGGGGGAGCGAAATTAATCGCTGTTGATTTAAAAACCAATACAATCAGAAAAGTATATCCCTTCTCAGAGGATGTGCTCCTGCCAACAACGTATTTGAATGATGTTCGCTTTGATTTTCGTGTGGGTAAAGCAGGGATTGCTTATATAACGGATTCTTCCTCTGAGGGACCAGGGGGCATTATCGTCTTGAATTTAGATGACGGATCAGCGTTTAGGAGATTAAATGGAGCGGCATCCACTTCGCCTGACCCTTATTTTATACCAAAAGTAGAAGGGGAAATCTTGATGAACCGATTGGAAGACGGCTCCACTTCTCCTTTGAGCATTTCAGCTGATGGGATTGCCATTTCCCCTGATGGGAAGAGACTGTTTTTCTGCCCATTGACAAGCCGTCATCTGTACGCGATATCAACGGAAGCCCTTAGAGACCAATCGATAGCGGATGCGGATTTACCCTATCATGTGGAGTACTGGGGAGAAAAGGGCGCATCTGATGGACTGATTACCGATGCGAAAGGGTCTGTATATGTTGGAGACTATGAGAATAATAGTATTCGGAAAATCTGGCCGGACGGCCGCATGGAAACCATTGCCCATGACCCAAGAATTTTATGGGCGGATACCCTGTCCATTGGTCCGGATCACTACCTCTATTTCATTGTGAATCAATTGCATCGGCAGGCAAAATATCATTATGGAAGAGACCTCAGGCAAAAGCCCTATGGTTTACTTCGTTTAAAAATTGACGAAGGGCCTGCACCCGCCTTTTGAGATTGAGTTCTATCTACGGTTACACCTTTAATGATTGTTTAAGAAGAGAGGAGCTGTCCATTTAATAAGAGGTTATGGAGCTAAGAATCACATCTTCGCCCTTATATCAAGAAAAGTGCCCATACAGACTGGCTATCGCCCATACCTCCTCATTTCCGCCCTTAAATACATCCGTTCGCCCTTAAACGATTGGATTTCTTTCTTAAACTACCGGAAGCAAGCTAGATTTAAGGAAGAAAAGTAGTCTCCTCTACGCCGTAAGATTAAATTTTGACAAGCCGAGGCTTTTTTGGAAGAAATTATCGATTTTTTAACCTGGATAACGCCAAAACTAATCCAAGTTTGAGTTTCAGATGCACTGAGGGTTTAACCAATAAAAAAAGACGAACATTAATCGTTCGTCTTCTACGATTGCAAGCTCCAAATCAACCCGCAGTATCCGCATAGAACAACCATCATTCCCATCAAGAAGGTACCAAGGGGAGGGAATTTCCTTATATAAGAGGTAATCATTAATACGGCAAACATGATGGTCATCAGGAAGAGCGCGATGCTTGTCCCGCCCGGTGCCCAATGAACGATGAGATTGGTTTGGAAGGTTCCTTGATAGAATAATAAGAACATATCGGACACCATATTCTCTGTAATGGTCACTTCATGTGGCGGGGCCTGCTGTCCTAATGAGGCGGTTACAGTGAAAATCAGCAGGATGATGACGCTCTCCCACTTCACCCATTGGCGCGGATCCCACTCAGGTGAGGCCTTCACTTTCCTTCTTATTAATAGGCTGTTGATGAAGGCATAGAGGAAAAGCGGGATAATCAATAGATGCTTTAGCAGTAAGGCTTGACCGTACGGCAGCATCCAGCTGTTCACATAGTCCTTGAATTCGATAGCAAAATTCATCAGTACAAGACCAGTTACGGCTGTCCCAAGAAAACAAATAACCGCAACAGGTGTGAACCAGGCTAGGAACTTGGCCCAGTTCGCATGGTTTTTTGAAAACCAGCTGACCATAAGGAGAATGCCAGTCCAAATACTGACGACCGTTACATGAATGGTATGGCTCAGAAAGCCGACAACCTGGTCGTATGAACTGGCATGACTTGACCAGCCCATCGCAATAATCAGCATGAGCGTCATGGTCATACCGACCCAGGCGTAACCCGGTTTCCTGTCATAATCGAACCAGACAAGGAATAGAAACAGGAAGGTCGCAATAAAGTAAGTCAATATCCATGCCTTGCCGGCTTCAAAGGTAAACAGCACGGATTGTAGAACCGACCCTAAGTTAATTCCATCATATAAGTAGGCGATGATTTGCCAAACCGGTACGAATGAAAGAAAGGCAATTCCTCCGGATGCGAGCAAAAGCCAGGCTTTGCGGATATGGATTTCAGGCCGGTAAGCTGATGGAATAAGAAGGAGAATGAAGCTCCCCATTAGTACGGCAAAGCAGAGATAGAGCAGGGCTTGGCTAATGATGACAAGAATCAGCATCTTTATTTCTTCCTTCTAAACATTAGCCAGAGACTGCCGGCCAAGATGATGGCAGCCACTCCAATGATGACTGGCATAACCGCAGACCCTTCATCGTTCTTGGCCTGTTGATCCTCTGTCACTTTAGGTTCTGGTGCTGCTTCCTCTGTTGCCTCTTCCTCTATTCCTTCTGTTTCTGGCTCTTTATCCTCTGTTACGGGAACATTGACCGTGAATTCAATAGAATCCTTGATTGGATGGCCGTCAGCACCAATGATGTCCCAGGCTGCCACATAGGTATCATTAGCTAAAGGCTCTGCCATCTTGACGGTAATCGTATCCTGATTGATGTTGACGCTTTCTATTTGTTTCTCATTTCCGTCTGTCCCGGTTACGGTAACCTTGCTGTTTTCTTCCACCTTCGTGGAGTATATAAGCGTCAATTCTTGAAGGGGCGTTGTTATTTCATCACCGGCAGCAGGAGTAGACTCCTTTAGGGCTGTGTGTGCCCAAGCATGATCAGTGAACAACAGAAAGGTTAAGGCCAAAATGCCTGCAATTTTTTTACTCATACATATCTCCTCTTGGCAAATTATGGTTTTCTATGTAGATTGTGGACGAATCAACCTAATCGTATCAAAAGCCAAATGAGATTGTCTAACTGAAAGACCACTGGTTTCATGTTAAAAGATTGAGGAGGAAACAATTTTGACACAAGTACAGAGGAAGGCTGCCCTGGTCACCGGTGCGAGTGACTCAAGGGATATTGGGACCGCTATTTGCCGTCAGCTGGCCAGCCAAGGCTTTGATGTGTTCTTTACGCATTGGAAGGCGGACCAGAAGTGGATAGGTATATTGCAGCGGGAATTGGAGGGATCAGGTGTGCGGTGTGAAGGAGTAGAGATGGATCTATCTGAGGCGGATGCCGCGGTGCAGCTGCTCAATACCGCTCAATCATCCATTGGTATTCCTGTCGTATTGGTGAATAATGCAGCCCATTCCGTTCGGGATGGATATGAGAATTTGGATGCAACAATCTTGGATGAGCATTATCAGGTCAATATGAGGACTACCTTCCTGCTTTCGGTGGAATTTGCCCGCCGCTTAAAAGAAGCTGGAATGCAAGGCGGAAGAATTATCAATCTCACCTCTGGGCAGGATCTTGGCCCAATGCCAGGCGAGCTTGCTTATGCAGCCACGAAGGGAGCCATTACAGCCTTCATGAAAACATTGTCAGCAGAGCTCGCGCATGAGGACATAACGGTTAATGCGGTGAATCCGGGACCGACTGATTCCACCTGGATGGATGAAGGAATACGTGAGCATTTATTGCCTAAATTTCCGATGGGCCGTATTGGCCAGCCGACTGACGCCGCTAAACTGATTGGCTTTTTAGCCAGTGAAGAAGCCGGATGGATTACGGGCCAGGTGATTCATTCGGAGGGAGGATTCCTGCGTGGGTAATTAAATTCGCCTGCTGTAATGCAAGCTTACATACCCATCCTGTTCGCTGCTGGAATAACTTCTTTTCTCAGCCATGAAACGGAATACGCGTGCTTCATAGAAAGGAATCGCTTTCTGATTGTCTTTGGCTACAGCTACTCGCTGCTCAGTCGCCCCCCATTCCTTCTGCTGGGCAGTGACGGCATTGAGGAGAAGTGTGCCGATTCCTTCGCCGCGGCGGTCTGGATCTAGATAGAGGACATAGAGTTCACCAAGTGTCTCATGAACCATTCCGCCTCCTGCGGCACCGATGACTTTCCCGTTTTCGACGGCGACAAAATATCCGCCCCATTCGCGGGAGTGTTCGGTCACTTCTTTTTCAATGCGCTCCACATTGTAAAATTCCTTAATGACCCGTTCGATATAGTCTTCAGATCGCAGGTCTGGATAGGTTGCGCGATAGCCTGCGGAGCATACATCCTGGATTCCTTTTACATGAGTTAAGTCAGCAAGTGTAATTTCAATCATGACGACCTCCGTTTTGGAAAATTATTCAAAGTATAATCTATTATACTATAATGCGTGAATATTTTTACAATAAGCTTGACAGCGAAAAAGCCTATTCCGCATGATGGAATAGGAATCGATTAAAAGAGTGTGGTAATGAAAAGGGAGTTGAGGTTAATATGCCCATACGGAATTCAGCAAAAGCCATCATTATAAAGGATGGCTCTGTACTGTTGACAAAGAATCAGCATGAAGATGTCCTATTCTATCTGTTTCCCGGCGGCGGTCAGGAGCATGGCGAGACATTGGAGGATGCCTTGAAACGGGAATGCATCGAGGAGATTGGCCAGGAAATAATGATCGGCGAGCTGCTTCATATCCGGGAATACATTGGAAAGAATCATGAGCATGCCTCCTATGACAAGGATATCCATCAGGTTGAATTTTTCTTTGCATGTAAGCTAGCCAGTCCACAGGAGAATCACGGCCAGCCAACCAGACCGGATGATTATCAGGTAGGTGTGGAATGGATTCCGTTAACAGAGCTCAAGACTATCCCTGTTTATCCAAAGAAGCTTGGAGCCATACTCACCAATACAGAGAAAAGCCCATTCTACTTGGGCGATATCAATTAGAGGGGGAAGAATACAGGATGATTAAGGCAATTATTTTTGATTTTGATGGATTAATCTTTGATACAGAAACATGTGAGCTGAAATCCTTCGAGGAGCTCTATGCAAAATACGGGGTGACATTCCCGAAAGAAGAATGGCTGAAGATTATCGGTACCATCTCGACATATGACCCGTATGCTTCATTGATGGCAGCTGTTCCGCACTTAAATATGAACGATCTCATGGCTGAACGTGAAAGCTTTTTTGAAAAAATCGTAGAGGGCGAGAGTGTGAGAGAGGGTGTAAAGGAATACATAGAGAGAGGGAAGGAGCTTGGGCTAAAAGTAGCCATCGCCTCCAGTTCGTCTAGAAGATGGATTGAAAAGTATCTTGGTGTCATCGGACTCGACATTTCTCTTTTTGATGTCATCTGTACATCAGATGACGTCAAAAATGTAAAACCAGATCCAGAGCTGTATGAAAAGGTATTAAGTCATTTTGACATTAAACCGGATGAGGCAATCGTTTTTGAGGATTCCGCAAATGGTTCGCTTGCTGCCATTCGTGCCAATATCCCATGTGTCATCGTACCGAATGAAGTCACAAAGGGATTAATCTTTGATGAACGAGTGGTCTTACGCTTAAATTCAAAGAAGGATATGGAGCTTGATCGTGTAATCGAATTTATCAGCTCTCTCAAATAAGCAATAAGAGAGGTGGGAATTTCCCATCTCTCTTAGCATTTACGCGGAATGATATAGCCGTTTTCAATGCAATTGAAGCCAATTTTCGGATAATAGTCCATTGCAATGGGAGAGGCAAGCAAAATAAGGGCAGCTTCTTCGCCAATCTCCCTTTTCACTTCCTGTATCAGCTCCTTGCCGATGCCTTTATGCTGGTACTCTTGGTCCACTGCCAAGTCAGATAAATAGCAGCAGTAGCTATAATCCGTTAAGGCCCTGGCAACACCGACCAGACGCTCGTTATCCCAGGCTGTAATCAGAATATCAGCATGATGGAGCATCCTCTCAAGCCTTGGCTTATCCTCTACGGGTCTTCGTATGCCTGAAGCCTTGAATACCTCTGCCAGCTGCTCGGCGGTAATTCGTTCATTTTTTCGGTAATGAATCTCTCCCATATGGCACCTCCTGCCTTCAGATAACCTACTATTTCGACAAAAATCAGCAGATATCCTGCTGACGAAGGGGTGAATAATTGAAGATGTTTCAGAAAGAATTCTATCAACAGGAATGGTCTTATGTCATTCGGCAGGCACGGAAAGAGGATGCAAAGGAATTAGCGGAAGTCAGGCTGAGGATTGATGGAGAAACCGTATATATGGACCGGGAACGAGGTGAAGATTATTTAGATTCCGAGGCATTCAGCCGCATCATAGAGCAAGATGACGAAAAGGAGAACCATTTGTTCCTAGTTGCAGAAGCAAAAGGGCAGATTGCCGGGTTCTCCCGCTGTATTGGGAATGATTTAAGGAGAAGCGCCCATAGAGCAGAATTTGGGGTATGCGTTCTTCAAGAATTCTGGGGACATGGCATAGGCAGACACTTACTTGAAGAGTCAATCAAATGGGCAGATGAAATTGGGCTTGAAAAAATCACGTTAACCGTCCTTAAAACAAACACAAAAGCGATCCATCTTTATGAGGAAAACGGGTTCGAAGTGGAAGGAATCTTGAAGAAGGATAAGCGGTTATCTGATGGAACCTACTATGATACTCTCATTATGAGCAGATTCAAGGAGGAATTTCCATTATCTAAAGGGAATGTTTAATAGAGTCGAGCTGTATAGGAGAATATCATGCGAATGTACCATACATTCATGCTTATTTTTATGACAATCTTTCTCTTAATCACCACAACCGGGTTCTGGGCTGGGATTCCACTATTTGTTTTATCCGAGTTCTTATATCAAACGAGGCTGTCTGGAATTGTTCCATTCGCTTTGACCAGCTTGAGTGTGGGCGTTTGCTTTTCTATCGTATGTATCTCGCTGCACCTATCAATAGCGGCAAGGAAGGAGCAAGCAACACTTCATGCCTTTTGGCAAATACAAGGCATCTCGATCTTGCTTGCGGGATTATTGTTTGGCCTTTTTTATTGATGGGCTTCTCTGTTCGGTGATGTAAGTGTTAGTGAGTGAAAGAAGGAAGATTGGGGAGAAATACATGTTAACGGTCAAAAATATCAGTATAGCAGCTTCTATCGTGCTTATCACAGCCATTGGCACTTCAGGCATTTATGAGTGGCTAACAGAGAAAACACTGAACCCTTCTGCCATCTTCTTTCTATCCCTAGGAATTGGCTTCTTATTTCAAGCGATGACGTGGGGAGAGATAGATGGAAAGCAAGAAGGGGAAAAGGATGAAAGGGAGAAATATATCACTCTCTTAAGCTCAAAAATCAGCTACTTCGTCTTATTAATCATGATGATTCTCATTTTATTCATATCTGAAGGTTTCACAGCTATGAATGATTTGGAAAATATTCCTTTAGTCATTGTGATTGGACTAGCGTGGATTACTTTGCCGATTACTGAATTCATTGTTTCAAAGAAATATAGACATCGTTTGAATGAAAAAATCGAATAATAGAGGGCATTAATCGAGAAGGATTGATGTCCTTTTTCTTGTGGTCGACGGTTTGAGAAAAGGAATTCATGGAAGGGATGTAGAATAAGGTAATTTTACCATAGTGAGGAGGAATAAAGGATGGATGTGAGATACCCAATCGGCTCGTTTCAATATGATGGTGAGATGGATATGGAAGTGGTTAATAAGTGGGTCAAGGAGATTGAAGAACTGCCGCGTATGCTGCAGGATGCTGTAAAAGATTTAGATGACGAACAGCTTGATACGCCCTACCGTCTGGATGGATGGACGATTCGCCAGGTCATTCATCATCTCGCTGATAGTCATATGAATGCCTATATTCGCTTGAAGCTTGCATTAACAGAGGAAAGTCCTGTCGTTAAAACGTATGATGAAACGAAATGGGCTGAGTTGAATGATTATCAATTCTCTGTTGAAGGTTCTTTGCTGCTTTTGAAAGGGTTGCATAAACGCTGGGCTGAGCTGCTTCGTACTTTGAGTCAATCAGAAATGGAGAAGACATTCATTCATCCAGATTTAGGGGAAGTCTTGACTTATCAAAATATCGGGATGTATGCGTGGCATGGGAAGCATCATCTTGCCCATATTACGTCCTTGCTTGAGCAGAAGGGTTGGTGAGTGATTGGGATGATTCCAGGGTATGCACAGGTACAGGAAGCAGGTGCGTTTCTTAAAAGAAAGGGCGTCATGAGCAGAAAGGCAGGGTCGTTTTCCGTTTCGCCGCTGGCCATTGGCACGCATTTAGGGGAAATGAACAGGGTGGATTCGCTGCTTTATCAAGAGGCGATTCTTTGTGCTGTTGATAGAGGCATAAATATGGTGGATACGGCCTTGAATTATCGGGGGATGAGGTCGGAGCGGGATATTGGGGAATGTTTGACGGAGGCAGCAGCGGCTGGACACTTGAAGAGAGAAGAGATTGTCATTTCCACGAAAGCAGGCATTCTTCCAGGAGATATTGATGCCGCGCTGGTGCCGAAGAATTATCTTCGTGAAGTCCTGCTGAAGAGAGAAATCATTCAACCGGATGAGATTCAAGTCTTGAATCATTATAAGCATGTATTGAGCCCGTCTTATTTTGAGTTCGCGATTGGGGAGAGCCGGAAACATATGAATATCGAGACAATCGATCTCTATTTTGTGCACAATCCAGAGTATTCCTTGATTCCCCTTGGAGAAAGAGAATTTTACCGGCAGCTTACACGGTTGTTTGTGAAGCTGGAGGATGAGGCGGCACTCGGGCATATCAGGCATTATGGAATCGCCACGTGGGATGGGCTGATCAGTTCGCCTGAGGCAGTGGGCTATTTGTCACTTGAAAGAATCATCACTTGTGCGAGAGAAGCAGGGGGAGAAGAGCATCATTTTGTTTTCATCCAATTACCGCTGAACCCAGATAAACCTGAAGCACGGCAGTTTCAGAATCAGCGGGTAAAAGGAAGGTGGCTGACCGTGATAGAAGCTGCTCATGAATTAGGGATTCATGTTACCGTGAGCTCCCCATTGCAGGCAGGAGCCGTGCCGGAGAAAAAGCAAGCCTTGTCCACTGTCCTTCAAACAGAAGGTATTCTTGCTGCCATGGTCGGCATGAAAAGAAAGGAACATGTAGAAGAAAATATAGAGGCCATTCTAATTTAATAATTTCTCGAAGGCTGACCGTTTCGTTCCATCCTCTACATAAATTACGCCGCAATGCGTATATCCGTTTTTCTTGATGACATGCTGCATAGGAGAATTATCTTCATGCGTGTCAATTTTGATACTTGGAAGACGGTAGTGCAGGCAGAGAAGTTCAATCTGCCTCATGACCTCATGAGAGAGGCCTTTGCCTTTATGATTTCGTGCTACAGCCAAACGGTGGATAACCGCATAATTCCCTGTGGAGAGCCAGTCACCCTCATAGATCCTTTCATACGTTTCTTCTCCGTCAAAGGAGACAGCAGCGGTTGCGATGATGTTCCCTTCTTCAAGGAAGACATACCCATAGCCGCAATCCATATCGTGAAGAATGACTTCCTTAGACGGGTATCCATTCTGCCATTGGTCAATTCCGAGCTCCTTTAAGCTTTCTTGCGCATCCTTAATGATTTCCATGATTCGAGAAAGGTCAGCGTGTTCAGCTTTTCTACATTCCATTTTTCTCCTCTTTTCTATCTTTGACTAACATCTGATCCAACACATAGGCAATGACCATTCCGGCTGTATAACGAATAAGATCAATCATCAAGAATCCTTTTCCGAGCACAAGCGCTCCGATGGTTGTGCTTCTGATAGCATTGATCCAATCTGCCTGATAAAGCTGACTGAATTCTATGGCAAAGCAAAAGCAAAGGCTGAGTATGACGGATAAGCCCGGTGCCCTGTTAGACAAGAGGAAACGGAAACCAAAATAAACCATCATCGCCCATATTGCATCACCGGCATGGTCTGCCAGAAAGCCCGGCAGTATGTCTCCGAGCCTTCTTGATAGGAGACCGAACACGATGGTGCCAAGGAAGCCCGATAGATAGTACAGCCTTTTACTCATCATTATCACTCTTTAATCATTTTTTGAAGCTCATTATACCATATGTGTCCGTTCTTGAGCTTTTCATACCGGTCATCATAGGCAAGAAATTCAAGGGCCTGCTTAATGTCCTCTGGTCTTTTCTCGGAAAAGGCTTTCTCGACGGCTTTTGCGGTTTCCTTGTCATATAGATGCTCACGCCAGGCATGAATCAGAAACCAACCTGGCAGATATACAGCAAGCAGAAAAACAGGAGACTGATTGAATTCGATTCCGAGTAGACAGATAATCACCATAAAAGAAGACATAAAAAATGTATGAGGTCTAATTAATTCTGAAAATGGATCTTTTTGTCTATCTATGACTAGAAGGACTAGAAGTAAGGGCAGAGCAGCCCAGACAATAAATTCTCCGCTTGTATCACGAAAGAAATACGATAAGATGGTGCCGCAAAGTATAACGGAGAGGACAATGACCGCTATTCGCTTCATAGAATCACTCCTTTCTATAAGACTATACAATCATTTTACCATTTAATGTTAGGGTTTGGGTGTGGGAACATACTTATTGTCAAAGGGAGGATGGAGGATGAAAAATCTCATAAAAGAGACAAGTTATTTCACTTTGCATATATTAGCTGATGGAATCTATGCCGCTATGGCAAAGCCGGGACAAGGAGCGTGGAGTAATGCCGGCATCGTTGACTTAGGGGAAGAGGTGCTGGTGTTTGATTCACTCGGAACGCCTTCTGCCGGAATAGAGCTGAGAAGACAGGCTGAAGAGATAACAGGTAAGCCTGTCAAATATCTTGTGAACAGCCATTATCACGGTGACCATGTGTTTGGCAATCAAGCCTTTAAGGATGTACCGATCATTGCGACCTCTGAGACGCTTAGATTAGGTCTTGAAAACCAAATGGGTGAACTTGAAAAGGAAGAGCAGGAGATGAGGGACTACCTGCTGCACCTAAAGAATCAGCAGATGAAAATAGTGGATGAAATCATGAAGGCAAGCTTCGTGAATCAATATGAAGAGATAGCGAAATTATTGGAAGACCTGCCGATTTTGGAAATCATCCTTCCTACTTTCATTTTTGAGGAAAAGCTGATGATTAGAGGTACGAAGCGCCAGGTGGAAATCGTGTGTTACGGGGGAGGCCATACCCCGAGTGATACGTTCATGTACATACCCGATGTGAAAATCGCCTTCATGGGCGATTTGCTGACGGAAAGACTGCATCTCCCTATTGTAGACCCGATTCAGCTTTAATCCATTTTGCAAAGCGTAAAACAACTGGAGATTGAGACCTTTGTGCCTGGACATGGAAACGCAGGCGATCAGTCTTTATGTGAGGATCTGCTTCATTATTTAAGCTTTTTAATGGAAAAGGCGAAGGAAGCACATGAAAAGAATGAAGATATGGAGACGTTCCTTTCTCGATTGGAAATGCCTAAGGAATTTGCTGATTGGAAGGGCATAAATGGAATCAGGGCTAATTTAATGACGGCTTACCGTTGTGGCGAAATATAGGAGTTCGGAAAGAATTTACTCGATATTTTAGAGGTTTTATTTAAGGGGTAACTAAATCTATAAGATAAGTACCACGCAAAAGGGAGAATATATTTCCAGGGAAATGTCAATGGGTGGTGCGGGCCTTCACACAAGGCGTGGGGCGTTATGGAAAAGAATGGTGCAGGTATGAAAATCACTGATTCTGGCAGAGGGAATCGTTGAGAACAGAGGAGAGAAAAGATTTGAGGATAAAGAAAGAGCCGATTCGTTTAATAAGAATCGGCTCCTTCTTTATGAATGGGGTATGTAGGACTCGAACCTACGACCTGATGATTAAGAGTCAACTGCTCTACCAGCTAAGCTAATACCCCGTTAGATTATGTATTTATTATATACATAGCGTAATAAGATTTGCAAAATAATTGCTTGTGTTAATTTTTAGAGCATTTGGAAGGATAAAGGGGTTGAAAATGAAGCGTTTTCACCGTGATAAACACCAAAAGGATATTATGCCTAAAAAATGTTTATAGCGTGATTTTTCGCTTCCATCATGATTATAGGGATTCTCTAAAGCAAAAAGGGAAATCGAGTTGGGGACGCTTTTTCCGATATAAACCAATTCTAACTCAACAATAAAATGAATTATGCGGGCAAATTCGGTGAAAACTAGAATTTGCCCCTTTTTATTATGAACGAATTATTACCTTCATTTATTTCACTAATCGGGTTGATGAGACAAGATAAGAGGCATATAATTTATATATGAACACATACTCATATATTCACATATAAATAGTAGCAGGCTGGAGGTGTAACTTATCTTGATGGAGGAAAATAAACCTTGTGGAGATTTGGATGAAGAAACATTATTTCTTGTGTCACAAACCTTTAAGGCGTTGAGTGATCCGACAAGAATTCGTATCTTGAATTTGCTTTGTACAGAGGAACATTCCGTCACAGAAATTGCCGATCTTCTAAACTTAGGGCAATCAACCGTATCCCATCAATTGCGTTTTTTGAAGCAGCTCCGCTTAGTGAAATTCAGGAGAGAGGGCACGACATTATACTATTCTAAGGATGACGATCATATTATGCATCTTTTAATGCAGGCAATCGAACATGCTGCCCATCATTAAAGAAACATCAAGGAGGAGATTTACATGGGACATGATCATGACCATTCACATGCACATACATCGAATAAAAAGGTGCTGCTAGTATCCTTTATCATTATAACGGCCTTTATGTTTGTGGAAGCGGTTGGAGGTTATTTGACGAATAGCTTGGCCCTTTTATCAGATGCGGGACATATGCTAAGTGATTCCGTATCACTTGGAATTGCCCTCCTTGCTTTTATGTTAGGGGAAAAGACACCAAGTCAAAGCAAGACATATGGGTATAAACGCTTTGAAATATTGGCCGCTGTTTTGAATGGGGTAACCCTCATCTTAATTGCCCTTTATATTTTTTATGAAGCGATTGAGCGGTTCGCCAATCCACCTGAGGTTGCGACTTCAGGCATGCTTGCGATTAGCATCATCGGATTATTGGTTAATATATTTGTTGCCTGGTTCATGATGAGAGGCGGAGGGACAGAAGAAAACTTGAATATGCGCGGAGCCTACCTGCATGTGCTTAGTGATATGCTTGGGTCGATAGGAGCAATTGCGGCGGCCCTTCTCATGATGTTCTTCGGCTGGGGCTGGGCGGATCCGCTTGCAAGTGTCATTGTGGCCGTGCTTGTGCTTCGCAGTGGGTATTATGTCACAAAATCCAGCTTGCACGTCTTAATGGAGGGGACACCAACGAATGTAGATGTTCAGAACGTCATCGAGACGATTGAAGGGAAGAAGGGCATCAAAGGGATTCATGACCTTCACGTCTGGTCCATCACGAGCGGATTTAACGCGATGTCCTGCCACGCAGTCGTAGACAGCAACTTAACCATTGCAGAAAGTGAAAAAATGCTCCAGGATATCGAGCATGACCTCGGTCATATCGGCATTCAGCATGTCACGATCCAGCTCGAAACCCCTGGTCATCTTCATGAGGATTCCCTTCTTTGCAAAGCGAAGGGGGAAGACGGACACGGCCATCATCACCATCATCATCATTGAGAAAAGCACGCCTTTGTGGCGTGTTTTTTTGTGAAAACAAATGGAATATTCTGCATGATGTGTTAAAATTCTTTTCAACTATATAAGGGGGGATAGTTGTGAAGAGTTGTTTTATATGTGAGAAGCATGCAGGTAACATCGAAACGGCTGGAGTGGCCATTTATGAAGACCAGTATCTTTATGTTGGGCATATTGACCGGAACGGCAGACCAAATTATTTAGGGCATATCATGATTGATTTGAAAAGACATGTCCCGACACTAGCAGAGATGACCATCGACGAAGCTAAGGCTTTCGGTGTCATGATGTCAAGGGTCAGTAAAGCACTGAAGGAGTCAGAAGGGGCAGAGCATATTTATTCACTCGTCTCTGGAAATTCCGTTCCGCATCTGCATATGCATCTCGTTGCACGCTATCCGAATACCCCGAAGGAATATTGGGGACCCATGGATGTGTACGATTGGGAAGAGGCTCCGATGGGAAGGAATCAGGCTGTTGTGGAACTATGCCGTCGTATAGCCAGTTATCTTGAGGAACATCCATATGAGCAGGAATGAATTAAGCTGGGTTGGAAGCATCGAAGCTTTTCTGGATAAGCCCACTGTCCATCAGATAGGACCGATTGTGGTTGGACGTTATGGCGGGAATTCCAGTGCAGGCCAGTATAAAAATGAGGATGGATGCCTCATTTGGGTGGATTCTGATGAGAATTGGGAATTCACGATGATAGTAGATGCGCATAACACAGCAGAAAGTGCGGAACAAATGATTGAACTGTTTACCCGTGAAAAAAGTCAAATTCAAAAGCTATTATTATCTGAAACTGTTCTGCAAACCTTTAAAAAGATAGAAGAGAAGATTGTATGTATGTTTCAATCGCCAGATTTCCTATCCATTTGCCGAAAAGTACAAGGGGAAACAGCCTGCTTAATATTGGTGAGAAAGGATAAGTATATATGGTGGTTTTCTGTTGGAGACTGCCTTCTTTATCTGTTCCATCCAGACTTGGCTGCGCTCGGCCAATATCAGGTGAATCAGCGGCAGTTCTATGAATGGATTGGGCAAGTGAATACGTTCGAGCAGGAGGTTCCATGCTACAGTACGGGAATCAGGGAATTGAGGAAAGGAGAGAACCGCCTTTTTCTCACAACAGATGGTCTGGTCGAATGCCCGAACGAACCGTTTGCTGATCCTATGAGAATTACGGAATCATTTGATGATGAAGGGGAACAACATAATGTGCTTTCAATGTTAAAGACTATCCAGGAAAATGGAGTGAGGGACAGTACGACGATCCTAACATGGACAGTCGATGTGATGAAGGAAGTGACAATGCCGAGTGATTTCAGAGGCTCTGAAAAGTAAAAATGTCATCAAGGGGTTGGTTTTTAGCAAATATCTTATAAAAAATCCGGGTTTTGGTTAAAAAATGAACCTTAGCTTGTCTTTTCTGATTGTTCGTACTTGGATGGCGATGATTTCTGAATGAAATCATCGCCCTTTCTTCATTTAAGGGCGAAAGCCGACAGAGATTCTCATTACCTATCGCTGCATAATTTCAACTCCACATAAAAAGACTGATCCAGAAGCCAATGCCGTCTTCAGGATCAGTCTCATCTATAAAACCTATTTATTGTTTAACATCTATAATTCGGCCTTCCACACCCGGTGCAACGGTTTGGTCTGGGAAGGATTGAATGTAGTCAGAGAAGATCTCCCAGTCAACAAAGCCTGGCTCACTTACACGTCCGTCAGCATAAATGTCCGCAAAGACACTGTAGCCGTCTCCGCCTTTAGCGGTGAAGATATTCGTGGCTGCATAATAGGTTTCTGTGTCAGAGAGGGCGCTGTATTCACCGTTTTGCAGTACTTCGACCGTTTGAACACGCTGCCCAGTTGGCTTGGAGCTGTCATACGTAAAGCGCATGCCTGAAACCTGAAGGAAGCCGCCGCTTGCTGCAGGTGCATCTTTCACGCTGTGCTCAAGTGCTGTTTTCAGCTCAGATCCTCTGATTTCCATAATCGCTAGGGCGTTGCTGAACGGAAGCACAGTCATCACGTCTGCCAATGTGATCGGTCCAGCCTTCAAGGTTGTCCGGACTCCGCCGCCATTTTGCAGGGCAATCACGGTATTCGGGTTGATGGTTTTGGCTTTAGCCAGCATGCCGTCCGCAATCAAGTTTCCGAGATTTGTCTCTCCGGTTCTTGCGGCAGGGTTGCCTCCAATCAGGTCAACGGTTGTGGAGCCAACGACCTGATTTTTCTTTGCGTCAACAATTGGCTTGTACTTAGCTAGAATTTGCGCGGCTACGGGATCATCTGCAAAGATATAGGAGCCATCGGCATTCTTGGCATCAACGCTGATGAGCTCACCTTCATAGGCGATGACCTTTCCTTTTTTATCAAAGCTGACGTCAAGCTCGCCAAGGAATTTAGAATACTCGTTTGCTTGGACGATGACAGTCGGTTCTTTATACTTTTTGACCACAACAGGCTTATCAAGCTGTGTATGAGAGTGGCCGCCGACAATGACGTCGATGCCTTCAACTTGGTTGGCAAGCTCGAGGTCATTATCCCCGCCGCCATCATTATAGCCGATATGAGTGAGGGCGATAATCTTATCAACACCTTGTTTCTTAAGAGCTTTCACGGATGCTTTAGCTGAAGAGATATAGTCATCAAACTTTACGTCCCCAGGGCTTGAAATACTGGCTGTTTCAGCAGTGGTTAAACCGAAGATGCCGACTTTCTCCCCATTGACGTTTTTGATGATGCCGTCATAGATTTTGCCGTTCTTTGGTTTATTGGTGTACGTATTTAGCTCAAGGTTCTTCATAAGTGTATCCGCGCTGAAATCAACGTTTGCACTTACGAATGGGAACTGGGCTTTTTGCACAAAGGGTGCCAGCGCCTCACTTCCAAGGTCAAATTCATGGTTGCCGAATGTCATTGCATCAAATCCGGCGAGATTCATCAATTCAAGATCAGCCAGACCCTTGAATTCATTGAAATATAAGGTACCGGAGAATACATCACCGGCATGAAGCAGTAAATTGTTCGTGTTTCCTTTGCGGTGGTCATAAATCGCGCTGATTTGTCGTGGTGTGTTTTCAATATTGGCATGTGTATCATTCACATGAAGGACACGCAGCTGATAGTCAGGTGCTTTAATGGCTGATTGGAGCATCGTTAGGAATTCGGACAAGCTGACTCTTTGGCTGTAGCCAAATTTTGTTTCAGAGATTCCATCAGCAATATCATATAGAATGACAGCGCCAATCAGGTCTTTATGCTTTGCTGGTACATCGGTGAAATGAATTTCCGTGCTTCCTTTCAAATCGAACGCTTTCGCAATCCAGACGGCGAGTTCTCCGCGTGTCAGCAGATTATTGCTTCCGAATTTCTTGCCGTTCTTTCCTTCAAGGATGCCGGCATAAGCCAGGCTGTTAATAGCCTTCTGGGATGATTTTGGTACATCGGTAAACCCGGCATTCGGTGCTTTTTTCTTATCAAGCTTTAAGGCACGGGCCATCAAGCTTGCTGCATCAGCCCGGGTGATGGAGGTTTGTTTCTTGACGCTTTCCTGTGAAATCCCCAATTCCTGAATAAAGCCAGCTTCACCTTGCCGGTCAGCTGTCTTCGCTCCAGCTGCCGGTACAATCAATGTTCCGGCGAGTGCCGCAATCATTGTGAACGTGGCAATCATACGATAGAACTTTAATCGAAATTTCATATACCGCTCCCCTTTTATTCAATATGACCATTTTCATGGCCTCAATTCCGATTATAAATAGTTTTAGAGAGCTTCGACATTAAGTTTAGGGAAAATAAGGAAATAGACCTACTGAATTTTCTGTATCCGACATAGTATTTCTTATTTCTTAAAAATCTATGTCGTCTAAGCCTCGTTGTTTTTGGGCTAGTATTTCAATCGTACTATGATAATGCGGTTCCCCGTGGGACAGATCTAAGGCATAGGAATAACCCGTTTTAATCGTTTTGTAGGTAAGAAAATATTCTTCTAGTTCTCCTTTCCTAAAATAATGTATGTACATTCCATTTTTGCGGATGAAGAAGGAGTTTTCTCCTAATCGTTCATATTCGCGCACAGCCTTTTGCCTGCTAGGCTCGTCTATATCAAATGCATTCACATAGACGAAGCCATCCTCTGTTAAGCCTCTCTTGACTTGGTCGAGAAGAGGGGCAATCTTTGGTTCAGGTATGAAGTTGAGCACATTTGAGAGGATGATCAGAGAATACTGATTCGGCTTGATGTCAAACGTTGCTACATCCTCGACATGTGCTTCTATATTAAGTTGATATTGTTTTGAAAGAGTTTTACAACGCTCAATGGCCGTTTCTGATAGATCGATCCCTTCAACGGCACATCCTTTTTGGGCAAAAAAGAAGGCATTTCTTCCTTCCCCAATGCCAATATCGAGCACCTTGCCAGCCGCTGGAACGAGCTCAGCATATTGCATTAATGTGCTATTCGGTTTTAATCCCCATAGTAGTTCACTATTTTTGTATTCATTCTCCCAATTATATGGCTTCATCGTAAGCTTCATCTCCTGTTATGAATTCTATAACAACCATTTTAACATTTGTTTCCAATGGAAGGTGCTAGCTTTCTAATATGTTTCTTTTTTACCGGATAAGGGAATGGATTACTATTCGTGGATAATACAACATTTATTCCTAAAATTGATTACATTTGAGAGAGGTATTGCACATGGAAGGAATTTTATATGCACTATTGCCTGCGCTTGCGTGGGGAAGTTTAGTGCTAGTCAGTGAAAAACTGGGCGGCGATCCAAAATCGCAGACGCTAGGGATTACGACGGGTTCACTTCTGTTTGGACTTGTCATGTATTTCATCCAGCAGCCGGATATGAGTATGACAGTCTGGATTGTCGGGATAATCTCAGGTGCGGGCTGGGCGGTCGGACAGCTCAACCAGTTCAACAGTGTGAAAAACATCGGTGTCTCGAAAACAGTGCCTATTTCGACAGGACTTCAGTTACTCGGTACGACCTTCTTCGGGGTAGTTGTTTTTAAGGAATGGTCCGGTACGATGACCATTGTCCTCGGTCTGCTGGCGATCGCTGCCATCATTGCCGGGATTATCATGACAGGTGTTGGACAAGGAAAGGATTCAGAGGAAGGTAATAAGAAAAAAGGTGCCATGTTCCTCGGGATATCCACCGTAGGATTTGTCCTCTATGTCGTGATTGTTCGCTGGTACGATATCGATGGATGGGCGGCTATCCTGCCGCAAGGGGTTGGCATGTTCATTGCCACGCTTCTGCTCTCCATCAAGGATAATCCGTTCAATAAATATATGGTTCGCAATGTACTGACAGGGATTATGTGGGCAATCGGGAATATTGGTCTTTTGCTCGCCAATCCGCTAGTCGGTGTTGCGATTGGCTTCTCTTTTTCCCAAATGGGCATTATCATCTCCACCTTAGGGGGCATTTTCCTCCTTGGTGAGAAGAAATCGAAGAAGCAGCTTACATTTATCATCATCGGGTGTGCGCTCGTCATTGCCGGCGGAGTTATGCTCGGTTTCACGAAAGAATAATGAAGGAGGAATAGACTATGTATGATAGTTTAAAAGGGAAAGTTGTCGTAATCACAGGTGCTGCTACAGGTCTAGGAAAAGGGATGGCAGAACGGTTCGGGAAAGAACAAGCTAAGGTCGTCATTAATTATCATTCAGACAAGCATGATCATAATGCCATTATTGAGACGATCAAATCATACGGCGGTGATGCCGTGGCGGTCCAGGGGGATGTTACAAAGGAAGAGGATGTCAAAAAAATGATTGACTGTGCGGTTGAAACCTTCGGCACACTTGACGTCATGATCAATAACGCGGGAATGGAAAATCAAGTGGAATCCCACGAATTATCATTAGAGGATTGGCAGAAAGTCATCGATATCAATCTGACCGGTGCCTTCCTCGGATCCCGTGAAGCCCTCAAATACATGGTTGAAAATAAAATCAAGGGCTCTATCATTAATATGTCCTCTGTGCATGACCGAATTCCTTGGCCGCAATTCGTCCACTATGCAGCAAGTAAGGGCGGAGTGAAGTTAATGACAGAAACATTGGCAATGGAATATGCCCCTCATGGCATCAGGGTGAACAGCATCTGTCCGGGAGCGATAAAAACGCCGATTAATGCAGAAAAATTCGATGATCCTGAACAAAGGGAGCAGGTAGAGGAGATGATTCCGCTCGGCATGATCGGCCAGCCGGAGCAAATTGCCGCCTGTGCGGCCTGGCTCGCCTCTAATGAAGCAAGTTATGTTACTGGACTGTCTCTTTATGCAGACGGCGGAATGACGTTATATCCAAGCTTCCAAGGCGGAAGAGGATAAAGACGAGGAAGGCAGCACCTAAAATAATGGGGACTGCCTTCCTTTTTTATGCTTTGCAAAATCCTTGTTTTGACAGCCAGCTTGCACATAGCCCTGTCCATTTTGCAGCGTCTGGTTCCTCCTCTGCTAGGCCAAGCCCATGCCGCCCATTTTGAAACACATGAAGCTCATATGGAATCTGGGCTGTGCTCAATTGGTTGGCATACAGGAGACTGTTGATGACCGGAACAGACTGATCGTCAGCCGTATGCCAAAGGAAACTCGGCGGCGTGTCCTTGCTGACATGACGCTCCATGGAAAGAAGTTCGCGTGCTTCATGCTTCGGGTTTTCCCCGAGCAGACAGGTGAGTGAGCCTTCATGAGTATGCTCAAGCATCGTGATTACGGGGTAACAGAGAATAGCGATATCTGGCCTGCAGGATGCTGAATCGATTCTGTCGATTTTCTTATACGCAGGATAATCCGACATATTTGCGGCACAGGCTGCTAGATGGCCGCCTGCAGAAAAGCCAAGAAGCCCAATCTTATCGGGGTCAATTCCCCATTCCTCTGCATGATAACGCACATAACGAATGGCGCGCTGCGCATCAGCAAGCGGCTCTAGATGCTTGGCAGGATTGACTCGGTAATGGAGGACAAACGCCGTAATGCCAAGCGTATTCAGCCACTCAGCCACAGGCTCGCCCTCATGCCAAGCACGCATGCGGTAGCCTCCTCCAGGACAAATGATCACAGCGGAGCGGGCAGGATTTTGCTCTGCCATATAAGGGACAATAATTGGTGCTTCCTCATGTAAATCAATCTTATCTGACCAGATTGGCAGTGGTTGCATGTTGGATTCCCCTTTATAAAGTGGTGTTGAGTTTATTTTATCATGTGTCTCGGCAGGGGGAGAATTGAGGAGAGTCCGTACTTTAAATCATAATAGACGATGTTTTCTATTTGATAGAAAAAAGGAATCATATTTCCTCTTTTTCTGGATCATCATTGGAAATAAGATAACAGAAGAATATGGAGGCTCTTTTTTATCTTTCAAATGGTGAAAGTAAGGATAGCTATAACGATCTACGACTAGTTCCGTGTAAGGAAGCTCTAAAGAATTAAACACGGCTTCCTCTTTAACTACTCCTATGTATAATGGATTTCCTTCCTCATCGGAGCAAAGAACATGATCAAACACTTGATCAATGAACCTCCGTAGTTTAATGAGTCCATCTCTGTTACCTACAATAAGTGATTCTTGGTGATTAGAATACTGAGCTTATACATCTTTCCAAGACATCGTTATCTCCCCTTTAAGTGCTTCTGCAAAATAGAATACTTAGAATGTAGAATAAATTCACTCTTATGATAGCATAAGACTATGCAGCGAATAGATTCAGTCTTTCGCTGCAATTGACTCTTAAACGAAGTATTTCTTATTTGAACGTTGGTAGGTCTGAAGAGATGGTTATTCCAAATGGGAAAACTATTTTATTGAAATGACAGATTAACTGTCAGAGAAAGCCCACCCAATGCCCAGGCAAAGGGATCGAAGGGTGGGCAAAGGGTGGCCATCGTCAGAGAAAGCCCACCCAATGCCCAGGCAAAGGGGGTAAAGGGTGGACAAAGGGTGGTCATCGTCAGAGAAAGCCCACCCAAAGCCCAGGCAAAGGGGGAAAGGGTGGACAAAGGGTGGTCATCGTCAGAGAAAGCCCACCCAATACCCAGGCAAAGGGGGTGAAGGGTGGACAAAGGGTGGCCATCGTCAGAGAAAGCCCACCCAATGCCCAGGCAAAGGGGTCGAAGGGTGGGCAAAGGGTGGCCATCGTCAGAGAAAGCCCACCCAATGCCCAGGCAAAGGGGGTAAAGGGTGGACAAAGGGTGGTCATCGTCAGAGAAAGCCCACCCAATGCCCAGGCAAAGGGGGTAAAGGGTGGACAAAGGGTGGTCATCGTCAGAGAAAGCCCACCCAATACCCAGGCAAAGGGGTCGAAGGGTGGGCAAAGGGTGGCCATCGTCAGAGAAAGCCCACCCAATGCCCAGGCAAAGGGGTCGAAGGGTGGACAAAGGGTGGTCATCATTAGAGTAATATCCACCTGAAAACACATACTATCCATGAGGTGAACACAATGTACAAACTACTGACGCATAATGATTTGGATGGTGTCGGCTGCGGCATCTTAGCGAGGTTGGCTTTCGGGGATGGTGTGAAGATCCGGTACAATTCAATTGGGAGCTTGAACCGGGAGATTGAATCCTTCCTGGAGCATGATTCGGATACTTTTTTATTGATTACGGATATGTCACCGAATGAAGAGAATGAGAAGAAGCTGCAGAAACGGTTTGCGAAACAGGGCAAGATTCAGCTGATTGATCATCATAAAACAGCGGAGCATTTGAATGAATATAAATGGGGATTTGTGCTTTCTGAGGATGAAGAGGGTAAGGGAACGAGTGCGACTTCTCTTTTTTATGACTATCTCATTCGCCATGAGTTTTTACAGCCGACAGAAGGATTGGCCGAATTCGTAGAACTTGTCCGCCAATATGATACATGGGAGTGGGAGAAGAATGAGAATGAGCGGGCGCATCGCCTTAATTCCCTTCTTTATTTAACATCGATTGATGATTTTGAGGAGAGAATGGTCGATAGGCTGCAGGGCGGGGAGAGATTTCAGTTCGATGATTTTGAGGGAAAATTATTGAAGATGGAATACGACAAGATGGAACGCTATCTTCGCCGGAAGAAGCGGGAGGTTGTGCAGACCGAGGTCAGCGGTCTTTTGGCGGGTGTCGTTTATGCAGAATCCTATTTGTCCGAGCTTGGGAGCGAGCTTGGGAAGGAGTTCGCCCATCTTGATTATATCGCCATTATGAATATGGGGGGAAGACGGATTTCCCTGCGGACCGTTCATGATCATGTCGATGTGTCCGAGATTGCGGCTAAGCATGGGGGCGGAGGTCATGCGAAGGCTGCTGGCTGTTCGTTGACAGATACAGCCTACAAGGAATATGTAGCGGATACCTTTCCGCTTGCGCCGCTGCGCGAGGATGCGAAACGCAATCAGTATAATGTTAAGCACTCCTCCTTTGGCGCCCTTTATCACGGCAATAAGAATGACGCTTATCTCCTGTATCCAAAGGGCAGTGAATGGAGAATTGATCATAATGGTGAAACCATTGATGCCCGTTTCAAGAGCTTTGATGAAGGGGACCATTATTTGAAACGGACCCATGCGGCATGGCTTGTGAAGGATGATGAGTTTGTAGAATATTTAATGAAACAGGTGCAGCATCGCGGATAAGAATGATGAAGCAGTTTGTCTTTTTAAAGGCAAGCTGCTCTTTTCTGTTACGATGCCTTACTTCTTAGCTTTGCTTTTGAATAGGAATAAACCCCACCAAACGATTAAAAATAAATAACCAACCATAATAAAAACAGGCCAAATAGCCCCCTGCTGCAATTGACTGACCAAATATTCGAATTCATTCATTTCTTCTGGTCTTCCAATACTATTGATCAGACTAACTAGTGGAATTGCTAAGGTGAGTACAATGGCAATAAAGGATAATCTGCTCATTTTCCTTTTTATCACACTCAAGAGGGCGGTGCCTAATGTCACTAATAAAAACAAATAATAGATTGTCCAAAACCAATTGGGCAGAGTTTCTGACATACATTTCTCCCCTTCTATAAAAATCAAATTTCTATTTCCATGTAAATATATACTTCATATCAAGTAATAGTAGAACTAGTCTAACTAATTATGGTAAAAAAACAAGGCTTTCAAGCAATTTTATAGAATAATATACATAAGAAGCTGTTTCCATCGGAAGGGGTAAAAATAAATGGGGAAGAAAGTATAGTGTATAAAGGAACTTCGCAGCAGGTGTATATGTACATGGTAATCGTCGTGACATTATTCATGATCATGCGCTTGGAGAATCATTGGTTCCGATTAGTTTTCCTGCCTATAGTAGCCGTTCAAGTAACAGTCCTTTTTGCCAGATATACATTTTCGATTGGAAAAGATCAAGTAATCTATCAAATCTCTTTATTTAAACTCGCACTATATCAAAAGAAAGCCGACCATTCGACCATAAAAAGGGTCCTATTCAAACGGGTGAACTGGAAAACAAAGTCAGCGGTAATAAAATTCGATAAAGGGATACCGATCCGTATTTCTCTATTAAGCCCAGATAGTGTATTTACGGAATTAATGGCTTTCTGTGAAAAACATCATATTGAATATGAAAAAACAAAAGAGTATAGAATGCTTGAATAAATGGCATGATTGAGGACTTGATATAGACGCTATTGAGGAAGGAACCAAGCAGCGTATTCATTAGTCTTCTGAATTTAAAGCCATCATATTGAGGGGGAGTGAACTGATGATTTATGTTATTAGGCACGGTCAAACAGACTTAAATAAAGAACGAAAAATGCAAGGGAGAATGGGCTTGCCGTTAAATGAATATGGGATAGAACAAGCACAGAGATTAAGAGATGAACTCAAAGATATAAAGTTCGATTTTGTATTTTCTTCCCCGCAAGAAAGAGCTGTCCAAACAGCTGAAATCGTCACTGGTGGACATAAAGCTACCATAGATGAAAGACTTGATGTCTATGATTTAGGAGAAGCCGATGGAGTACCTATCAGCGAAATGAAGATGTCTGGACCATTACCTGATACAACGGTGTATAAAGGAATTGAAGATCCAAATTGTTTTGTTAAGAGGATATTTAGCTTTATGAACGAACTTGAAAATCATTATAGGAAAAGAGAAATGAACATATTGATATCAGGACACCGGTGTACAACAGGTTGCATTGGTGCATTTTTCGAAGGAATGCCCGCTGATGGTAACATTTTAAAATTGTCATCAGACACCGGATATTACAAATCTTATCATTTTAAATAAGCTAAGGGAGCTCCAAAAAGGAGTTACTTCTAGATTATGTCAGTCCCTCACTTTCAGATGTAACTCCTCAGTATGACCATCCCAATGAATGATGACGGGTCGCTGGGTGGTTTTATACACAGGGGTCATATTACCTCTCTCAAACACTCTAGGCTTCCCTCGCCTGTATCAATGCCATCAGGGCTATTTATTTCATAGGTGAATGTAGAGGGTTTCGTGCCTTGACCGATAAATGAAAATGTATAAATCTTCTCTGTTTCAGCGGGTGAAGCCCTCTAATACGACCTGCCAGTTCGTACTTTTCCCTTCAAATATCTATTAATCGGGACTTTCTTGATTTGAACAAGCTGCCACGAAAAATAGGAAGGCGGTAAAGATCGTACATATCAATATCCTTTTAAATGGAAATCACTCCCCCTATTTTTTTGTGCGGTCGTATTTTTATATTTTTGGATAGGGTTTATTCGAAAATGAAGCTCAGAGCGATTCACTCTGAGCTTTTTTAACGAAATGGATTAATGCTGTGCTTTCTCAAAAGCGAGTTTAAGTCCAAATCCAATTAATATCGTACCGGTTATTCCTTCAATCGCTGCTTGTGCCTTCGGTTTTTTCATGAAGGTGCTGACTTGGTGAATTAAGTAAACATAAAACAGGAACCAGACAGCTGTTAATGCGGTGTAGGTGATGCCCATAAGCAGAAATGGAACAAATGTGTTGCTTCCCGCCTCGACGAATTGGGGCAGGAAGGTTAGGAAGAAGACGGCGACCTTTGGGTTAAGGATATTGGTGAGGAAGCCTTGCTTAAAGCAGGAGGACTTCTCAAACTGTATCTTTGTCTCTGTTTCTGCCGTTGCGGCTTCTTCTTTCTTCCACAGGGACCAGAGGGTTTTGGCTCCAAGGTAGATTAAGTAAATAGCCCCGACATATTTAAAAACGGAGAATAAGAGGGCTGACTTCACGATAATCGCGGACAGACCTAGAACAGCCGCAGATGTATGAATCAGGAGAGCGCAGCAGGTGCCGAGTGCCGTTTTGAGGCCGGCGCTGCTACCTTGACTTAGGGTGTTTTTGGTCGCGACAGCCGTATCGGGACCGGGAAGGATGATCAAGAAAATACACATGAGGATATAAAGATAAAAGTTCTCCATGCTATGCCGCCTTTCTGGCTCTATATAGTGCCTTCGTTATAAATGGTAACCTCTATTATAGATTATAGGTTGAATTATTTGAATATTCTTTTTAAAAGTCCAGCTCATTTAAGAAACCGGGATTTCCATTTGAGGAATCCCGGTTAATCTTCTTTATTTACCTCTTTCATGAACTGTGAAGGGGTCATGGAAGTAACCTTCTTGAAAACCCTGCTGAAGTAATTGACGTCATTAAAGCCGACCATGAAGGCAACCTCCGTGATTGATTTTTGGCCGCTTTGCAGATAGAGCTTGGCAGATTCCACTCGTTTCAGATTGATGAAATCTGTTACACTTTGCCCAGTTTCTTGTTTGAATTTCCTGGACAGATGTGATGGGTTAGCGTGGATGGAATCCGCAATGCTTTGCAAGGTAATAGGACTGTCAATATTCATTCGAATATAATCCACGGCTTTTTTTATTAGTTCACTATATTGGCGAGTAGAAAATTCTCTTACTAAATCACAATAATCATGCAGCATGACCTCCACTAGCTTATTTAGATAAGGCAGATTGGGTGCCCGTTCAATTAAGATGGCGAATTTATCTGATATTTCGTGAAGGTAGACAGGGTGGACACCGCCTTTTCTGGCGGCCATTCGGCATATGGTGTTTAATACGGAAATTAAGTTTTTTGACGATCTGATGGGACTCTCTGGTATGCGATCTTCTAAATAAGTATCTCCTATATTGATTTTCAATTTCTCTACGGTTTCTTTATCACCGGTCATGATGGCATGCATGAGTTCTTGTTCAGTATGGTAACGTAATTCAATCATTTCCTTGCTTTCATCAATCATCGTTTTAATCGATTCCTTGCTCTGATTTGACTGGACTGGGTCAGTAGTGATTAATTGTGCCTCAATAAAAGAATTCGAGCATAAATTGACGAGCAATTCACCTATACTATTACTCGTACTATTATTAACGATGGAAAGGGAGGCATAAAATTCTTGCAGCTGTCTCCTTTCACTAATGGGTAGTTGATTGGCAGAAATCATTTCGCTGACGAAATCCGTTCCAGGTACACTGGATAAAAAGGGTCCAACCATAATGGCGCCAACATAATGATTTTCTTCCCAAATGCCGGCAGCCATATACTGCAGACCGAAACTATTGATGTAGTAGTAATAGGAATGTGCAGGATGTTCCTCGAGAATTTGGTTGATTTGTCTGAAGTCTTGCTCAAAGTTTTGCAGGGCAGCCGGAAGATTCTGTTTCACTAATTGAAGCAGAGCGGCTCCTTCCTGATTAATTAAGCGGACATCCATGTGGCTGATGGAAGAAATCATTCGGCAGATTTTTTGAAGATTATGTAGTCTATTTTCCAGCATTTCATCATCTCTTCTTTCATTTTCTGTATTATTGTGTAAAATAGGCAAAAATAATACGATTTCAAGCAAAATTGTGCGATAAATATTCTGTTTTCTATACTATACTAAGAACAGGAAGTTAAGGATATATTAATTTTAAGTTTACATGTTCATTTTTTCACAAATTATCTATGACTATCAAGGGAGAGAAATGAATGAGAAAAATAATTAACATGAATGACTCATGGAAATTTATTAAACAAGATGAAGTTAGCGCTTACAATAAAAGCTTTGACGATACTAGCTGGGAAACAGTCAGCGTTCCGCATACTTGGAATGCGATTGATGGAGCGAATGGTTTTGATTTCTACAAGGGTGCTTGCTGGTACCGTAAAGAATTAATGATTGATTCATTACAACAAGGAAACCGTGTATATATTGAATTCAACGGTTCTAATAGCATTACGGACGTATATATCAATGGTCACCATATGGGACAGCACCGCGGCGGATACTCTACTTTCCGCTTCGATATCACTGATGTGGTAGAGTTTGGAACAGTAAACACAGTAGCGGTGAAAGTTGATAACACAGTTGTGGAAGATGTTTATCCGCAAATGGCAGATTTCACTTTCTATGGCGGAATGTATCGTGATGTAAATCTGGTTATCACAAATCATGTTCACTTTGACTTGATGGATTATGGTTCACAAGGGATTTATATTGTTCAAGACGAAGTGAACGAAGAGAAAGCGTCTTTGACGATTAAATCAAAAATCACGAATGATTTAGATGTGGAAAAGAAAGTACGCCTATGGGCAGACCTATTTGACGCTGAAGGCAAGGTAGTTGCCTATGCAGCAAAAGAAGTCGTTCTCGCGGCTGGTGAAACTCAAGAAGTTGACATGCCTGCTGTCATTAAGAATCCAACTCTTTGGAACGGCAGAAAAAATGCTTATATGTATAAAGCAAACGTATCATTGACTAGCTTCAATGACACAATCGATGAAATTTCCATCCCATTCGGTGTGAGATATTTCGAAGTAGACCCTGAAAGAGGATTCATCCTTAATGGTCAACCTTTACGCCTAAATGGTGTGTCCCGCCACCAGGATAGAAAAGACATGGGCTGGGCGATTACGAAGAAAGAACATAAAGAAGATATGGAATTGATCAAAGAGGTTGGCGCGACATCCATTCGCCTTGCTCACTATCAGCATGATCAATATTTCTATGATCTGTGTGACCAAGAAGGTATGGTTGTATGGGCTGAAATTCCGTTCATTTCCATTATGTCTAAAACAGAATTAGAAGGCATCAATGCGAAGCAGCAAATGATTGAGCTAATCAGACAGAACTTCAACCACCCATCCATTATGTTCTGGGGCGTGCAAAATGAGATCCAAATCGGCGGTAACCGTCCAGAGGTTAGAAAGTCAGTAAGAGAACTAGCAGAATTAACGAAAAAAGAAGATCCAACACGTTTAACAACACAAGCAAACGTTATGTTTGTACCTGATAATGATGAGTATAACTATATGACAGATATCATTGGTTACAATAAATATTATGGCTGGTACCAAGGGGAGGCAGAAGATTTTGGTCCTTGGATTGATGGGTACCATGCGACAAACCCTACTGTTCCTTTAGGTATTTCTGAATACGGTGCAGAAGGAATCATCGAATACCACACAGATGATGCAAAGGTGAAGGACTATACAGAAGAATATCATGCACTATACCACGAAAAAGTGTGGAAAATCTTCTCTGAGCGCCCATTCCTTTGGTCAACATATGTATGGAACATGTTTGACTTCGGTGCGAACATCCGTGATGAAGGCGGCGTAAAGGGAAGAAACAACAAAGGCTTAATCACATACGACCGCAAAATTAAGAAAGATGCTTTCTTCATGTACAAAGCAAACTGGTCAGAAGAAAAAGTTCTTCATATCACAAGCAAACGCTATATTGACCGTGCAGATGATGCAATCACTTTGAAAATCTATTCCAACTGTGATGAAGTAACACTATATGTGAACGGCTCAGAAGTAGCGACACAAAAAGGCGAAGATAAAATCTTCATCTTTGAAAATGTTGCTCTGCAGCCAGGCTTGAATGAAGTAAGAGCCGTATCTGGCGATGTAGAAGACACAGCATTCTTCAATAAAGTGGAAGAGGCTAACCCAAGCTATGTACTTCCTGAGTCAGAGGCTGGCGGAGTAGTAGATAACTGGTTCGAAATGCCTGAAGATCTTGGAGATGTTGTAATCGAAGAATTGGAAATCACGGATGATGTGTACTCAACTCGCTGCACATTTGGGGAACTATTTGCGAACCCTGAAGCAAAGGCTGTCGTGCAAAAGTATTTAAACGGATTCTCAGAGGAACATCCAATGTTTGGTATGGCAGAAGGCATGCAAATTGACATGCTGGCTTCCATGGCAGCGGATATGTTCTCAGAGCAATTGATGTATATGCTGAATAAAGATCTGACAAAAATCAAAAAAGCATAATAACATCGTGCTGGATGAATGCATGAACCTGAACGGCTAGGTTCACAATCTAGTCGTTCTTTGGACTAATAATGAAAGAGATGGTGTAATGATGAAGTCAATGCTGCTATTTGGAGAAATGCTGTTACGTCTAACACCTTCAAATCATCAGCTGTTTATTCAGGCTAGCCAGTTGAATATGGTTTATGGCGGTTCTGAGGCAAATATTGCGGTCGCTTTAAGCAATTGGGGGAAAAAAACTTCTTATGCAACTTGTGTGCCTGATAACAACATCGGTTTGGCGGCTATCATGCAGCTTCGTCAATTTGGGGTGAATACGGATTTTGTCATCCAACAAGGTCATAAAATGGGGCTTTACTTCGTTGAAGAAGGACACTCCATCCGTCCGACAGAGGTTACCTATGACCGACAAAATTCAGCCTTTGTTGATGCTGTACCGAGTGATTATCAGCTAGAGGAAATGCTCGATCAAGCGAAGTGGGTGCATGTCAGCGGCATTAGCTTAGGCGTGAGCAAGCAAGCGCGCGAAACAACGATGGCTCTTGTGAAGCTTGCCCGTAAAAAAGGGATAAAGGTGAGCTTTGATTTCAATTATCGGGCAAAATTATGGAGCATCGAGGAAGCAAGAGAGGCATTTATGGACATCCTGCCATATGTGAATGTCTGCTTCGGCAGCTACATGGATGTTCTCACTCTCCGCCAGGAGAAGAGAAAGGTTCACTCCTTTGATGAAAAAATCGAATTGCTCAAGGAGCTTCAAAAGGAATATCAATTTGATCAAATCTTTACGACGGAGCGGGAAATCCTTGATGACAATGAACAAAAGCTAAGCTGTGCAGTCATAACAGGTACAGAGGTTCATCGACTTGGACCCGTTAAAGTGAATGTACTGGAGAGGATTGGCACAGGGGATTCCTTTGTTGCCGGAGCATTGTACGGTTTGGCGAATTCTTATAGTCTTCAAGATACGTTAGATTTCGCTTTATCCTCCTTTGCCTTGAAGCATACGATTGTAGGAGACTTCCAAGTTGCAAGCAAACAAGCCGTACAAGGATTTGACCTGAATGGCGATAAGGTTGTCATTAAAAGATAAGATATCTAAATAAGCGAGGCTGGGACATAAATATTACAGCCAATGATAAACCCGAATGATTAGACGATAAAGGAATGAATTCTATCGTCTAATCATTCGGGTCTTTATTTGTTGTTTTCCATATATTGGTTTGTTGTGGCCTTCTATTATTAGTGACTAGTGGAATGGAGCAAAATGGACTCGACTCCTGTGGATAGTAAAAGAAAGCGAGTGCATTTCGCGGAATGGAACGAATTTGTCTTTCCAGCTTCTATTGAATAGGGAGAATAAATGACCAGCATGCATTTTTGAGGATCATTTGTTTCGTTTCGTCTCAACCTCTGTTTCTTTATGTGAAAGGGAAAAACGTCCCCTGTTAATTATGAGAATATTCATTTTACTAGTGATGTTGACGCGGCATAAATGGTAATATAAGGGAGGTGAAGGGGGCTTAAGATATGAAGAATACGGTTATGTGGGATTTGATTTGCTATGTTATCTTTCCACTTGTCATTTGGAATGCCCTAAATGACCGGATTGATGAATATTATGCGATGCTTATTTCTACCGTGCCCGGCATTATTTATAGCATTATAAGATTTATCCGATTTAAACGGCTTAATTTTTTTGGTCTCTTCATAATAGGCACACTAATGATTGGAACGCTAGTGGATGTGCTTTCAGGTTCAGCCATTCAAATGCTGTGGAACAATGTCGTGTATTCTCTTGTAATAGCTGTCTTCCATCTTGTGATGATTTCCGTCAATAAGCCGGTATCCTTGCTGTTTGCCCTTGATTTAACGGAAATGCAAGGTTATGATCGACAGTTTTTGAAAGGTGTATATTATCAGCCAGAGATTCTAAAGGTGTTTAAGCTGATTGCCTGTGCGATGGCCTTAAGCAGCCTTGTGCCCGCAGGAATAAATTCATGGCTGATTATGCAATATGGGGTAGATGCTTTCACTAAGGGAATCATCATTAAGCGAGTGATTGGAGTGGGCTTAGGTCTGGCTATCATTTACGGGTACTATCATATTAATCAATTAAGCAAGAAGTTAGAGGAGCCGCAGGAAACAATAGCGCCTTAATTATTTAGGCATTTTTTTATGCGAAAAGGAACCCAAATGACCGACTGCCTCGTCCATATAGATGAAGGAGGGGGAATGGTGGATGAAATGATCATGGAGCGTGTCTCCGCAGAGGAGAGGGAGACACTGATTGATGAATTGATGGACCAATATGGGACCGAGATCTTAAGACTCGTCTATTCCTATGTCCATAATTATCAGCTTGCGGAAGACCTCACACAGGATATTTTCGTGAAAAGCTATAAATCTCTTCATACATATAAAGGCAAATCAAGCTTAAGGACCTGGCTTTGGAAGATTGCGATTAATCATTGTAAGGATTATTTGAAAAGCTGGTATAACAATCATGTCATTCCAGTAGAAGACGACTATATTTATGATGTGAAAAGGGAGGGGAGTGCAGAAGAGGCGGCCATTCAGCAGGAGGAGGACGAGCGTCTTGTGCACTCGGTTATGGGACTGCCTGTTCTTTACCGAGAGGTTATCTATCTCCATTATTATGAAGATATTCCGATTCGGGAAATGGCGCGGATTCTTTCCGTGAATCCCAATACAGTCAAGACAAGGCTGAGAAGGGCAAAAGTCCTTCTGAAAGAAAGGTGGGAGGAGTAAGCATGGATGACCAACTGAAGAGACTGCGCAAGGTGATGGAAAAGTCCGCCTTTCATGAGCTGAACTTTTCGGAAAGAATGAAAAGTCAAGTCCATAAAGCTATACAAAAAGAATCCATGAGTGAGGAAGAACTCATTCTCCATATCTTTGAGCTCTTAATACAGGAAAAGACAGGCTATGAATTGATGAAGCTCCTTCTTGCAAGGGGAGTAAGAAAATGGGAGGGGGAAGAAGGTCTCCTTTATACCCTTCTTCATGAACAGGAGCTGGCCGGAACCATTGCAGCAAGCAGCAATCCGTCTGGGGAAAGACATTATCGATTGACGAATAAAGGGAAACGGTTGCTGGAGAGGAAATATAAGCGGCTTCGTCAATCACGATTTTCCTTTAAAGAACAGGGACAGGAGTGAGGCTGAATGGGTGAGCAGAAAGAACAGTTCTTGAAGGAAGTCACCGGCCATATTCAATCAAAGGAAGCAAGGAAGCTCGTTGAACAGGAGCTTCAATGTCACTTACAGAAAACGAAGAATGATTGGCTAGTGAGAGGATTGTCTGCTGAAGAGTCTGAAGATAAAGCCATTCGGCAGATGGGTGACCCGCTTAAGATTGGAATGAAGATGAATAAGCTGTATCGTCCAAAGGTGGATTGGTTTCTCCTCGGCCTGCTGTTAATGGTTATGTTGCTTGGAGTATTGCCCATGTTGCATCTGCACTATCCAGAAGAACTGACTGAACAATTCTTGCAGAACAAACTAATCTTTGGGCTGCTTGGAATAGGAACAGCCATCGGACTCATGTTCGTTGATTATCGCAAGCTTGCGAGGATGGGATGGCTTTTCTTCGGAATTGGCGTCCTTATCTTATATGTGCTGCGTTTTAATCCTTCATACATGATTAACGGGGAGCCTTTTATTGGTATACCAGGCATTGGAACGGTGGGATGCTGGATAGCCACTCCATTTTTCTTCCTCGCATGGGCAAGGTTTTTCGCCAGAAAGAATAGGAAGGCGTGGCAGCTTGCCTTATTGTTTGTCTATACCTTGTATCTCTTTATGACGATTCCTAATTTGACCATCACGTTCATTTATGGAGCCATGGTTATGATTATGCTCTGGTGGAGCCATTTGGGGAGGAGAACGGTCTTATGGCTGACGATTGTTCCGATTGGTGTAAGTGCAGGAATCATTGGGACAGCTTTCTTATTAGGATATGTGAATGATTACCAAATGGAGCGATTTTTTGCTTTCTTAAATCCGGAGAACTATGCAGATGGTTCAGGATATATGTATCTCCGTTTATCAGAGGTAATGAGCGGTGCTAACTGGTTTGGTGCATCTGCCAGTCAGTTAGATTTCTCGTCATCTCCTCATACTGATTTTGCCCTGGCTAATGTCACAGCCAACTATGGATATGCTGCTGCGGCAGGAGTGATTTTCATTCTTTTCCTATTTGTTTTGCGCATGGGGATGATTGCAATAGGTACGAGAGACCGTTATGGAAGATTGTTGGTCGTCGGGGCGATCTCGCTTTTCGGGCTGCAATTCTTCTATAATCTCGGGATGATTTTCGGAATATTGCCAATCATGGCTGTCTCCCTGCCGTTTATCAGCTATGGCTGGATGCCAACCATGCTGAATGCCTTCTTGATGGGGATTGTGCTGAGTGTTTACCGGCGCAGGAATTTCATCCAAATCGAAAAAGGATGCACGGCAGATTAATGCCATGCATCCTTTTTTCTCTTAGAACTTCACTTCATCCGGATGTGAACCAGAACCGCCGAAATATTCCATGGCGTTAATGGTTTCCATATCCTCATCCTTAATCGTGAAATCGAATACATCAAGGTTTTCCTCGATACGGGATGGTGTAACCGATTTAGGAAGCGGAAGCACTTCGTTTTGCAGGCACCAGCGTACGCATAGCTGGGCTACGGATTTATCGTATTCTTTGGCAATGGCCATTAAGGTTTCGTTCGTCAGCATTCTGCCTGTGCCGAGCGGGCTCCATGCTTCAATGAGAATCCCGTTTTCTTTGCAGAAACGGACGGTTTCTTCCTGCATTTGACCAGGGTGGAATTCGATTTGGTTAACCATCGGTTTCACCTCAGCGTCCATTAATGGCTCAAGATGGTGAACGAGGAAGTTGGATACACCAATTGCACGGATGCGGCCAGCTTGATAAAGCTCGACCATGGCGCGCCATGTTTCTTTGTTCAATTCAACCCAGTTGTCGAATTGGGAGGAGGAGGCAGGCCAGTGGATTAGGTAGAGGTCAAGATAGTCAAGACCGAGCTTTTCCATTGTCACGTCAAATGCCTTCAGCGTACTTTCATAGCCGCGCTCTGTGTTCCAGACCTTGCTTGTGATGAATAAGTCCTCACGGGCAACACCGGATTCACGGATGGCCTTGCCAACACTCTCTTCATTGCCATAAACAGCCGCTGTATCAATATGACGATAGCCGGCTTCAATCGCTTTTTTGACAGAGGCTACGGCTGTTTCGCCGTCAGGAGTCTGCCAAGTGCCGAAGCCGACACAAGGGATTTCATAGCCATTGCTTAATGTATAGTTGCTTGATTTCTCGAACAAACTGATCATCTCCATAGTCTAGTAGATTTCTGTTTTACGGGAGAATGTGGCCGCTCTTCATATAGAGGCGGTACCATTCTTCTCGTGTGAGGTGAATATTGCTGGCTTGCTTGATTTCACGGATCCGCTGCTGGTTGGTTGAGCCGGCAATGACTTGTATCTTAGCAGGGTGGCGCAAAATCCAGGCAGTTGCAATCGTCGTTGGTGTGACAGCGTATTTCTCTGCTATTTCGTCGAGTTCCTTGTTTAGTTCAGGGAACTTGTCGCGGTTACCGATAAAGACTCCTTCAAAGAAGCCATACTGATAAGGCGACCAAGCCTGGATGGTCATGTCGTGAAGACGGCAATAGTCGAGAACGCTTCCATCACGGTCGACCGCGCCGTCTGTCTGCATGTTTACTTCCATTCCGCTTGCCATCATGCTGGAGAACGGAAGACTTAATTGAAGCTGATTGATGATGAGGTCCTGCTGGACGTATTTCTTGAGCAATTCAATCTGCATCGGTTTATGGTTGGATACACCGAAGTGACGTACTTTACCGGACTTCTCCAGGACATCGAAGGCTTCTGCAACTTCCTCCGGCTCGACTAATGCATCCGGACGGTGAAGCAGGAGGATGTCCAAATACTCGGTATCCAGCCGCTTCAGGATTCCGTCAACCGATTGAACAATATGCTCTTTGGAGAGGTCGTACATGGTCCCCGGCTTGATGCCGCATTTCGATTGCAGAATCACATCTTCTCTCTTATACCCTGTACTCTTTAACGCTACGCCGAAATTGGTTTCGCAAATTCCTTGCCCGTAAATATCGGCATGGTCAAAGAAATTCAGCTCATTTTCCAAGCAAAAACGTAAATGAGCTTCTAATTCATGACTGTCTAATGCATCAATCCTCATGCATCCGACAGCGATTTGCGGCACCGCTAAGCTGCTGGTGCCAAGGTTCATTTTGTTCATGCTCATTCTCCTCGCCGTCAAATTTTTTGTTCATCTTGAGTTAAGGAAGGCATGTGGGCGGGTGCCCGTTCAAATCGACAAATTTTCCTATGTAAGCCATGCATATCTCTTTCTCCAGCAAAGAGAGTCTGCCTTTTTATTCTACTATATGAGAGGCGATTGTGCTTACAGAAAGCAACCGGCAAACAGTGGGAAGGATGTTTTCTGTAAGCGGGCGCGGGTAGGAGGGTAGTGAACGAGTTGGGAGGATGGATTATGTATGAATTTGATGAGACAAAGCAACGGCCCTATCCGCTGCCACGCTCTCCGTGGCTGATGACGCAAGTATGGAATGACTTGCTGTTCGTGCATTACCAGGCTGCACCGAACTTTCTCCGGCCGCATGTCCCGAAGGAGCTTGAGTTAGATACGTATGCAGGGGAGGCTTGGATCAGCATCATCCCGCTTAAGATTACGGATAGCCGACTCCGCCGCTCCCTGTCATTAATTCTTATATTGAACTGAACGTACGGACGTATGTGATGTATAAAGGTGTGCCAGGGATTTATTTCTTCAGCCTTGATGCGGATAGTGCGGTTAACATTCTAGGAGCGCGGGCAGCAACGGCGCTTCCTTATAAGATTGCGAAAATGGAATTCAGGCAATCTGGCAATGAATTCTACATGAAGAGTGAGCGGACAAGAGGGAAGGGGGACTATCATTTCGAGGTCAGCTATACCCGAGAGGAGAGAATGCAGGAGCCCATGCCAAACACATTGGATTACTGGCTGCTTGAGCGATATTGCCTATATTCCTATTATGGCAGCCGAATTCTGCGCGGTGATATTCACCATGATGCTTGGAAAGTATCAGGCGTGAGTGCAGACATTCATGCCAACACGATGCTGTGCTTTATGGAGGATGGAACCCCACCGATTGAACCGCGCTTGCTGCATTACGCCAGGATGAAACGATTCATGTTCTATCCGCCAGAAATTGTTGGAAGGGCAGAAGAATAAACAAGACCTGCCTGTTTTGAAGGGGGTCTTGTTTATTCATGAAAGGCTGTAAGGTTTTGCTGCATCCTCTTCCTTCTTTAAGATGGAGAGAAGAGAGTGGTAGATTTCTGAAGCAATCGCTTGATAACCCGCCTCAGTCGGGTGAATGCCGTCATCGCTGATTAGTACTTTAAGCTCGCCGGCCTTCTTCATGGCAGTGCGGATGTCAATAAATTTCACGCCGAGTTCCTTTGCCGTCTTCTTCAATGTCCGGTTGTACATCCCATGCCAATGCTCAATCCCGCCAGTCCTGCAGATCCATTCACTGATTTTAGAGCTGAATAGATGGGCGGTGTATTCATAATAGCGCACCGGATCTAGAGGCGGCATGGCAAGCAGGATAGGGGTAATTCCTTCCTCTTTTACTTTCGATATGATGGTTTTGATATTCTCGATATAAGAATCAAGAGGCACGGTTGGTGTATGGTCATCTCTTGGAAATTCGGCCACCTCAGCCCATTTGAAATTACAATCGTTTCCGCCAATGCCAATCAGTACGATAGCAGGATGCTCCGCCAGTACATCTTTCTCCAGCCGTTCTAATAGGTGTGCTGAGTTATCATTAAAGACGCCCTTGTTTACCACCTCGATAGGTGGACCTTCCTTCTGTCCGAACCAATCTTGAAGGATAGTTGGATAATTTTGTTTTATGATGCGAAGCCGTCCCTTCATATAGGTAACTCCGCGTGTGATACTGTCTCCAAAACAAATGATTTTCATGGCCAAGACTTCCTTTATCTAATCTCTTTCTCTCTTTATTTTATAATTTTCTGACGTGAATTTCACGAAAGAGATAAGGAGAATAAAAATTCGAATTAAAATATCTTGACTTCAAGATATAAAAGGTTTATAGTTAGCTATATAGGAAATAAACAATGGGATAAACAAATGAAGGGGTTTTTTATCCTAATATATCTCGAATTCGAGGTAAACAAACAAAGGGAGTAGATAAAAATGGCAAAGTACACAGTTGATAACTCACATTCACACATCGGTTTTCAGGTGAAACACATGATGGTATCCAAGGTAAAAGGGAGCTTCGAGGAGTATACGGCTGAAGTAGAAGCGGCAGATCTAGCGGATTTGACTACAGCAAAGATTGGCTTCACGATTGATGTCGCAAGCATCAACACGAAAAGCGACGACCGCGATAATCACTTGAAATCACCAGACTTCTTTGATGCAGAGAAATATGAAACTATTAAATTCCATTCTACATCCATAACTGGCGCTGGATCTGACTATGAAGTAACAGGCGACCTTACGATTAAGGATGTCACAAAACCTGTCACTTTTGATGTAACCTACAACGGAAAGGGAACAAACCCTTGGGGCGTTGAAGTATATGGCTTTGAAGGAGAAACAACCATCAATCGCGAGGACTTCGGATTAACTTGGAACGCAGCGTTAGAAACAGGGGGCGTATTGGTCGGCAAAGATATTAAGATCAATTTAGAGCTTGAGCTTAACCCGCAGGCCTAATAAATCCATACAATAAAGGGCTGTCCGTAGTGGACGGCCTTTTTCTTATGAACGAACAATACAATGTATACGCACAGAGTATTGTTGTATAAGATAGAAGAAAAAAGGAGTAGTAGATGAATGGATGCCGAAACCGTTATGCAGGAGCTTAAAGCGTTGGGCAAGGAGCGAACGAAAAAAATATATCTTTCAAATGGTGCGCACGAACCGCTATTTGGCGTGGCCACAGGTGCCATGAAGCCAATCGCCAAAAAAATAGGCATCAACCAACCATTGGCTGAGGAGCTTTATGCGACTGGGAACTATGATGCCATGTATTTCGCGGGGATTATTGCCGACCCGAAGTCCATGACAGAGAAAGATTTCAATCGCTGGATGGATAAGGCCTATTTCTATATGCTGTCCGATTATGTGGTGGCCGTGACCTTATCGGAGTCCCAGCTTGCACAGGAAATGGCGGATAAGTGGATCGCGAGCGGGGACGAGCTGAGAATGTCTGCGGGATGGAGCTGCTATTGCTGGCTTTTAGGAAACCGCCCGGACGATCAGTTTTCTAAAGAAAAGATCGCCCATATGCTTGAAATTGTGAAGAAGGAGATTCATGAAGCACCTGAGCGAACAAAAGCGGCTATGAATCTATTCCTCTATACGGTTGGAATTTCCTTTGTCCCCCTGAATGAAAAGGCGCTTGAGACGGCAGCGGCAGTAGGGAAGGTAGAGATTAAGCGGGAAAAGAAAAAGAGCAGCTACTTACATGCCTATGAAAACATTCAAAAAGATATGGCCAAAGGAAGGCTAGGGTTTAAACGAAAGTATGTGAGATGCTAATTCTTTTCGAATAGAGATACAAAACGTAAAGGGCCTGCCTGCTATATTAGAGTAGCGACTCAAAATTGAAAAAATCGTATAAATAGGGCTTGCCATCATACAAGTCGAATGAAATAGCAGATTGAAAAAAGCTAGCTAGAAGAAACAACCAAAAACACCGCCATAGGCGGTGTTTCTGTGTATCGCTAAGTTATTGGACATGATTGCTTTTCTTGATTTCGTCCCGAATTTCCTTGAGATATCCATTCTTCTCTTTCATTAACTTTAAAGCAGTAATGGCAACATAAACAGAAAAAATGAGAATGCCTAAATTGATTAATATAGGAATAAGTCCTAGGTAAGCTAATGTCTCCATAAATGAACTCCTCTGTAATATACTTTATAAGTATATTACCATATTTTTTCAGTCATTTGGGATGATAGTTAATAGATGTTTATATGATGAAAAGAGGCTGTTCCATAAGTTAATGAAGATTGATTTTGAGGGACTGCCTCTCTTTCACATTTTCAAGCGTTGTTAAACGAAGATGTTGATTATTTTTGTTATAGGTGGCGGCGAACATAGGGACGGTCGAGGAGCCTCCTGGGCACTTTCAGCATCCACTCTCCATTGAAGAAGAGAGACCTGCTTTTTTCATTAAACGGAACAATCTGACTTTTACCCTCATAATAATCATCAAGCCACCATAATTTTTGATATCCAAGACTAGATTCCAAAAAAACAAGTCTCCAGAGTCATTGACGAGATGATTGGAGAATTGGATGACTCCCTCTTTCTCCAACACTACCAAGGAGGAGGACAAAGCTCCTATCAATCGAACATGATGACCAAAGTGGTGTTGTATACATACTCCCAGAAAGTCTATTCCTGCAGAGTCATAGCCCGCATGTATAAAGTTTTCGCAAATTAATGAACTAGTTGATGTTCTTGAAATCCAATGTAATGTAATTCATACGGCTTTTAAACGAACAAATCGCGATGGTTTAGCTAAGGTATTAGCTGAAACGCTTGATTCATATGGCTGCAAAGAAATAATAATGTCTAATGATGTGCGTTATGAGGAGTTTGGACTCGTAAAGTACTTTGAGGAGCAGAAAAATCAGCTGAATGTACATGTATGGGATCCTTCTATTGGCAAGGATAATCAAATGATTGCGGAAAGAGCAGATGTGGGCCTTGTATTTAGTGACATTACTCTTGCCGAACCTGGCACAGTAACATTGTTTAATAATAAGAATAATGGCCGTTCGATTAGTCTGTTGCCGCGGACATTTATCGCTATTATTCCTAAAAGCACTTTGGTGCCAAGAATGACTCAGGCAGCTAAATACATCCACGAAGCACAATCCGCCGGTCAAGATGTCCCTTCATACGTTAGTTTCATCACCGGCCCAAGCAACAGTGCTGATATTGAAATGAAACTTATTGTCGGCGTCCACGGACCTGTTAAGGCTACATATATAGTGGTTGATTAAAAGAAGAGGACCTTGTTCTACTATAAGAAGTTAGTAGAAAAGTCACTAATATGATAAGTATTTGATGGTTATTTGGCTTAAGTCCTGTATTCAAGTGGGCTTAAGCCTCGTCATTTTTCTTGCTAACGCTCAATTTAAATACATATATCTTCGATGGCAGATAAACGCTCCTTATTTATCACATTTATATAAACATATATGGTTGTACCCCAAGAAGCTCTATATCTTATGTATCGTCCCACTCTAGATATTTACCACTCCAGCATCAACGATCATAATTCTTTTCTTAAGAAAAGCTGTATTTCTAAAAACTCCCCGATAAGTGGATAGATGATATTTGTTAATCTGTCTACTTATCGGGGCTCTCTATTATTCTGCCTGGTTTGCAATAGTGTTGATTAACGGTTCCAGCCAATCGTCCAAGTGACTGAAGTTGAATCCATTCTCTTCTGCTTTTTGATTGGACATATACCAGGAGTCTGGGATGGCATACGGGGAACGTATATCATCATTGCCCACTAACGATATTCTGGCGGATTCTCCGGTCGCTTTTTCGATTAACGTAATCAGCTCTGCCATAGATATTTTCCCGTTCGCCGTAGCATTGATCGGTCCTTCAATCTCGGTCATCCCAGCCCATTTCAAGAATTGTGCTGCCTCTGTTCCTTGAATGAAAGACATTTCTGCATCGGTGTTCACAAACCCGATAGGTTCTCTTTTGGTTATGCGTTCAATGTGGAAATGCAGACGCCGTGTATAATCATCTTCGCCCATCACGATCGGGAAGCGAACAGCGGCGACAGGGAACTTGGCGTATTTGAAGAAAACGGCCTCTGCCTGGCGTTTTCCTTCGCCATAAGTGAACCCACGCTTATCGCCCATCCGAATCTCTTGTTGGTACGGGTCAAAATCACCTTCGTGTTTTTCTTTTCCATCTATATCATAGGTCGATAATGTTGAGGTGAATACAAGCTTTGAGATTTTGCCGTTAAATACTTCACAGAATTCATACGCTTCATTCGAGGAATAGCAAATATTATCGTATACGATGTCAAAGTGACGGCCTTCAACAGCTTTAGCCAATTCCTCCTTGTTACAGCGGTCAGCAGTCAGATGTTCGACTTTATCGCCAAACGGGTTGCCTGATTGACCCCTTGTCAGAATCGTTACCTTGTGTCCGTCTTCCACTAATAGGTCTACTAATTTGCGGCCGAAGAAACGAGTGCCGCCTAGTACGAGGATATTTTTCACCGGTTTGTTTCCTCCTTTGTCAGATTACTCTATTATTATACCCTTTTAGAAGAGATTGACAGCCAATTAAAGATAAGAAAGAAGGACCCTCATCCGTTATGAACTAGAGTCCTTCAATGCGGTAATTCCTTCTACATCAGCATTGTTGAAGAAACCTTCCATTTTCCCGAACTTCTCTAATGTCTTGTCAACATAAGCCTTAACTTGATTTTCTTTTGATACATCAGCCTGAACAGCTAATACTCTATCATGCTCTAAACCGAGATCTTTCACAACAGGTTTTACAGCTTCTAAATTCAAATCTACTAACGTTAATTTTGCTCCTTCGTCAGCTAGTTTCTTGGCTTTAACTCTCCCAATTCCCCCGGCAGCAGCTTTGATAACAATTACTTTGTTGTCAAAGCTGCTCATGATGAATTCCCTCTGTTGGCATAAATGTAAGCGCTTTAACTAACCTTACAACTATTTTCTATATTGGTATCTTTTATTCTAATTAAGTTTTTCCTAGGTAAATGAAACTGATGAACGAGAAATGAATGAATGTAGCGGCAAATCTTTATCAATCATATAGGAGTCGAAATTCAGATGGATCAATCGTTTAGCTGAACGGGATAGGAGACCGATTCTGCTTAACAGCATGTTAGTAAAGAAATTTGATTCATCAGGTTTCTACCTTTTTCTTCCATGCGGAATAGGAAATCATCCGCCGTTCGCCGAATGTAATAGCTTAAAAGGAGGCATTCTATGAAGATCAATAAGTTTGTCATGCCAGAGGTGATTTTCGGGTCTGGAGCGGTCCATCAAGTCGGAGAAAGCTGTTCGAGACTCGGAGCTAGAAGAGTCCTTATCGTGAGTGATCAAGGGGTACTGCATGCAGGCTGGCTCGAGATTGTGTTGGATAGCTGCCAAAAGGCTGGGCTGACCTCTTCGGTTTTCTTCGATTTAACGACGAATCCTAAGGACTATGAAGTGGAGGCAGGCCGAAAAGTCTATGTCGATCATGAGTGTGATGCGGTGATTGGGGTTGGGGGAGGAAGTGCGATTGATACAGCGAAGGCAATTGCCATCCTGGTTACGAATGGGGGACATATCCATGATTATGAAGGGGTGGACAAAATCAAGGAGCCGCTTCCTCCCTTAGTCATGATTTCTACCACTGCCGGCTCAGGCTCTGAGGTTTCCCAGTTTTCCGTGATAGTGGATTCAGAGCGGAAGAAGAAAATGACGATTGTCTCTAAGTCCCTTGTACCGGATATCGCCATCATCGACCCCCATACACTCACGACGAAAAGCCCGCAATTGACTGCATCAACCGGCTTGGATGTCCTGACACATGCGATAGAAGCGTATGTCAGCATTGCGGCAACACCTCTGACAGATGTGCAAGCAAAGAATGCGATTTACCTAACAGCAAATTACTTACGGCCCTCCGTTGCATCGACCATGAATGAAGAGGCAAAAGCTCAAATGGCGATGGCGAGTCTTCAAGCGGGACTAGCCTTCTCAAATGCGATATTAGGTGCCGTGCATGCGATGTCACATGCGATAGGCGGTCGCTTCCCGCTCTTACATGGCGAGGTGAATGCCGCCTTGCTTCCTCATGTGATGGAATTTAATTTTCTTGCTGTTCCGCAAAAGTATAAAGAAATAGCGGAAATCTGCGGCATCTCTACGGATACGCTGACACAGATTGAAGCTGGCGGAAAGGCGATTGAGTTTGTCAAGAAACTGTCTCTTGATATCGGTGCACCGCAGAGATTATCTGATATGGGATGGAATGGGGACATGATAGAGGAAATGAGCCAGATTGCGATAGAGGATGCCTGTATGATCACCAATCCGCGGGATATTACGTTGGATGATGTGAAAAGATTGTTTCAGCAGGCTTTATAGGGAGTGATTTTTGTGTATGAAAGGCAGATGATGATTGAACGATTAACAGGGGTTCAATCATCCAAGCGAAGCTATTATACGGAGCTGAAGAATACAGTAGCCGAATTGCAAAAGAAAAACATGCAGCTTGAAATCATCCATGAGGTCATGAAGAACCTCAATGTAGAAATGTCGATGGATGACATGCTAAGAAACATCATGGATAAACTGATTACCATCTTTCCTTTTGATCGTATTAGTCTCTCGATTCGGAAAGGAAATGAGCTTATTCTATCAAATGTATACCCGAAGAAATTAGGCTATCTTCCTCGGAATGTGACCTTGGAGAAGGAGAATTCGGTATATTGGACGGTTATACAAAACAAAAACATGCTCTTTCACACAATCCCCTTTGAAAAAGAGGAGGGTGAATTTATTGAGAATCAAATCTTCCGGGTGAATGGTATTCAAAGTGCGCTTCTCTTTCCTCTTCATAGTAAAGGAAAGGTAACGGGGATTGTGAGTATCGGCAGTTTTGGAATCCTGAGCTATGATGAAGCAGATGTGGCGTTCCTGCAGCAATTAGCCGATCAGTTTGCGGTTTGTTTGGAGAATGTCCGTTTATATAATGAAGTCCTTACCACCCAGAAGGAATGGGAGGATACATTCCGAGCCGTCATTGACATGATTTTTGTTGTGGATTTACAAGGGGGAATCATGAAGGTAAATGAACAAGCCGCTCGTTTCTTCCGCCCTCGAAATCCTCCATTGGTCGGGGAGAATATCCATGATCTCTTCCTTCAAGAAAAAGAGATCTCCGAGCTTTTGCATGAAAGCTATCAATCTCAAGTGGCTTGCTTTCGGGAGATCCGTTTAGCAGACAACCGGATTGTTGAAACGTTTTCAAATCCGGTTTTTAATGAGGAGCAGCAAATGTATGGATTCATTCTTTACATGAAAGACATATCGGAGAAAAAAAGAATTGAATCCCAGCTGATTCATTCGGGAAAGCTTGCAGCCATTGGAGAACTAGCGGCAGGTGTTGCCCATGAGCTTAATAATCCTTTAACAGCCATTCTTGGAAATTCACAGCTCCTTGAGAGGGATGACAGAATAGACCCGGTATCCCGCAGTTTGTTGAATGGAATCACGAATAGCGGAAGAAGATGCAAGAATATCGTTCAAAATCTCCTTACCTTCTCCAGACAGGATGAATACCTCTTTGAAGCATGCTCCTTAAATGAGGCGGTTGAACAGGTTATGAGTCTAGTTGGTTATCAAATTCACATGCAGGAAATCAACATGAATGTACAATTGGATTACACATTGCCTAAGATCAATGGCAGTGTGCAGCAATTGAGCCAAATTGTTCTCAATCTCGTCTTGAACGCAAAGGATGCACTTGAGGGCATGTCTTCAGATAAGAGGGAAATCATGATTGTCACGGGTCAGGAGGGAGACTTCGTGTATTTATCTGTTTCAGATTCCGGGGAAGGGATACGCAAGGACCATCAATCAGAAGTCTTTCATCCTTTCTTTACGACCAAGCCGGCCGGCCAAGGAACAGGCCTCGGTTTATCGGTTAGTCTAGGGATTGCCCAGGCACACGGGGGTTTTATTGAGATGACGAGTGAGCCAGGCATGGGAAGCCGATTTACGTTGAAGCTCCCGAAGATAGAATCAGAAGGGGGAGAGCCATGAAAGACATTTTGATTATTGATGATGAGCCGGAAATCAGGCATTTCCTCTCTTATCTGCTGACTCAGAAAGGGTATCATGTCACGCTTTGTAAGAGCGGGCGTGATTTTTATCAGATGCTGCCGGAATTATCGGTCGATTTAGCGATGATTGATGTTAAGCTGCCAGATGCGAGCGGTTTGGATCTTTTGAAACAGCTGAAACAAGCATTTCCTGCCTGTAAGACGATTATCATGACAGGCTACAGCACGGTAAAAACAGCCATAGAGGCCATAAAGCTTGGAGCCAATGATTATATGGAAAAGCCCTTTGATCAGATCGAGGAAGTGGAAGCCTTAATAGAGCATTTGCTGGATTACCCTGAAGCGCCAGGCGATGCGGATATTCAGCATTTAGTCGGTAAATTGGGATTGATCATTGGAGAAAGTGAAGATATGCGGCATTTGCTTACTCTCGCTTATAAGATTGCCCGAAAGAATATCAATGTACTAATAGAAGGGGAAACCGGCAGCGGGAAAGATCTTCTCGCTCAGTTCATACATCAGGCAAGCCGTCGTGCGGATTCCCCCTTTATTGCTGTCAATTGCGGCGCTCTATCCGAATCTCTGTTAGAGAGTGAATTGTTTGGCCATGAAAAAGGAGCATTTACAGGAGCGGTTAAGAGCCGTAAAGGGGTGTTTGAAATTGCCCATAATGGATCGTTGTTTCTCGATGAAATTGCGGAGGCTTCTTCAGCTACGCAAGTGAAGCTATTGCGAACCATTGAAACAGGGGAGTTTAGAAGAATTGGGGATGAAGAACTCCGACGGACAAATACCCGGATCATTGCGGCCTCACATGTGAATCTTTCGAGGGCTGTCGAAGAAAATCGTTTTAGGGAGGATTTGCTTTACCGGCTGGAGGTGGTGAAGCTGACAATTCCTCCTTTACGGAATAGGAGAGAGGACATCCCCCTTCTGGTGAAGCACTTCTTGAATGTTCATCAATCCTCCCTTATCTTTTCGGATGAAGCGATGAAGATCCTGATGGATTATTCATGGCCAGGCAATATTCGGGAATTATCGAATGTGGTAAAGCGGGCAATCACGTTTGCTGAAGGAGAGGTTTCATTGATGACCCCGTCCTATTTGCCGGAGAAAATGAACAATTCTCCTATTCTCTTGGAGAATCAGCAGCTGGATCAGATAAAGGGTTCTCCCTTGGAATCGTATATTGACAACTGGAAGAAGGGGATCGTGCAGTTATGGGAAAGTGAGAATGAAACGGCCCTGGACGAAGTGCTTCTGCGTGTGAAAGAGCTTGAAGTGGAGGTAGGCAGGGCATTCGTCACGAAGGCCATGAAAGAAACAATGGGCAATCGAAAAGCAGCCGCTGAGAGGATGAAGATATCGACTCGCCAGCTGCGGTATTTATTAAGTGAAAAAAGCTAGGGTGCCGGTTTATGACCGTACCCTAGCTTAAGTCAATCATTTGTTCACATCTTTAGGACGATCCGGCCGTTGATTTGTCCTTTTTCCATCTTATCGAATACCTCGTTCACGGAATCGAGTGGAGTAGATTCAATGATGGTTTTCACTTTTCCTTGTGCAGCGAATTCAAGTGCTTCCTGCATATCCTTTCGAGTCCCTACAATGGACCCTCTGACGGTCACGCCATTTAACACTGTGTCAAAGATCGGGATTGGAAGGTCATCATGTGGAAGACCTACCACCACCAATGTTCCGCCGCGCTTCACGGATTGATAAGCTTGTTCAAAGGCTGTCTTTGTGACGGCTACACTGATAGCAGCCTGGACTCCGCCAACCTGCTCCTGAATGGCTTGAGCTGGATCGACGCTTTTGCCATTGATTGTGATATCTGCCCCTAGATTCTTCGCGAGGTCAAGCTTCTCATCTGCTATATCGACCGCGACGACATTGAAGCCCATCGCTTTCGCATATTGCAGGGCAACATGACCCAATCCCCCGATACCGTAAATCGCCACCCAGTCGCCAGGCTTCGCTTCTGAAACCTTTAAGGCTTTATAGGTGGTTACACCTGCGCAAAGAATGGGAGCAATCTCAACAGGGTCGACATTATCAGGAATTTTGGCTACATAGGCTGCTGGTGCCTTGCAATATTCAGCATAACCTCCATCAACAGAATAGCCTCCATTCAATTGATCAGGACATAATGTCTCCCGGCCTGTTAAACAATATTCACATTCTCCGCAGGCAGAATAGAGCCATGGAATGCCAACGCGATCACCAATCTTAACATTTGTAACCCCGTCAGCTACTTCTTCAACGATTCCTACCCCTTCATGTCCAGGAATGAGGGGAAGCTTCGGTTTAACCGGCCAATCCCCATGGGCTGCATGCAAATCAGTATGACAGACTCCACAGGCTTCAATCTTAACTAATACCTCGCCAAACTCAAGTGTTGGCTTCGGGACTTCTTTAATTTCCAGGGTATTCTTGAATTCATTCACAACAGCTGCTTTCATGAGCAATCAATCCTCCTAGAATAAATGGTTTCAATCTATACAGTTGCAAGATTCATGCCAAGCAGTAAAAGCCCGTCAATATCAATCTTTTCAGTCATGGATATCCAAGTGTGGTCAAATATTCGTCCAATTACGCCAAATTTTTGGCAGGTGGGACAATTTTTCGGCAGAAATAAAAAAGGAGCATTCCGGTTGACCTATTACCCATAGGGGTATATGATAGTCCTATCAAACAAAACGGAAGGGGGACGACAACCATGAACTATGATGATAAAGTGAAGAATCGCTTGAGCAGGATGGAAGGCCAGCTTCGCGGAATTCATCGCATGATGGAAGAGGAAAAAGATTGCCAAGATGTGATTACACAGCTGTCAGCCGTCCGTTCTGGAATCGAGCGTACAATCGGTCTCATTGTCAGTGAGAACCTGGTGGAATGTGTAAGGGCAGCCGATGGCAATGAGGATCAGGTAAATGAGTCAATTGCTGAAGCAGTGAAATTATTAGTGAAGAGCAGATAGATTGACTCCCTATATTTTTTTGGTTAGTATTGTACCCATAGGGGTATAAGTATAAAGCAATTTCAAGGAGGAAATATGGAACAGAAATCAACCAATATCATTTTATTCAGTGGAGATTATGACAAGGCGATGGCCGCCTACATTATTGCGAACGGAGCGGCAGCTTACGATCATAAGGTAACAATCTTCCACACATTCTGGGGAATTAATGCTCTTCGAAAGCAGCACCCAGTCGATGTGAAGAAAGGCTTCCTTGAGAAAATGTTCGGCAAAATGATGCCGCGCGGTGCAGAAAAGCTTGCCTTATCAAATATGAATATGGCTGGTATGGGTCCGAAAATGATCAAGCATGTCATGAAGAAGCATAATGCACTTACATTGACTGAGTTGATCGAGATGGCACAGGAGCAAGAAATCAACCTAGTCTCTTGTACGATGACAATGGATCTATTGGGACTTGATAAGGAAGAGTTATTGGACGGCGTTCAATATGCAGGAGTTGCTGCTTATTTAGCGGATGCTGAGAATGGCGCAGTAAACTTGTTCATCTAAGGAGGAGCTTATGGAGTGGATTGTTTTAGCGGCAGCGCTTGTTCTCTTTTATCTCCTCAAGATGCGAGGGGCAAAAGGGGTCAGCAATATTACGGCCGCAGAGCTTGAGAACCGGTTGAATGATCGGAATGCATTCTTCCTCGATGTGCGAACGAACGGCGAATTTAAGGGCCGGCACATCCGCGGATTCAAGAATATCCCGCTTGGCAGCGACTTCTCGAAGCTTCCGCATGACAAGGAGATTATCGTCATATGCCAGAGCGGCATGAGAAGCCAGACGGCTTGTAAGCAATTAAAGAAATTAGGCTATGCCAATGTGACAAATGTACGCGGCGGCATGAATAGTTGGAGAGGATGATTCATATGACAGCTATGTCAGCGAAAGAAGTACAGCAAAAACTAGAAGCAGGGGAAACCCTTCATATTATAGATGTACGCGAACCGTTTGAAGTGGAAGAGGGCCATATTAAAGGGATCACTCATATTCCGCTTGGTGAATTAGAGGAGCGGATTGGCGAACTTGATAAGAATAAAGAGTATATCATGGTGTGCCGTTCAGGAGCACGCAGCAGCAAGGCGACTGCCTACCTGGAAGCAATGGGCTATCAAGCCATTAATATGAATGGCGGCATGATGGCATGGGAAGGCGAAATCGCCTAAAAAATTTTCAATAAAATATACCCTATGGTGTATAGGAGGATTATGAATGGCAATAAAAGCAGACGTTCATCTGGACGCTAAAGGGTTGGCATGTCCGATGCCAATCGTCAGAACGAAGAAAGCAATCAAAGACCTTGAAGATGGTCAAGTACTTGAGGTTCAAGCAACTGATAAAGGATCAAAGGCCGATTTAGCTGCTTGGGCTGAATCAACCGGCAATCAATACATCGGCACAAATGAAGAAGGCGGCGTTCTTTACCATTACATCCGTAAATGTGAAGAAGGAGATGCAGTGGAGAAGACGTATGAGCCGACTATTTCCAACGAGGAAATCATGAATAAGGATGGTCTTATTCTGGATGTTCGTGAAGAGGCGGAATATGCCTTTGGACATATCGAGAAGGCGAAATCCATTCCGCTTGGAGACTTGGAGTCACGCCTTAATGAACTAGATCCGAATCAAGAAATCTACGTCATTTGCCGTACAGGCAAACGAAGTGAATTTGCAGCTCAGAAGCTTGCGGCCAAAGGATTCAGCAAAGTCTATAATGTTCTGCCTGGTATGAAGGATTGGAACGGGCCGGTCGTGAAGGAAACAGAATAACCGCATTTGTCAGGAGGGTATCCAAGCCCTCTTTTATAAAAATCTAAATTATACCTATGGGGGTAATTAAACATGACAGTATCTAAGTGGACAGCGGCAGATGTTGCCCGCTACGTAATCGAAGACAAGAAATTATTCATCCTGGATGTTCGTAATAAGGACGCATTTGAGGATTGGAAAATAGAAGGACACAAATTTGAATACCTAAATATCCCATACTTTGACTTGCTGGACGGAGTAGAGGAAATTCTTCCGCAAATCCCAGAAGATCAAGACGTTCTCGTTGTTTGTGCGAAGGAAGGCTCCTCCATCATGGTTGCAGATATGATGGCAGAAGCTGGACGCGACGTTGCTTATCTTGAAGGCGGCATGAAGTCTTGGAGTATGTATCTTGAGCCGGTTAAGGTCGGCGACTTGAAGGATGGCGGAGAGTTGTATCAATTCGTCCGTCTTGGCAAGGGATGTCTCTCTTACATGGCCATCTCCGGCGGAGAAGCAGCCATCATTGATGCGGTCCGCTTCGCAGATATCTTCGTTGATTTCGCGAAGGAAAAAGGGGTAGAGATCAAGCATGTATTTGATACACACTTACATGCAGACCATATCTCTGGTGGACGTCAGATCGCAGAGAAAACAGGGGCAACTTACTACCTGCCTCCAAAGGATGCAGAAGAAGTTGTATTTGCCTACACACCGCTTGAAGACGGTCTAACGGTTGACCTAGGTGCAACGAAGATTGAAGTCGGAGCGCTTTACTCTCCAGGACACACAATCGGATCGACATCATTCGTGATTGATTCCAGCTACTTGCTGACAGGAGATATCCTGTTCATTGATTCCATCGGCAGACCAGACTTAGCCGGTCATGCAGAGGACTGGGTGTCTGACCTTCGTGAAACTTTATATAAACGCTACCGTGCGCTCGCTGATGATTTGATTGTGCTTCCTGCACACTTCATGATTATTGACGAATTGAACGAAAATGGCTCCGTTGCTAAGCGTTTAGGGGATTTATTCGCAGAAAACCATGGCTTGAATATTGAGGATGAGGAAGTATTCCGTAAGACGGTTACAGAAAACCTGCCGCCGCAGCCAAACGCTTATCAGCAAATCCGTCAAGTCAATATGGGTAAAATCACCCCTGACAATGACGAGCAAACCGAAATGGAAATCGGCCCGAACCGCTGTGCCGTACGCTAATAGAACAAAACCATAATTCAACCTAAAAGGAGAATGATTCATGAATATCACAAAAACATTAGATGCAAAAGGCCTGGCATGCCCAATGCCAATCGTAAAGACAAAGAAGACAATCGCAACGATTAATTCCGGTGAGGTATTGGAAGTCCTCGTAACAGACAAAGGTGCCTTGAATGATTTCGCAGCCTGGACAGCTTCAGGCGGACATACGATTCTTGAACAAAAAGAAGAAGACGGCGTCCTTAAATTTTACATCCAAAAAGCGTAAAGCTATGGCGGGTTTTCGAACAGCGATGTTCGTAGCCCGCTGTCTTTCATAAAAAGGAGGAATGAAGATGGACTTGACGTTTATCGTCGTCATCTTTCTCATCGGTTTTATCGGATCGTTTGTCTCTGGCATGCTCGGAGTGGGCGGTTCCATCATTAAATATCCCATGCTCTTATACATCCCGCCATTATTCGGACTGGCAGCCTTCTCCGCTCATGAGGTTTCTGGCATCAGTGCGGTACAGGTGCTGTTCGCCTCCATTGCCGGTGTATGGGCATTCCGTAAAGGCGGCTATTTAAATAAATCACTCATCGTCTATATGGGTGTTTCCATCCTTATCGGGAGCTTCATCGGAAGCTATGGCTCCTCTTTCCTTTCTGAGGAAGGGGTCAATATCGTCTATGGTGTTCTTGCCGTAGTGGCAGCTGTCATGATGTTTATTCCGAAGAAGCAGGTAGACGACATTCCGCTCAATGAAGTGACCTTCAATAAGCCGCTTGCCGCTATTCTTGCTTTGATTGTCGGGGTTGGCTCAGGTATTGTCGGTGCAGCCGGCGGATTCATGCTCGTGCCGATCATGCTCACTGTCTTGAAAATTCCGACGAGGATGACCATCGCGACAAGCCTTGCCGTCACGTTCATCTCCTCGATTGGAGGAACAGCCGGCAAACTGATGACAGGGCAAGTGGATTACGGTCCTGCCATTATCATGATCATTGCAAGTGTCATCGCCGCACCGCTTGGGGCGAAGCTATCCAAGAACATGAACACAAAGGTACTCCAGATGATTCTAGCCTTGCTGATTGCCGGAACGGCAGTCAAGATCTGGCTCGATATATTGTAAGAAGAATGATAGTGTCCAATGGATGCTATCATTTTCTTTTATTCTTAAAATTTAGCAAGAGATAAAGATATTGGAAGCGTTTTAGTTTCCAATTAAATAGTTTACTGTTAAAATATACTTGAATAATGAAATATTGGGGTGTTGGAAAATGGGAAAACTAGAGGGTAAAGTCATCATCATCACAGGAGGAGCTGGAGGAATCGGGCTCGGCATGGCCAAAGCAATGGCTAAGGAAGGGGCTGTTCTTGCTATTGTCGATGTGAACGAAGAGGCGGGCAAAGCGAGTGAGAAGATATTGCAGGAAATCTCTCCAGAATCTATGTTTGTTCAAGCAGATTTGCTGGACCGTGAGAACCTGCCGAATATCATCCAAACAGTCATTGATCGATATGGCAAATTAAATGTGCTTGTCAATAATGCACATGCTTCCAAGCAGAAGTTGCTAGAGGATACTACACAGGAAGACCTTGATCTTTCCTTTGGAACAGGATTCTATCCAACCTTCTATTTAATGAAGGCCGCTCTGCCCTATTTGAAGGAGACACAAGGCAATATCATTAACTTCGCATCTGGTGCCGGAATCAATGGGGACGAGACACAGGGCGCTTATGCAGCCGCGAAGGAAGCCATTCGCGGGATTACGCGTGTAGCAGCCAATGAATGGGGCCGCTTCGGCATCAACGTCAACTTGATCAGCCCAATCGCAAATTCTGAAGGCGTACAGGCTTGGAAAAAGGCACAGCCTGAATATTATGAAGCTGTCGTACAAAAAATCCCAATGGGCCGCTTCGGTGACGTCGAAAAAGATATCGGCCGTGTCGCTGTCTTCCTTGCGAGTGAGGATTCTAGCTATATTTCCGGCCAAACCATCATGGTTGACGGCGGAGCTACGAAGCTTCGTTGAGGTCATCATATGGAACAGGAAAATTTATTCGACTTGATTCATTCCATCGAGCTTATTTCAAATGAGCATATCGTCCGGTTCACCTCTCAATTCTCGTATCCAATCGGGATATCGGCTATTCTCGTGCTTGCGGAGCTTCGATTAAGAGGACCGCTAAGAGCAAGTGAGCTTGCTGATATGCTTGGCTATACGAAAGGGGCGGTGACCCATATATCCAATAAGCTCGTCACCCAAAAACTTGCTGAGCGGCAGTATACAGAAGAAGACAGAAGAACGGTCTATTTAAAGATCACGGATAAAGGAAGCAAGGCTTTGGCAGAAGCAGAAAAGCTCGGTCAGGATATTTACTTAGAGCTATTTCAAGAATTGACCGAGAACGAGCTGGAAGAATATTTGCGCATCCAGCGCAAAATGGTAGAGGGATTAAAGAACAGGCGCCTTACGAAACCTGGAGGTTCACGTTCATAGATAGATTAATAAATAGATAATAAGCCGATTTGCGTTTTCAGCCAGGTCGGCTTTTTTCATGCTGCAACCGCGTTTATTTACGGGCATGCCGGGTAAAAATATAGAAGGAATAATTATTCTAATATATTAACGGGAGGAGAGTCTGTTATGAGAAAAATGGATGAGTATACATATGATCTGTATAGTAAATTGGAGCCTGCTGTTGAGAAAATTGCCTATCATGATATGGGTCTCACATACGAACAATTCACGAAGGAAGATTTAGATGCCATTACATATGAACTCTGCAAAGCTCCTCAAGACAGAAGTCTCGATTTTTGGGGGTATGTATCCGTTGTCGACCAAATGGATCAGAACGCTGACTGGCCTGATATTACCAAGGGAATTGAACGCGTAATCCACAAGTATTTGAAGCATTAAGCAGAAATCAGGAGTCACTAATAGAATAGATAGAGAAAGCCGGTTGCAGCAAATAGGCAATCGGCTTTTCTCGTATTGCTAAAAGCAAAAGAGGATGGTCCGGTTTAGCCAGCCGCCACACGCCTATACCTGATTGCCATTTAGATCATGTAAGTCCTGAAAACTGAAGACAAGACATGCTCCCGTTTAGGAAAACAGGAGTATGTCTTGTCCATTACTTCATCTTCTTCTTTAATTCCTTATACTGTTTCTGCAAGGTTCCATCCTTATAATTGTCCAAACAATAAAGAACCGATTCCCATAGAACAATATTGACCCGGTCGAGCGGGCTGGCATCCGTTTTCTTCATCTTATCATGATGCTGCTTTGCTAAGGCAAGCATCTGACGGGACAGCTCTTCAAATCCGCGCAGGCTCTCCTCATTGCTATATTGCAGGCTCTCATCTGCTGCGGCAGAAATGACAGGGTCCTGACTAATTGGAAGGTTCTTCATCGTGTCAGAATGATAAGGTCCTAAATGAAAGGCTGCCCGCCATTCCATAAATGTGGCATGGGGAACCCCGAGCTCCTCAGCCGCCTCGTAATTATCCATCTCACTCCTAATGCAAACCTCATACATCAAATCCTTTAGCGGCATTCCGTACTTCTTCTCAACCATCTGTCTGTATTCAAGATCTGTCATATCGATGACCTCCATAACTTGATGGGATAAATGTAGCCTATATCTATTTTCATTATACTAATAAAGCATAGAAGAGAAAAATGAAGCGAATGATTGTGGTGGAAAGATTTGTTAAAAGGTGGTACAGTAAATGACTGGAATCATCGATAAGGAAGGGGAAAGCATGAGAATTCTATTCTATTTACTGTCCATTGTGACGGCCAATGTCGTGACAGCAGCATTCGTGCCGATTGCGTTCGGCATCTTTATCATACCGATGGGCTCGCTCTTCATCGGGGCAACATTCATTCTGCGTGATCTCGTTCAAAACAAATATGGACGGAAGCGGACCTATGTATTTATCACTTCAGCCTTGTTGTTGTCAGCACTCGTTTCATACCTGCTCGGCGACACGCTCATTATCGTGATGGCCTCGGCTCTGTCCTTTGCCGTAGCGGAGACGACCGATACGGAAATCTACTCTCGATTGAAATTACCGATGAGCTGGCGCGTATTCTACAGCGGCATCGTCGGCGGACTGCTTGACTCTGCCATCTTTGTCATCATCGGCTTAAGTCCGATTGGTGCCGGCATGCTTCCATGGGAGGCGGTCCCAGCGGCTATCCTCGGCCAGGTCATCGTGAAAACAATTATCCAAGGAATCGGTGCGATGTTGATCAACCCGATTGCCGCTATAGTGAACAGAAAGACAGTCGTGAATGGATAAAGGGCTCCCTTATGGGGAGCTTTTATGTTCTAGAAAACAATGATTTTACTGCGCTGCACCAGCCCCTCTTTTTAAAATAGAACACTTTACAACCCGTTATTTTCAGGAAGAATCACCTACTCTTAAAACGCTGCAAACCCGCTAATAACAAGTCTTTTCTCTCCTTTTCAGCAAAAGCACATTATCCTGTCCGAACAGATTGACAATTTTTAGCCATTCCCAATCAGAGGAAATGGATTATATAATGAGATAAAATTATTGCAAAATAACAAAAATGTTAGAAATGGAGAGAAATTCAGATGGAATTACTAGGAATCCTTATCATCATCATTGGATTCGCAATGAAGCTGGACACGATTGCGGTAGTCGTTGTAGCAGGTATATCGACTGGACTTGTCGCGAATATGAATATTGCTGAAATCCTCACGACATTAGGAGATGCTTTCGTGGCCAACCGCGTAACATGCCTGTTTATGATCACCATTCCGGTCATTGGTTTGTGTGAGCGCTATGGGTTGAAAGCAAAAGCCGTTATGCTGATCAAGCAAGCTAGCAAACTATCAGCAGGTAAACTATTGGCTGGTTACACATTCATCCGTGAAGTCACAATCGGAATGGGTGTCACACTCGGCGGTCACCCGCAATTCGTTCGTCCGCTCGTGAGCCCGATGGCAGAAGGTGCGGTTGTAGCGAAATACGGAGAAAACGTTGAAGAGAAAGATATCGAGAAAATTAAATCCTACTCCGCAGCATCTGATAATGTTGGGAACTTCTTCGCACAGAACGTGTTTATGGCAAATGCCGGCGTATTATTGATTGCTTCCACATTAGAAGGCATGGGCTATGCCGTTGATACCCTGCAAATTTCAAAAGTGGCGGTACCGGTAGCGGTCATCGCATTTATCTTCTGGGTCGTTCAAACAACCGTAGTTGACAGAAAACTGCAACAAAAATACGCCACAAAAGGCAAAGCAAAGTAAGAGGTGAGCAAGAATGGATGTAACACAACTTTCCAATATACTACTTGAAGTATTCTACATCATGATTGGTCTATGCATGGGCATCACCATGGTGTTTACGCTAAAGGATAAGCAGCATAAGACAAGAATCGGAACAGCTATCTTCTGGGGCATCCTGGCCGTCATCTTCATGGCGGGCAACTACATCCCAAGCATGGTCGTCGGTATTTTGGTCGTGATTATTGCGATCCTTTCCGCAACAAAACAAATCAATATCGGTACATTGGCTCAATTGAGCGAGACATTCTCAACGCTTAAGGCAGAGAAGCTTGGATTAAAGATCTTCATTCCTTCCTTATCCATTGCGCTGATCGCGATGCTCGTTGCTACCTTCACACCATTCCCAGGAACGGTCGCTATCGGAATCTCAGCCATCTGTGCATTGCTCATTGCCTTTGTCATTACGAAAGCGAAACCGAAGGAACTATTGGAAGACACAAACAGAACGTATCAATCAATCGGTTCATTCGCCATCCTGCCGCAATTATTGGCATCCCTCGGCGTGTTGTTCACGGCAGCGGGGGTAGGCGACAAGATTGCCTCTATCATCTCAAACGTCATCCCGACAGGAAATGCTTTAGTTGGTGTCGCTACATACTGCATCGGTATGGCCTTGTTCACGATCATCATGGGGAACGCCTTTGCTGCATTTGCGGTCATTACTGTTGGTATCGGGGTACCATTCGTATTCGCTATTGGTGGAGACCCGATCATCTGCGGAACGCTCGCCCTTACAGCTGGTTACTGCGGAACATTATTAACGCCAATGGCAGCAAACTTCAATATGCTGCCAGCGGCCTTGCTTGAAATGAAAGACAAGAACGGCGTCATCAAAGCGCAAGCGCCAATCGCGTTATCCTTGCTGGCCGTTCACATTCTGCTTATGTATGTTTTAGGATTTTAAGATAGAATAATCAGCAAAAGGAGATCAGACGATGAAAGTATTAATCACAGGATTCGATGCCTTTGGCGGAGAACCCGTCAACCCAGCTGAAGAAGCCGTCAAGAAAGTCAGTGACCGTATCCAAGGCGCTGAAATCATCAAGGTTATAATCCCGACTGTTCAAACAAAATCCGTCCAAGCAATCGAGCGCGCCATCGAAGAGCATAACCCTGACATGGTTATCTCAATCGGCCAGGCAGGCGGACGATTCGACATCACCCCTGAGCGCGTCGCCATCAATATCGATGACTACCGCATCAAGGACAATGAAGGCAACCAGCCAATCGATGCTGTTATTAAAGAAGACGGTCAAGCAGCCTACTTCTCCAATCTCCCTGTAAAGGCGATGGTCAAGCACATGAACGACAACGGTGTCCCAGCAACGCTGTCCAACACAGCCGGCACATTCGTCTGCAACCATGTCATGTACGGAATCCTCTACATGATTGACAAGAAGTACCCGAACATCAAGGGCGGCTTCATCCATATCCCATACATGACCTCCCAAGTGATGGACAAGAAGAACACACCATTCATGTCCCTTGACGAGATCGTCAAAGGATTGGAACTTGCGATTGAGGCCTGCATCCTGAACGACAAAGACATCGAAGCAATCGGTGGAGAGATCTGCTAATGAAACGCATCAATCTCTTTGTCTACGGATCGCTAAGGGAAGGGTTCTTCAACTACGAGAAATACCTCAAAGGCCGTGTCGCCGAAACGATGACGGCCAAGCTCTCCAACATGAAGCTGTACCACATGCCCTATAAAGGCTACCCAGCCATCATGTTTGGCAAGGACACTGTCATCGGCGAAATTATGGTCCTCCATGAAGACCGTTATGAGGAAACGATGAAAGCCATGGACGAAATGGAAGGCTTTATTAGTGAAGGAAACCCGGAGAATGAATACCATAAAGTCGTTCTCGAGGTCCAAAACCTCGAAACGAACGAAATGGAACCTTGCTTTGTCTACTTCTACAACAAGGAAAAGGACGAACTCTTTGATAGCAGTGCTGTCTACATCCCGCATGGGGATTGGAAGGAGCATATGCTGGCGGAGGAGGAACAGAGAGAGAATTTTGGTTAAGATAGAGTGAATATGGATTTTTGCAGCAGGCATGAACCTTTTTTGGGGAGGGGAGTGTCTGCTGTTTTTTTTGTCCCTCGGTAACATTTTGAGGCTATGTAGAAAATTGTCGGGCTTATCTCCTAAATAAATATAAGAAATGGTAAAATTGAAGGTAGTTATTTATCGAAGGGAGTACCATTTAAATGCCAGTACATAACAAACTAGTACGTGACTTAATACCAAATATAATAGAAGGAACCGGGAAAGCATTCACTACCAGAATCCTGGGTGAAGAAGAATACGTGAAAGAGCTGCGAATCAAAAGCAAGGAGGAACTGCAGGAATATTTGGATGCGAAAGATAATGACAGCGCTATTGAAGAGCTGGCTGATCTTTTAGAAATTATTCATGCATTAAGTAAGGTTCATGGAGCGGATTTCAATAAGGTGGAGGAAGTGCGCAAGCAGAAGGCGGAGAAGCGCGGAGGCTTTGAGGACAGAGTATTCTTGATTGAGGTACAGGATGACTGAGGTTCAGTTAATTACGCATGACTTGCTTCAACACCTCAAGGAGAACATCAGGGAAGCAAAGTCATGCTATATCCTGACTTCTTTTGTCATGAAGTCAGGTGTCAAACTTCTTGAGCCAATCCTGAAAGAGGCAACAGAGCAGGGAACAGAAATCAAAATATGCACGGGTGATTATTTATACATCACCCAGCCTGAAGCTCTTACCTTACTTCATGACATTCATGAAGATATTGAAATCCGTTTATGGAAGAGTAACGGTGTCTCCTTTCACCCGAAGGCCTATCTGTTGGAATCTGAATCGACAAACACCTTGTATGTTGGTAGCTCCAATATGTCAAACTCAGCATTGACAACAGGGGTGGAATGGAATCTGGAAGTGAAGGATGGAACAGATGAGGACATATTTGAACAAGCCTTGAAGGAGTATTTCTCGTTATTCCATCATGAATCAACTATTCCAGTGAATCCAGTCACCATAGAAAGCTACTCAAAGGAGTACAAGAGTTTCCACAAAAATTACCCTGTTTTACATCGTAAATGGACGAAGCAAGAGGAAATCCAGCTTACCTTATCGGATGAAGAGGAAACAGGTATCTCAGGAAAGATTATTGAAGAGAAAGCCGGATATGACACGATTCAGCCAAGATTTGCGCAGATACCAGCACTAGAAGAGCTGCAAAACAGCAGGGAAGAAGGATACAACAAGGCAATGGTCGTCATGGCGACTGGGCTCGGCAAAACCTACTTGGCCGCCTTCTTTGCAAAATCCTTCAAGCGCGTCTTATTCATTGCCCATTTAGAGGAAATTTTGTATCAGTCAGAGAAATCGTTTAAGCGTGTTTTACCGGATGCGAGTACAGGCATCTATAATGGCAAGGAAAAGAATCCTTCTGCCAATATTATCTTTGCCTCCGTTCAAACATTGAGCAGGAAAACCCATTTGGAGAGATTCTCTCCAGATGCCTTTGATTTGATTATCGTAGATGAATTTCACCACGCTGCTGCCAATTCATATCAAAAGGTATTAGCCTATTTCAATCCCGAATTTTTGTTGGGGATAACGGCCACGCCTGACCGGAACGATTACCGAGATATTTATGCCATTTGCGAGGGAAATGTCGCCTACCGTATTGAGTTCATCGAGGCCGTAAACAAGAAATGGCTCGCTCCATTCTCCTATTACGGAGTGTACGATGAAACGGATTATTCAACAATCAGATGGCTTGGTACAAGATATGATGCAGATGAATTAGCAGAAGCACAATTGAAGACAAGTCTTGCGAAGAAGGTTCTTAAAGCATGGGAAGCACGCAAGCAAACGAGAACGCTGGTCTTCTGCTCAAGCATCCTGCAAGCAGACTTCCTTTCTGGTTACTTCAATAACAAGGGATATCGGACCATCAGCCTGCATTCCCAATCCTCTCCTGGATTGCGTAACAAAGCTATCCAGCAACTGAAAAAGGGTGAAATTGATGCCATCATGACCGTCAATCTCTTTAACGAAGGGGTCGACATACCAGAGGCAGACACACTGCTTTTTGTCAGGCCAACTGAATCCTTGACGGTCTTCACCCAGCAAATCGGCCGCGGTCTTCGCCTGGCAGAAGGGAAGAGTCACTGCGTCATTATCGACTTGATTGCCAATTACCGCAATGCCGATGTAAAACAATCCTTATTCTACCTGCATGAAAAGCAAAAAGGGAGAAAGCAAACGGTTCCTGTCTTGCCTGATGGGTGTGAAGTGGATTTGGATCTTGCGGCTAAGAATCTCTTGATTGAGATGAGTAAGAAGAAAATGCCGCGTAAAGAGCAGCTTTTGCAAGCGTATCATCAGGTCAAATCCGATTTAGGCAGAAGGCCAACCTATTTGGAAATGCATATGTATGGCTCGGAAGACAGTAGGCTCTTTAAGCAGGAATTTAAATCTTATTTCAGTTTTCTGGAATGGGCGGATGAGTTGTCAAATGTAGAAAGTAATGTCCTGGAGACCTATTCAGACTGGATATATGAAGTTGAGTGTCAATACCGTTTTAGTTTTCCCCACTATCACCGGAATAAAATTCCCCACTGATGCCGTTACTTCGATAACGCTGCTGGATAAATCCCAGCCTTTTTCTTTTCCTTCAAACGATACGAATCTCCTTTGATATTGAAGGTAACCGCATGATGAAGGAGTCGATCTAAGATGGCAGTCGCTAAGACATCATCCCCAAACACTTTGCCCCATTCTATATATGATTTGTTCGAGGTCAAAATCATCGCTCCATGTTCATATCGCTTGGATACCACTTGAAAAAAGACATTTGCCGTCAACTCGTCAAAAGGAAAGTATCCCACCTCATCAATAATCAATAAATCTGGACGGCTCCATTTTTGTGCCAATTTAGGAATGCTTCCTTTTGTTTCTGCCTTACGGCATTCTGCCACCATTTGGTCAGCCGTCAAAAACAAGGCGGTATGTCCCTTTGCCAGAGCTTCTAAGGCAAAAGAGAGGGCGAGATGGGTTTTCCCTACACCAGGTGGCCCTAAAAGAAGACGATTCTCTCCATTGGCAATAAACCGGCAGGTAAGGGTTTCCTTTACACGTTGCTCATTGATGCTTGGCTGAAACGTAAAATCAAAGTCATGAATGGTTTTGGTATAAGGAAGTTTGGCGCGCTTGATTCGATTTTCTAATTTAGCTGATTCTCGACGTTCCCATTCCTGTAAAACAACCGTGTGCAGAAAATCAAAATATGATACATTATGGGTAGAAGCATTCTCTACCAGATCATCCAATTGACTGGCTGTGTCATGCCAGCCCAACTGGATGAGTCGTTCTTCAAGGCTGGATTTCATTCTGATTCATTCCCCTCGAGTGCGGCGTAGGTGGCTAGAGATCGAGCTTCCACCTGTGGAGTAGAAGGACAGAAATCCGGGGTCGGCAAACCAGGGGAGTTCTGTTGTTTCTGCTCTTTTTGTTGTTCTTCTGACTTCTCATAGTGCTCCAACTGAATATGCATATGTGCTTTTCCTGTCATAATGGGATGTTGGGCAATGCGGTCTTGTGCATCGTATATTTCCAACTGTTTGTCCAATGTCACTTTCAACTTAACTTTCTGACCGGCATACCGAAAAGGGACAGAGTATTTCTTTCCTAAGTAAGAGACAAAGCAATCTCTGCTTACCTCCCGCACTTCCCAATGGCTTGTTGGGAATAACGGCTTTATTCCCCAGGCTTGAAGCTGTGGCTGTTCCGTTTGCCAACGCTGAACCGGCGGTTCTTGTGTCGTTTCATTTTTCTTTTTATTAGCTGTTTTGTCCAACCATATCTGTATGTCATGATTCCATGCTTCCAGCGTAGGTTCATGTTTTCGTTGAAAGAAATTTTTCTTTAGGTAATCCACCGTTCTTTCTACTTTTCCTTTCGTCTGTGGGCGGTAGGGTTTACAAGCTTTCGGGACGACCCCATAGTAGGCTAAAAAATCTTCAAACGTACGATTAAAACGAATCTCTGTTGGACTGTGCTTTGTCACGACGGTTTTCATATTATCATAGAGAATCTGATTCGGAATGCCGTTAAAATAGGAGAAGGCATTCATGTGACATTTCATCAATGTTTCGAGCTTCATATCTGTCGTAAACTCAATATACTTCATCCTGGAATACCCCAGAATCATGAGAAAGGCATAAACCTTTTGTGGATGACCATCCATCACTACTTCACCGACTTCCGCCCAATCCATTTGAGCTTGCTTCCCAGGAGGTGTCTCAAATCGCCTAGTGGCCTGTTTCTTTGGTTGTGCCCGGAAGGGCTGCACAAAATCTCGTAAAATTGTACTCTTCCCCTCATACCCCATTGCTGTAATTTCTTCAAGCAAGACCACGCAATTTGTGGTTCCTTCCTGAATTCTTTGTAAGAGATACGCCTTATAGGGATCTAACTTGCTTTTCCGTTTCATTCTCGATTTTGAAGAAGGTGTTTCTTCAGAATGAATATATTTTCGAATGGTTTTTCGGTCGAATCCTGTTTCCTCTGAAATAGCTGATAATGTCCATCCTTTTTGATAAAGTTCTCGAATCATTATAAAATCCCCCATTTTCAACATCGACGATCCCTCTCTTTTGTAGTGATACGTCGATTATCCGTGATTAGTGAGGAATTTTAAATCGGTGTTATTGAGTATTTTAACTCCGGCAGTGACAGTTGAGAGGACCGGTATGTCGAAAAGCTATAAGATGGTTCTCTTACTGGCGATGCTTGATAGAGGACCCGAGAATTGGGCAGACCCGATTAAAGCTGAAGAAGCAGCACCATTCTTCCATAAATATCTGACCGAAAAACCGTATCGCAAACGAATTGATTTCAGTGATAAGACGACGAAAGCTTTGTGGGAGTATGATGAGCGAAAAATAGCAGCCTTGATTGTGCGGATGCCGATGACGAAGTGGAGCGGAAGTTCGAAGGGTCTTTTAACGGTTAATGGACTTGAATTGAGTATGAATTTTGATATCCAAGAGAAAGATAAAAAGAGTCTATATCATATGACCAAAGAGATATGTGAATATCGGTTGCAGTTTTATTTTGAGAGGACAGATAAAATTAATTAAACTTACAATACAGTAGATGGACGGACAACATAAAATCAAGCCCCTTCATGAAGTGAAGAGGCTTGTATAATTTTTTTGAGTGTCAATAAAAGTGCCAACATGAATCCTATTACAGGTCTTGTTTATGGATTTTATAGTTCTATGTATTAATATCAATGCCTACTAGCCAGATTGGCATTTTTAGAATGCTATGATACTCTTCGATAGCTTTCTTTACTTTATTGAAATTTACTGTACCGTCACTAATATATTCTTGTAAATCACCAGTTGGAGTTATATATATAAATAAATCTATATCAAGTAGGTTTTCTATATGAATCGTTTTAAGTAAATCATAATATAGAAGGGCCCAGTTACCTAATTGAATCTCACCAATTATCGTTGGTTCTTTTTTATTGATAATATTATCTTCGCCAAGCATCTCATCTGTAGGAATTGCATTGCTATTGACCAGATAATCCCACTTTGGTTTTGCTTCTAGAATTTTGTTCCAAGTCTGTTCGCCTTTGTAAAGTGGTTTCTTTCCATAACAATAATTTCTAAAATTATTGATGTTGAATAGTTCGTCATACAAAGCAAAATCAAATCCACCGGTTTGAGGAGAATCTATTAGATAACCTTCATTATATTGCACTTCGAACTTTAAGCTTTCTATTTGTGAAAGGTTTGACTTTAAGGCTCTATTTAATGAATCAGCTTTAATTCTCCGATTACAAAAAAACTCGTCATTTTTTCGTTTTGAAGTATAAAAAAATAAATTTTTCAAATCCAATTCGAGACAATTTTTAATTTTTGTGTGAATGTCTGAAAATTGATTTAAAAATAAATCTGCACCTCGAAAAAATAGTTCTTCTTTAATAACTAATTTTCCTTCAGTTTTTGAAAGCCATTCATTTGCTTTACTTATTTCTATTTTTTTCATTGTTTTACCCCTCTTTTATTGTGATAAAAGATTGTGTGGCTAGTCCTAGCGAGAGATAATGGCAGTAATGAATTCTCTATTCAACCAAAAACACTGCTTCGTAATCTCCTCACCTGTCGGAAGAACCACTTTATCACTGCCGTCCTTCGCTTTCGGTCGAATATGTGCAACTCCATTAAAATTACTCTTCGGAAGATTATTTGTCTCGATGATTCCATTCTTTTGCTTCTTGTAGTCCAGCTTTATTCCTTCATTGATTACCCTATTAACTTCTTCCCACACTTCTTTAATTTTTGTATCTATTATAGGTAATGGCATATTCCATAACTTTATTCCTTTTAAATAAAGATCCCTGTTAGGATTTTGCTTTTTTGTTTCCTTATATTCAAAAACAACGAATAAAAATTTTGTCTCTAAGAATTTCTGACGAATAAAACTGTCTTCCCATGTTTCAGTTGTCCATTGGTTGAAATCAATTTGTTCAAAGGACATGCTTTCTTGTGGCTTTCCAGAAGGCTCCAGTCGAACCGTCTTAAACTGGATATTGGCCTTCGCAAATTCCTCAATAGAATCCAGTCGAGTACCTTTAACTCCAAGAAGAGCGCTGACGAGTGTGGCATTAAAATGCTTGGCTTTTGGTTTGTATTCTATATTAATTTTTTCGGCTATCTTTTTAACGGTCATTCCTACATATGGAGCGAATCGGTCTTCTAGCAATTCTTCCAAGGATTTTGCTTTTAACTCATCAGCATGAGCAAAGCCTACGAGATCTTCCTGCATTAGATGCTTCCGCATGATGGCAGTCATATAGGATGACTTTAAGGAAAAGGCCCTTTGCATAGCTAATATGTCGGAGTAGGGCTGGTGTCTTAAGGATGATTTGTTGGCTCCTTTTGTGCATGCCCCCAAGTAGTTTGTGTCTCCTTCAGACAGTTCATGAGCTTTTCCCGCGCGTATTTTATTGACAATTGTCTCCCAATCCTTCTTGATGATTTCAAGGTCAGCTTCTGAGAATTGATGCAAGATATTCTTATATATATAGAAGTTATTTTGATCCGTATCTGGGAGCCATTCATAAATCATGAGCAGGATGGTTTCGTTTTTCTTCCAAAAGCTTGATGTTTCGAAAGTAGTTTTGACTTCTTCCATATAGTTGATGATGTTAAGGACCAGGCGTTCTTTTGCTGAGATGGTTCCGTTTTTGTTACGCTTGAAGGCAGTAACCTTAAGCTCCACGCCAGCTTCCACGAAATCTGCTCGTGCGTCAGAATTGACTTTATATTCAAATAGACTTTCCTCGATGACTTGGCCGAGCCCGCCTTTATTGGCTTTCTTTAATCGATTGGCCTTGTCTATCTCACCGAATGTTTTACCAATAGCTTCATTTGCTTTTTCTAAAACTTCATCTGCTGTATAATAAATCAATACGGTCAGCTCCCTATGAGTACTGATAATTTTGGATGATTCTATATAAGACTATTATATAAATATTGTGTTATTCCAGCATCAAAATTGTTTGGCTAAAAGAGTTGATCTTTTGGGCTTTTTTTATTATAATATGAGATATGCACGAAAAATACCGAAAGGATGTTCGGTTTATGATGAAAGCAATAGAGTTATTTGCAGGGGTCGGAGGGTTTCGGCTCGGGCTTGAAGCGACAAAAGGGTTTGAAGTCATTTGGGGTAACCAGTGGGAGCCATCTAAGAAAGCTCAGGATGCTTTTGACTGCTATGCACGCCAATTTCATAATAGAGGTATTCATTCTAATGAGGACATTGCGACTGTTGATGAGAAACAGTTTACAGATAAGGGAGTTAACCTTATTGTAGGAGGATTTCCGTGTCAGGACTATTCTGTTGCTAGATCTTTATCAGGGGAGAAGGGCATACAAGGGAAGAAGGGCGTTCTCTTCTGGGAAATCATGCGTTTGGTCAGGGAAATTCGACCGAAGTATGTACTGCTGGAGAATGTCGACCGGTTATTGAAATCTCCATCGAAACAAAGAGGGCGGGATTTCTCCATTATGCTGGCGAGCTTCCGGGATGAGAACTATTCCGTCGAGTGGCGCGTCATCAATGCGGCTGAATATGGACAAGCCCAAAGGAGAAGAAGAATCTTCATATTTGCCGTCAGAAATGATACGCCATATATTAAGCATAGAGAGAATGTCGATGGTAAAGGAATGCTGCATGAAAAGGGCTTCTTCGCTAATGCTTTTCCTGTACTTGATGTAATAAACGAAAAGCATCGTCCGGCAACAATCCTTCTAAAGGAAGATATTGTAGAAGTCTCAGATAACTTCTCCATGAATTATCGTAATGCAGGTATCATGCGGGACGGGGTTATTTACACAGAAGAATTAACTCCTGATGTTGAGAAGCCAATCACCTTGAGTGAGATTTTAGAGAGTGGTGTAGATGAGCGATACTATCTGCATGAGGCTTCTTTAGAGAAATTCAAATATCTAAAAGGACCAAAGAAAATCAATCGTATCTCTGCAAGTGGTCATCAGTACGTCTTTTCAGAGGGCGGCATGGCTTTTCCCGATCCGCTAGACAAGCCTGGAAGAACGATGCTCACTAGCGAGGGAACGACTAACAGAAGTACCCACGTCGTAGAGGATCCAGAAACAGGACGATTGAGACTTTTGACACCTGTTGAATGTGAGAGGTTAAATGGGTTCCCTGATAATTGGACTTTCGGCATGTCCGACCGAATGCGCTATTTCTGTATGGGGAATGCGTTGGTTGTTGGATTGATTGAGAGAATGGCCAATCGAATATTGGATATTGAAGCGGAGGATCAGGTTTCTATTCAAGAAAATCCTCAACAACTTGAGTTATTTTAATAAAGTAGGCTAAATTAAACTACCCCTAATTTTTAGTTCATCGAACGATTGAGGGGTAGTTTTTATTTATTAATATAGGTTCTATTTGTTTAATAGAATCAATAGAAAATTTGATTAATTGAGAGTTTTTGACTACATAGCGTTATGATATAATTTTTTATAATAGTACTAAAGGATGGATAATGATAAGTGGATATTAAACATATTGAAAAAATTATCGGGGAAAGTTGGAACGAATTTATAGGTATGTCATTAGAGCAGATAACGTATCAGTTAGGTATGAATTATGATTTGCTGGGGGGAAAGGTATCTTTAGTGACTATTGTAAATCAGTTAGTGAAAGTAAATAATTTGATAGAAATTAATCAGAATATTGAAAAACCTATAGTGTACAAGACTGTAAGACTTAAAGCGAATGGAGTACCCAAGGAGTCAATGTCTTTTGAACAGATAGATTTTTTGAAGGTCCATTCAGAAAATTGGGACAATAGTTTTCTGAAAAGAAAATTTAATGAGACTATTTTTTGCTTTGTAGTGTTTGTCATTATAGACAATACTCTTTACTTTAAAGGATACAAAATATGGAAAATGCCAAATAAGCTATTAGAAACGGTAGTTTATAACTTTTGGATGCATTTAAAAAGGATTTTAGAAGAAGGAGTAAAGATAAGGACGGTAAAACGAGGTTTAAAAACCATGAAAGTGAACAATTTACCAAATTCTAGTGACAACAAGGTTATGCATGTGCGGCCTAAGGCAAAAGATAGTAATGATAAGACACTGTTACCGGATGGACAGATGATAACTAAACAATCTTATTGGTTTAATGCATCGTATGTTGCAAATATCTTGAGTGATTTAAATCATATTACTCCTAAAAAGCTAGGGAAGAGATCGGATAGAAATTATAATAATCAGAACATTAATTGGAACAACATATTAAAAAAAGATGTTTATACTATAGATGAAATTGTAAGTTTGGCTAAAAGAGAAGATCCAAATTTCAATGAGAGAAACATCAAAAAGAGTGAATTGGTTAATCATGGGTATAAAATTCAGAATATCTTTATATTGAAAGATAATATTTCTAGTATTGAAAAATATTTAGAAGACAAAATTTTTGAACACAATTACTTTGATAGCAATACGGATTCAATATATCAAACCCCAATTGCAAAAAGAAAAATTGATAATTTACTTAATTCATATCAATTACTACAAGTTGAAAAATCTGTTTATTTAACTGAAAAAGGTATGAAGAAATCAAAAGTAGATAAAAGTGACCTCATCAATTATAAAGAAAAGGTTGAAACCTTTGTCAATCCTGATGAATTATTTACATTAAACTCGTTAAGAAGTAAAGGATTTCACTCTGAAGTTGATGATTATGGATTTGGGAATGATTTTTACCATAATATTCTCTTACGACCAGGTAGATTACAAGGATACAGATTTGCAGGAATATTATTTTTCTCTAAAACAACAAAAAAAATAGTAGGGTCGACAATTCTGGGTGAATTACTAAAGGAAAATGAATCCCTTTCTATTACCGAGTTAGCTGATGAAATAACGGATGTCTTTAAATGTAATGTAGCTGAGGAGAAACTAGAAAGCACAATCTTAAATGGTAATCATAATTATTACTATGTATTAGATTTTCATCGATTATTTCGTGATAAAAAGGCATATTTAGATTATATAAATTAAATTTTAAAAAAAGGGGAAAATATAAATGCAAAGTATCATGAACTCTCAAAGTGTAAAAAAGACTGATGGGAAAAGAAAACTGACAATAAAGAATGAAACGAAAAATTATACGGTATATAGAATTCCCTTGAATCTATTGTACTATAATGACCAAAATGGAAGGATAGCTACATATATTTCTAAATACTATACTGATGGGTATACCCTTGAAAAGGACACAAGTGAACAGTTGGAAAAATATAACGATGCTTTACATACCTTTATTCGTGAATCTAATCCGAAAGCAATAAATATGACAAAGGAGAACATCAGAAGATTTGGCCAGCGACTTCCCGGAGTTGTATTGCAAGACGGCCGTATAATAGATGGAAACAGAAGATATACTTGCCTACGGGAACTCAAACAAGAAGGAGAGGATGTTTTCTTTGAGGCGGTTATCCTTGATACAGAAAATGGAATTGATGAAAGAGATATAAAATTGCTTGAACTTAATTTACAGCATGGAGAAGAACGACCGGTAGATTATAACCCTATTGATTACTTGGTTGATGTGTATAGAGACATTGTTCAGAATAAGATGTTTTCTATTAAAGAATATGCAGTTTCAACTAATAAAAAGCCTAGAGAAATAGAAATGGCTGTTAAGAAATCGATGTTGATGGTTCAATTCTTGGAATTTATGAATGCTAAGGGACAATATTTTATTGCAAGGGATATGGATTTAGATGGTCCTTTGCAAGAGATGGTAAGTATTCTGAATAAAGATTTTAAAAAGATGGATTTTATGGAATTGGCTAACTCCTACTCTGAGGATAAAGCGATTCAGTCAGATTTTCTCCGTATACGTAATGCCTTATTTACAGCCATATTTACCAATAGGAATGCAAAAATCGATTTAACTCGGTATATAAGGGAAATGGGGAAGTCACTTATTCATAGTCATAATCGAGAAGTATTCTTAGAAGAATATGAAGACGTAGTAGAAGAAGTTTATGAATCGTTTCAGGAGGAGGAAAAAGTAACCCCTCAAGTGGTAAAAGAAATTGGAAAGAAGTTAGAACCTGTTCGCAATAAAGGGACTGTAATTATCAATAATAAAATTATGGACACACTAGTGACAGAAGCAAGAAAAAAACCAATTGATTTATTGAACCAAGCGCTAGCTGATTTAAAACGAATCGATATCGATCAAGTGAATAGACTAAGGGGTGAGGATAGAAAAGAATTTGATAAGGCTGTAATTCAAATCAGGAATCTTATTGAAGAGTTTGGTGAGGAAAAGTGAGTTTTAGAGAATTGACTCTACAGCCATCTTACTATACTACAAATTCTGATATATCTAAAGAATTCTATAATCCAGTTTTATCTCAATCCGTTTCTTACGATCGAGTCAGTGGATATTTTAGCTCTCAAGCCCTTGCTTCTTATTCTAAGGGCTTAGAGGGCTTAATCATTAATCATGGATATATGAGATTGATTATCTCCATTGATATAAGTGAGGATGATTTTAATCTCATCAAAGAAGGGTATTCTTTAAGAAAAGAAATAAAAGAATCTATAGTCAATCGTATTAGTTTACCTTCATCCATACCAGAACAAGCCGCCTTTTATAATTTGTCCTATCTTATTGCTAAGGGGTTTGTTGATATCAAAATAGGTTTTACGAAAACAGGCATATTTCATTCGAAATTTGGGTTATGTCAGGACATGGATGGAGATATAATTTATTTCACTGGATCTAATAATGAAACGGAAGCAGCGATTAACCATAACTTTGAATCATTCGATATTACAACGACCTGGTTAGCATCACCGTTTGATCAACAGAAAATATTTAAAGCCAAAAGCGAATTTGAAAAGCTATGGAATATGCAACATGGTGACAGTCTTATTTACGTGAAAGAGATAGATGAATTGTTAAAGTGGAAGATTATACAGTTTGATAAGGGGAGGGTTATTCTGGATACGGAAACGTTAACTGAGAACGCTTTAATTCTTACAATTCATGATGATAAGTTAGTCCTTATTGATAATCTCGAGTCATATACTATTAAGCCAACTGATTTTGTGATAGCTCAAAAAATGGCTCCCTACTTTAAGCCTGCTTATCCTGATTTCTCGGAAGACTTATCATATAATGATATGAAAAAAGTTATTGAAATACTGAGGAAGTATTCAAACCGGAAGAACTTTGAATTTATTGTTAGTGATAAATTAGAGGATTATTTGGATAAGATAACTTATTTTATAGAAGAACGTTCAAAATATGGGGTTTTGTTGAAGAATCAGGATGAGAAGATAATGGACCGTTTTGAGAGTTTCAAAGAAGTGGTTACCAAAGAGCTTTCTCGGACGCTCAGAGATAAGCAAATGTGGAGTGCATTCTATATGCAGCAGATGAAGAATGCAGCAAACTTTTCCGTTCCGGGCGCAGGAAAAACTTCTATGATTTATGGGGTATTTGCTTATTTGAATTCAAGTGAAATTGATAAAGTGGATAAAATTGTCATGATAGGTCCTAAAAACTCTTTCTTATCTTGGAAACTTGAATTTGCAGAGAACTTTGGAGAGAAAAAAGAATTACGAGTATTAGATATTCATGAAACACAAATGAATGAATTTCAAATTAGAATGGACAGTGGAGAAAAAAATCTTATTCTCATTAATTATGAATCACTTCAAAAGTATGAATCAGTGTTATTGGATATTATCGATCAAAGAACGATGCTTGTATTTGACGAAGGACATAAAATTAAAGGTATTCGCAGTAAAAGAGCACAAGCAGCTAAGCGTGTCTCTGTGAATGCTGGTTATAAGTATGTCCTTACGGGTACACCTATTCCAAATACATATCAAGATATATATAATTTATTAAATATATTATATAGTGTAGATTATACTATGTTCTTTAATTTTAAACCGAATGATTTATTAAACCCGAATCCTTCAAAGGTTGAAGAGATTAATGAAAAAATGTATCCGTTCTTTTGGAGGACAACGAAACAAGAATTGGATGTTCCCTATGCTAATGAAGATGAAATTATTCAAGTAAGGGCAACTTCTGCTGAACAAGCTATTATTGATTTGTTATACAGCAAGTATGGTGAGACGCCATTCAGTCTTTACATTCGACTTATGCAAGCTGCTTCGAACCCAGAATTGCTGTTAAAATCAATTGATGCTTTTGAAATCTATGGTGAGGAAGAGACGCAGAAATGGTTACCTTATATCAATGAAAGTCCAGTTGGTTTTTCGGAAGAAGAGATTAATATTATCAGGCAGGTCTCCGTCACTTCTAAATATAAAGCAGCCATAAAACTTGCAGGTGAGCTATATGAAGAGAAAAAACAAACTATAGTTTGGTGTATGTTTGTCAATACAATTGATAAGGTATATACGGATTTAAAACTTAAGGGGATGAATCCAGCAGTCATATATGGCAATACCCCTCAGGATCAGAGAGATGCTATTATTGGCGAATTTAAGAAGGGTAAGATAGACGTTCTAATTACAAATCCCCATACCTTGGCTGAGTCAGTATCCCTACATAAAACATGTCATGATGCAATTTATCTGGAGTATTCATTTAATTTGACACATATGTTGCAATCAAGGGATCGAATTCATCGCCTCGGCCTTCCGCCGAACCAATATACACAATATTATTATTTCATGTTAACCGGTCAGGATAATAGATGGAACACTATTGATGAAAAAATATATATTCGTTTAAAAGAGAAAGAAGATAGAATGATGAAGGCAATTGAAAGTGGTATCCTAGAACCAGATTCATCAGAAGATTATCAGGATATATTGGATTTGTTTGAAATGTAAATAAAGACCCTAGCTTTATAGGATGTTGAAAATTGACAATAAGTGTATATTGATTAATAGAATCGTTTTTTAAACTAAGCCTCTCAGAAATGAGAGGCTTGTGTGATTTTTACAGATAGCGGGTAAAGAATAGGAAATACTTAGATCGTGATGTGATACTATATGTATACACAAATGTCAGATGAAACAAGAAAGAGAATAATGGGGTCAATCCATGGGAAAGGGACAAAACTTGAAAACAGAGTTTCCCGAGAACTATGGAGAAGGGGGGGTCGGTTTAGGAAAAATGTAAGATCATTATATGGAACTCCGGATATAGCCATTCAAAAATATAAAGTAGTCATCTTTATTGACTCTTGTTTTTGGCATGCATGTGAACTTCATGGCACCTTGCCTAATAAAAATCAGCTATTCTGGATCAATAAGTTTAACCGGAATAAGGAGCATGATCAGGAGGTTACTGATTATTATCATAGGAAGGGCTGGCATATTTATCGGGTGTGGGAGCATGATTTGAATCGGGATTTTTATGGAACGGTTGATAGGTTGGAGAAATCTATCTTAGATATAAAAAAAGAGTTTTAGCTGGGAAAGTTTATAAAATAGATGGCTATATTCGTAGTTTAGCAAAGTTCATAAGTAGTGACTAATCATCCGTTTCATGTGTATAGTCCATTCAGAATATCATTACACATCATTAAATGTACTTCATCCACGCCAATAGTTGACATGTAATCAGAGTTTTTGTTCAACAAGGGGCTATAAGTGTTTAATCGGTAGCTATTAAATACTATATAATGATTATGTAGAGATATAATAGATTCTGTTAGACTTTAATTCACAATTTATCTTTGTTTTGGCTTGCTTTCTTCAACCTTTCAATCGCTACCTACATAATGTTTTGGTGGTTACTTTACTCCCCACGTAATTGTTTTTAGCACGTTTCATTAAAATAATCTGTCAGAAATCGAGTGTTTATCCAGCAATTCGAATAGGCGCCACTCAAATATTCTTCCATTACTTATAACATTTATCCATTTGAACATTAACATTATGGAAAATAATAAATACATTTCACTAAATCAAATTGTACTGCTAGGCGTTTAATAGAATGATTACCATCCTGATATATAATATGAACCGTTTGGAAAATCACAAAGCGATCTCGATTTTGTAAGCTGTTTTTGCCTGTCTGACTATTACTTGGGAACATGTCGAAATATAGATAGTAGCTCCAATAAGTGGTAGAAGAGCCTTTTTACTTCTGTCTTCGTGTATTAAAAGTCTTACGATATCCTACTAAATAAATTATTGGAGTAAAAAAAGTATAGCAAATGTGCTATACCTCGTTAAAATACTTTATTTCAAATTTTTCAGTTTTGGATAATTGATCAAATAATTGACTATCAAATTCATTTTCCAGTGGTTTGTTTAGAAATAAGTAATCTAAATCTGATAATGAGGAGTTAAGAAGTTCCAATAATTCACTGCTTTCATTGTAGTTATCCAAGAAAACACCTTTTATTACATGAAGGGTCTCTAGTCGTTTTATCAATTTATTGACTTTGAAGACCGCCTGTTCAGTATCTTGTTCCTCATATTTTTGATAATAAATTGCTACATTTGCCACTTGTTTCACCCTTTCCTGTAGGGTATTGTAAGAAAGTAACTATAGTATTTTAACACAAATTTCGACCCAAAGTAATTAAGATTTGATATAATTGGCTTACTAGAACAAGTTGAAGGAGGATTAATAATATGTTATATAGATTCATTGACTTGTTCGCAGGAATTGGTGGAATACGAACAGCATTTGAAGAATATGGAGAATGTGTTTTCTCATGTGAGTGGGATATGAAAGCCCAAGAAACCTACGAAGCAAACTTTGGTGAAAAACCAGTTGGTGATATAAGACAAGTTGATGAAAAAGAAATACCAGATCATGATATTCTTCTTGCGGGTTTCCCTTGTCAGCCGTTTAGTATTGCGGGTGTATCTAAGAAAAACTCTTTAGGCAGACAGCATGGATTTCTGGATGAAACTCAAGGAACTCTATTCTTTGATATAGCAAGGATTATAAAAGAAAAACAGCCTCAAGCATTTCTGCTAGAGAATGTTAAAAATCTAAGAAGCCATGATAAGGGTAAAACTTTTAAAGTAATAAAAAATGTATTAGAAGAATTAGGCTATACCGTTTACGATGAAGTATTAAATGCTAAAGGACTCGTTCCTCAGAACCGTGAACGTATTTATATAGTAGGTTTTAAAAAACCATTAAAGTTTGAGTTTCCAGAAATCCCTAAAGATGGACCACCTTTACGTTCTATTTTAGAGGAAGAGGTGGATGATGTATTTACATTATCAGATAAGCTTTGGTCTTACCTTCAAGCCTACAAGGAAAAGCACAGCAAAAAGGGGAATGGTTTTGGTTACGGTTTAGCAGATTTAGATTCATACTCAAGAACACTCTCTGCCCGTTATTATAAAGATGGAAGTGAGATTTTAATTCCACAGGGTGAAGGGAGAAATCCAAGAAGATTGACCCCACGTGAATGTGCCCGTTTGCAGGGATTTCCCGAAACATTTAAGATTGTAGTGAGTCGAACTGCTGCATGGAAACAATTTGGAAATAGTGTAGCTGTGCCTGTCGTTCGTTTAATTGCAGCAAATATGATACAAGCAATTGAACGAGACGAAACAATTGAAGACACTGTGGAAGAGGGTCGATTGGAGTATGCTACAAAATAACTCAGAAAAATTAAGTGGTTTGATAGAGGCGGCCAAGAGATATGGCCGCTTTTATTGTAAATTCATTACTGCGAATGATGTAGGATTAACGAACGCACACCAAGAAGGATTACACATAGCAAAGGGAGCTTGGCATATCTTTTTTGATGAAGCAGGAGTAAAAGGAGAAAATAAACATAAGTTTGTCAAAATACATATTGATGGTTACTATCCTTTTGATAGTCGTGTGATCTATTATGGAAGAGGAACACGGAATGAATACCGAATAACACGATTTTGGGCATATTCACCATTTAATAAAGACGAGCAAGTAGGAAACCTTATTGTTTTCTTACCAATGAGTAATGTAGATTTCAAGGTATACATATTAGATACAGAATCAGAGATTGAGGACTTTACTGAAACTTTTTTATTAAATTTAATGCATAATAATGCAGTCTATGATGACGGGAAAGTGTCAGATGTTGACCTTTCAAAGAGGTTAGAAGAGGAAATAGAAGAAGCAGTGCTAATATTCGATGATTTCCCTTCTACTTTTGAAATGGCCACAATTGCAAGAGGGATACATCATGAAGTTTATAGAAGAAAACAATTTACACCTGATCAAATTATACTTGAGTGGGTGAAAACAGAATACTCGACATTTAAGGTTCTAGAAAGACACTTATATCAAGAGTATTTAACAAAACCATTCGGGGAAGTAGAGCCTTTAGTTGCAGTAGCTAATACAATTCTTAATCGCCGTAAAAGTAGGGCGGGTAAGAGTTTGGAACACCATGTAGATTTCTTATTTAGATCCTTCAGTCTACCATTTGCTCATCCAGGTAGATCTGAAGGAAACAAGAAACCAGACTTCCTTTTACCCTCTAATGCTGCTTATGCAGATATGAACTATCAAGCAAGTGATTTAATCTTCTTAGGTTGTAAAACTACTTGTAAGGATAGATGGCGACAGATTTTGAATGAGGCAAATCGAATTCCAGAAAAGCACCTTTTGACATTACAGCAAGGGATATCCTCTAATCAATTAGATGAAATGGCTGACGAAAATGTGACCCTTGTTGTACCAAAACCATACCATTCAATGTATCCGGTAGAGTATCGAGATCGCATATGGACGGTTGAAAAGTTTATACAATTTGCGGAAGAAATATATTTCGTATAAGACCTTGAAGGTCTCTTGTGTTTAAAATAAGGAGAAATGGGCTGTTTTTGTACTATAAACTAAGTTATATGGAAGGTAAGCGAATTTGATTTTATATTCCTTTATAGAAAATCGTAATTTATAACTTTTTTCTTTAGTTTTTAGGAATTATCTCCAGACGAGTAGGAAGATTATGCTGGGAGGTTATTATGAATACTTTATCTTTAGAAATAATGAGAAATTATTTATCTAATAGTATAACTAGTAATAATACAGGCAAATTAAATCAAAATAAATTAAATGGACTGCTTGCAGAAGTTGATTTGCGGAAATATTTAGATACATTAGGCTTTGGAGATAGGATATCTGTAGGGGGATGGATTGCAAGAAGTGTAGGGGAAGGAAATTTTGGTGAGCAAACGATAGTGCTTTTTCCTGAAACGATACTACCCAATCAAGACTACTCGCCTAATAGAGGATTACCTAACCCATCACATGGATTACATACCATTTGTTCTACTTTTCACCAAATTGGCATAAAAGGTTACTTCTGTGTTCCCACGGTTTTTGATAATAATAATGTTGAATCAATCTCATGGAATGCTATACAGTTAGGACTTCCTACCCAACAGAATTATATAGATTTTCCGAATAATATTAATGGATTTATTGAAAGAACCAGAAACTATAGTTTCTTGAGATATAATACAGATGTCTCTCCAATTCCTTCACATGCAATACCTGAAGAATTTACAAAAGAGCACTTAAGGGTAACATTTCAAAGTAAATATATGCAGGAAATTTCAGATGTAGATGGGATTCTATGGGGAAATCAATTTACATATCCAATTGAAATAAAAGAGAAGACACCAGCTGTGGATAAGAAAATGGGAGAATATTTTGGTCTGGACTTAGGTCCATTTGTAAAGTTAGCATATTATGCTTCTAAAAGAGGTAATTTGCACTCTCTATTTATAGTAAGAGAAATAGATAACACAGAAGATAGAAATTTAGTTAATTGGTGGTTTATTACATTTGAAAGATTAGCGAAATATGCTTCATGGGTGCCGGGTGGTGGGGGTACAAATATGGCAGGAGGGTCAAGTACCGTAGTGAAAATTCCTAAAAACCAATTTAAAGTATTGGATATCGATGCTATTAATAAATTGTAAAAGCGGATACAGTACTTATATCGATTATTGTTGCGAATTATAAACAATTCCAATAGTATCACATAAGAATTCATAACCGCAAAATTATTTATGCTATAACAATTTTTACTCATAACAATAAGGACAGACTCAAAATTGAGTCATTCTAGTTGTTTTGCTTAGAAAGGAATGTACTTATTTATCAGTGTTTAAAGGTGCGGGGGGAATTCTTTCCTAAGAAGTATCCAATTCGCTTCTTCTTTACATTACCATGAATACGGTACGAAAGTTATGACTGAGCCATAACATTTGGCGGAGGTGCCTTTATCCATCCTGATTATGGGTTTCATTATACGAATCCAATATTCTAGGCATTACTAAATAAAATGAGGCTGTATCAATTAATTTCAGTCAAAGAAACTGTAGAGACAATGATTTATTTGGTTTACACAATCGTTATCAAGGGCAATGGCAGCCTGCAAAATACAGGCGGGAGTTTCAAGAAAATTGTCTGGTGTTTTTAGAATGGCCTATAAAAAGAGCATATTTTATCCCTAAATAATTTTACTCCTGATATATCTATCCAAAAATAAGTGGTCATCTTCTAAGACTCTTGTTTTTGGCTGCTTTCCGAGATTCATGGAACATTGCCAAATAAGAATCAATTATTAGGGATAAATAATTTCAATGAAAATATGGAGCATGATTTGAAGAGTGATTTTTATGGGACGACTGATAAGTTGGAGACATGAATTTTAGACGCAAAAAAAGAGCAATTCGGAAGTATATAAATTGATATAAAGAGAAAAAAGAGCATAATAAAAACAGTTATGCTCTTTTTATATTTGTCTTACTTAGAGGTTCAATAAATAATTTTTCTTTTATTCATAATTGAGAGAGATAGGTGAGTGAGATTGGTTAATATGAATATATATGTCCCGATTCTTGAACCAAGTAATAGAAGTTCTGAATTTAATGCCTATGATATTAATTTGAGGGCTAAGATTGTATATTTATATTTATTTGACTCGGCAACACATCGTAATTTGGATAAGGATGTACTGGGTTTAGATTCAAATCAAAGTAAAGGTTTTACATCAATGAGTATTTTGCATTATTTAGGATTAAAGAAAGAACATAAAGGTATCTTTCAAAATTATAAGTTAGATGAAGGTATTGAAATTCTAAAGAAGCAAAGTTCTGATTTCAAAAAGGTAATCGATATATTGGAATATATAAAGGACACTGAACAAGTGCGATATGAGTTAGTATCAGATTCCGATGCTATGATAAAGGAAGGTCAATCTATTAGTAATAATCACCTATCATCGCACATTCATTCATACATACGAAGTAAAGGCTTCCTTTACTCAGAAGAAGAAGTCTCAAATCTATTTTTATCCCTTAAGACCAAACCATTTGTCATCCTTTCCGGTATATCGGGCACAGGAAAAACCAAAATGGTCCAATGGTTTGCTGAAAGTCTTGGAGCCAACGAGCAAAATGGCCAACTGACAATTATTCCAGTTCGTCCAGATTGGAATGATGGCTCTGATTTATTAGGTTATGTGGACATAAAAGGAGATTTTAAAGAAGGTCCTCTTACAAAGATTATTAGAGAGGCAGATGCGAATTCCGAGTATCCTTATTTTGTCTTGTTAGATGAAATGAACCTTGCTCGGGTTGAGCATTACTTCAGTGATATCCTAAGTATCATGGAAAGCCGCAAGCGGAAAGGGAATGAATTCGTTACATCTGTCTTGCTTTCTAAAGATATTACTAAGTATGAGGAAGATCTGATGCTGCCATCAAACTTATATGTAATCGGTACGGTCAATATGGATGAGACGACTCACCCTTTCAGTAAGAAAGTCCTCGACCGGGCGAATACAATCGAGTTTAACCGAGTAGAGCTCTCAAACTTAGACTTTCTGAAGGATTTAGAAAAGGTAGCGCCTCTACCTATTAAGAGTGACGTGCTGAATGCAAAATATCTACATTTGAAAGATGTTTTTCCGAGCTATCCTGAATTGGTCAAGCGTACCACTGCATTCTTGGAGAGGATCAATCAGGAATTACAGCGGATGAATGCTCATGTAGGCTACCGGGTCAGGGATGAGATTTGTTTCTATCTTGCCTATAATGAGAAAGGCAAGCTTATGAGTGAGGAACAGGCGTTAGATCATTGTATTTTACAGAAGATTCTTCCACGCATTGCTGGCAGTGACAAACGGGTAGAGGATATGCTTATTGGTTTATTCCGTGTTCTGACCAATAAGGAGTATATGGAAGATGGAGAGCCAATGCTGGATGCGGAGAATTCTCTATATCCTTATAGTGCTAAGAAAGTGCTAGAGATGCTAGGGAGGCTGAAGGATGATGGCTTTACCTCTTTCTGGATTTCCTGATGAGACTGAGTTAATTAAGATCGATCATCGTGATTTCTCACTCATATTGAAAGGAAAGCCATATCATGAACGCTATATCGGGTTGAAACAGTATCAGAAGATGGACCATCGCGATGTCATGCAGTTTGCCGTGCAGGGGGAAGGGATTCTGTCTGCCGAGGTGTTCGATATAGATAATATGCGACTTTCATCAGAAAACCAAGTACGACCGATCTTTTTTGAGAATGGATCCTATACGTTAATGATTTTCCCGAAAGAGGGCAAAGAGATCAGTTTCTATCATGAGCATCCCTTATTAAGGAAGGTAATCAAGAAGACAGAGATGCCAGAAGTGACTTTCCTATCAGGAAATCTCAACTTCCAAAGTGAGGTAGGCTTAACAAGCTTTGAAATCCGATTAGATGGCCAAACCCTGGTGACTGTGACGATGGAGATATTTCCCACAAAGCTTGATTACCAGAAGGATTATCGTCGTTTGCTTGATGAAGTGAATGAGGAAATCTATAATTTAGCCTTTCATTTTATTAAGAAGACCTATTTACAGGCTGGAATCAAGCTTGATGGTACACCGAGTCAGACAGAATTCTATCAATTAATTAGGAAGCATTATAATCAGTTCATCCAAGCAATCCAGCGTATTGAACAGATGCCCCATCATACACTCGTACAGGAATATCATCGAGTTAGGGGTGACCAGCTTGGAAAGATGGACTCTACGACAAGGAGATATTTGCAGAAGAGATCCAACCTTTGGGTGGATGTTAAAGATGGTATACCTATACATGGACGAAACCTCATGCCTACTTCTGGAATTAAGGGTAAGAAAGAGATCGTTTATGACACGAATGAAAACCGGTATGTGAAATGGATGATGGGCCGACTCGTGGATAAACTGGAAGATTTGATTCAGTCTATTGAGCAACAAATGAAGAAGTGGAATAAAACAGAAGAGATCGATGTGGAATTAATCAGTCGAGTCCGACAAATGATTCGGGAGATTGAGCAGAGAAAAAAGAATGTATTCTGGCGAACAATTTCTAACCGACGTTCAACCTTATCATCGAGCCTTGTTTTACAAATGGCACCTGGTTATCGAGATGCTTTTCAATTATATTTGACGATTTCGAAAGGCTTAATATTAAGGAATTCCACTTATCAAATGTCGGTCAAGGATGTTGCGACACTATATGAATATTGGACGTTCTTGAAGCTTGGCCAAATACTCGCACGGAAGTATGAGCAGCTTGATCAGACGATTGTGAAGGTTGATAGGAGTGGTTTGTTTGTCAATCTCGATAAAACTAAGTCCGCAACACGTATTTTCCAACATCCAGTCACTCATGAACGGATCGAGCTCGTTTATCAGAAATACCCTGGTAAGCTGCCAACGCTTTCGCAAAGGCCGGATACAATGCTTAGCATTCAGAAGAAGGGTAAAGCATATGATTATAACTATGTTTTTGATGCAAAATATCGCATCGATTATGCACTTCCAGACAGTTATTATCAGAGGAATTATCAGACTGCCGGTCCGATGGAGGATGATATTAACACGATGCACAGGTACCGGGATGCTATTGTTTCCTCGCTAAATGGACCGTATGAGCGTACTGCGTTTGGTGCTTATGTGTTATTCCCTTGGAATAATGAAGACGAATACAGGAGTCATCATTTTTACGAGAGTATAGGTCGCGTTAATATCGGTGGTTTGCCGTTCTTGCCGAATGCGACGGAGATGGTAGAGCAATTTGTTGATCGATTAATTGAGAAAAGTCCAGAAGAATTGCAGAAGGAAGGAATTCTACCAATCGGTACAAAGGAAGAGTGGGAGTCTTCCTTAATGGTAAAAGTGCTGGTCGGTTTGGTTTCTTCACAGGAGATGCATAAGGATTATATTCGAACAAAAAGATATAAAACGCCTATATCAGCTTTGAAAAAAGGTTGGCAAGAAGTGAAATATATTGCCCTTTATGTAAAAGCGGGTATTGCCGAGTGGAATGGAATAAAGGAGTACGGGGCAATTGAGTCTGTTGAAGTGGAGAATGAGCATGTCATCTTCAGCGTTCATATATGGCAAAATTTAAAATCGGTTATAGTTCCGGTGCAATATGGCATTTCCAATACTATGATTACCAGTTTAACTCAGTTACTAGAGGCGAAGGAATTACCGGAGCTTTACATGAAATCGAAGGAAGAAATGATTTTGAGGAAGATGCTGCGAAGGGTCTCTGACAATGTCCATATACGCTTAGATTCAAAGGAGCTTGATGAAGCTACAACGATTCAGGAGTATAATTTTAAGGACATTAAGATTGAGTTGGATCGGGAACATGATTTGGTTATCTTTACAAAGGGAGTTATGAGCAAGCAGTTTTCATTTGAAAAGTTATTTGTACAACCTACCGCTGTGTTTCGAGATCTTTTAACGATGTTATAAATTTTAAAGAAAAATAAAAACGTATATGTTCAGACTGTAGATAAAAGGGATTTAGAAGGTAGTGCCCTCCTTAAAGTTAGAGTTTTTAATTATACTGCTGATTGGCTGGTTTGAGGTCGGAATTGTACAGGATTTAGACCAGCCGATTTTTGCTTAATGCGTTTGTTGTTGTAGTAATCGATATATTCATCAATCTTTTGTTTTAACTCATCATAGAATACTAAATTTCACCATAATACATTTCTTGTTTCAGAATGCAAAAGAAGTTTTCCATCACCACATTGTCTGTACAGTTGGCTTTTCTAGACATACTCTGAAAGATTCAATATCTCGTTAATGTTTTGACCCATCTATTATGCTGATAATGCCATCCATAATCTGATGGTTGCTCGATATTCGGCTTCGTTTTTAATGGTCTCTACCACTTGATCCTGTGGCTCTAAAATGAAATCTAATGTATGTCTTCTTGAAATCCCATAAGAAATAATTTCACCATTATATAAGTCTAGAATGGAACTTAAATAAAGCTTTTCACCCCCTTTGAATTCCGTCATATCTGTCGCAAGCTTTAGAAGACATAACGGCGTATGAAACCTGCGATTCAGGGGATTTTCCGCCACTTACTTTCGCCACATGGCCTTTATAGGAGTTATAGCGAGATTTACGCCTGAATTTGAAACACTTCAAGCCTAAATTTCTCATAATTCGCTGCACTTTTTTATGATTGATCACATAACCTTGCATCCTTAATGCTAAATAAATATGGCGGTATCCGTATTTCCCTTCGAATTTTTTGTTAGGCCTTCTACACCTTCCTTCAAAATTTTCCGTGCCAATCCAAAATTAGATTTAAATCATTCATGTTAAATTCAATCGCTGTGTCTTGGAAAGAAGAGTCTGACTTTTTCATGGATTCTAATTCATTCAGTTTGAATTGAACATCTTTCGTGGTTTTCCTGTGTATACCTTCTTTGCCAAATTCTTTGTATGCACGTACCCATCGTAAAATTGAAGAGGAGCTTGGCATATAAAAACTTTTAGCTACTAGTGAATACCCACAGAACCTTCTAAGTATGCTTCCACGACTTTTAATTTAAATTCATCGCTATATTTTGCCATACAAAAAAAGTTAGTTGTTTTTCACTCTAACTTTTAGGATGCAGCACCGAATGCATGTATTCTCAACCCCTTATTTTTTCATCTCTCCCGTAAGGCAGAGATGGTAAATGTGTTCCGTTGAATTGATTTTTGGTGAGCTTAACTTTGTATGCAACCAGAGTAACAGTTACCTTTATCTAGAAGGATAAGGACTGTTTATCGTAAGACCAGAAAGAAAGGTTATCGTCAAAATATTTCATATCCCTCCATTTTAGAAGTACGAGCGATCTGGATAGCTAGCACAAGGTATAAAAAGGAAATAATTTACTTTAGGGATATTTCTCCTTTAATGAGTGAAATAGACGGAGTAACTTCGTAGCACATATACATTCTAAATATGGTTTGTTGAGGTTTCATGTTGTGAAAAAAGTAATAACTATAATCATTGTCAATTTTTTGTAGAGATTATAACTAAAAGAATAAATTTTGTCGTGTAGGTTAGTAAGGAGATGCATAAAGGCGGTATGTTGCATAGGATGACTTTCTGTGCAAGTTTATAAAACCTATTATTTAAATAATGATTGTTTTAAATTTTCTAAAAATACTGTAAAATCTGAATTACCAATGAAACATTGGGAAAAATTAGGGAGGTGAGATTAATGGAATTTAAACTCATAGAAATTAAATCAGAAGCAAAAACATGTGATGCAAATTGTTAAAAATGTAAATGAAACGTACACCGTGTATTGATTTGTACGCGGTGTACATTTAATAAAAGAAAGGATGATATCAATGGAAAGATTACAATTGGAAGAAAAGTTACTGGATACTTTTAAAGAATTTCTTGCTCAATTAGACATAGATGAAGAGAAGATAGGAGAAATTTCTGTTAATACCAATTTTTTAAGTATAGAAGAGATTGATTCACTAGATATTGTAGAATTAGTTCTAAATATTGAGGATACAATTGGAACAGAACTCCCTTATAAAATTGATTTTAATGAAATTAAAAATGTTAAGCTTCTCAGTGAATATTTATTGAGGGAACATAAAATTGAGTATGAAAAGTTATAAATTTATTGATTCCGTAAAATTTTATACGAATAATGAACAAGACTTACATATTGTATTCATGAATGAGCAGAAACGTTTGGTTTATAAAGTAAATAAAGTAACACTCAAACTCTTGGAATTAATAGGTAATAAAGAATCTTATGAAAATATAACCAAAATAATGTTATCGGAATATGACATATCAAATAAGAATATTGATGAAGTATTTCTTAATTTAATTCAGAATAACATAATTGAAGAAAATGAGGATAAGGAACAAAATGACTATTACGAATTTTTAGATAGACAAATAAACTTTTTGAGCCAATATACTAATGAGGATGTTACTAAGACTGATATCCAAGATTATCTTAAAAAATCGCATGTTGTTATTTTAGGTTGTGGTGGTGTAGGAAGTTGGATTGCCTATAATTTAGCTCAATCGGGAGTAGGGACTTTAACCCTTATTGATAATGATGTAGTTGAATTGAGTAATTTAAACAGGCAGGCTCTATATTTCTCAGAAGATATAGATAAATATAAAGTAGAAGTTCTAATGGAGAAATTGAAAAAGATTAACCCTGAGTTATCTATAAATATTTTCAAAACATATATTAATGATGTTTCAGATCTGAATATTATTCCGCTACCTGCAAATCTCCTTATTAATTGTGCTGATAAACCCAACTCTTATGAAACCGGAATGATTGTAACAAGATATGCTTGTAAAAATAAAATGACAAATATGAATGGGATTGGTTATAGAGGTAATGTTTGTAGATTGGGTAATACGACTATTCCGGGTGAAACGATGTGTTGGAATTGTATTAATCAGAATAATGAGTGGGAATTGAAAGACTTAGAACAGGTTAAATTCGGTAACCACCATTCAAGTGCGGGAAGTATTGCATCTATTTCTTCATTAATCGGTTCAATTCACTCTTTGGAAGCATTAAAAATACTTATTCCAACTGCAAAACCTTCACTTATTAATGGGATAGGAGAGATAGATATATCTAATTTAAAAATTGAATTTACATTGGAGAAACAAACAAAGGATTGTAAAGTTTGTGGTCGAAGAAGGAAGGATGATAATAAATGATCGAAGGTAAAATTGCTCCTCCAACAGAGAATGCTTTCCTGTTTGAATCGCTTGTAGAAGATTATGGTTATTACAAAAGTATGGCAAAAATACATAAGGATACAAAAGGTTTAGTAGAAGAGTTCTTAAAAGTACGTGAAATCTCAGTAAATAATATGTCGCTTGAAAAAAGAACGACAAATTATAAAAAAATTCTTAAGAATGTACTATCTACGAATATAGGCTGTTCAAGTAGAGATAGGCACAATGTGGCTAACAACTATTTTATCAGGGATTATTACGAAAATCCGGTGTATTATGGGATTCACTTATTAAATTTTGGTAAGGAAGAATTTGTAAAGGAAAATGTGGTTTTTGAAGGAAAGGAAAAGCTTGAAAATGCACTGAAAAAAAACGGCAATGTCATCTTAAATGGTTTCCATATGGATTTGTACCAAATCCTCTTAAATTATATTGCCAAAGAATTCGGTAATCACACATTTGCTCTATATGCAGGAGAGCAACCATTGACTCTTGTGAAAAAAATACAGGATATATATATGCCTGAAATAAATAATATAGAATATAGGTATGTAGATGATATGGATGATAAACCATTTCCTCTTATCACGAAAGAGTTGTTCAAAGATGCGAGAAAAGGAAATGTTGTATGTATTTTACCTGAAGTTTCTTTAGGTTTAGGGCCTAGTGATTATATGGAACTTTTGGGAGTCAAAGTTTTATTGCCGCATGGCAGTTCAACGATTAGTCATAAGTATAATATCCCTATTGTCCCTGTTTACAATGTTAGAACTGAGGGAGTAAAGATAAAAATTATATTTGAAGATCCAATTTACCCATCTGGGGTATATAATAAAGAAAATATCCAGAATCAGACAAGAGAAGTATTTGAGGTTATTGAAAAGGCAGTATCGAAGTATCCGCATACTTGGTCTGGGTATGATGTATTTGATTATCTTACTCAAGGAGTATACAGGAGTGACTACTCGTGAAAAACGTTATTGGTTTAAGAGGATTTAAATTATTTCTATCCTCTAGGATGTTAGCGAACATAGGAGATAGTATTTATATGATTGGAATTCTTTGGTATATACAAATGTATACTTCTTCAAGTACCTTAACAGGATTGACCTATGCGGTTATCACGGGTGCAGCTTTATTTAGCTTTCTGTTAAGTCCGCTTATTGATGCCTATAAACCAGCAAAGGTTGCTGGTTTTTCTCTTGGTTCTCAAGCGGTGTTTATTTTGCTGATTTCTCTTATTTCCCCTACTGATGGTTGGATGTTAGTGGTTCTGATAATTCTCGTTTTCTTGGCATCGGTTATGTCTTCTGTTTTTTATCCTGCTGATAATGCATTAATAACCAAGATTGTCACTCGGAAAGAGGAATTGAATCGTGCCAATTCCTTAGTCAGTACTACTGACCAGATTGTAAATATGATGGGATTCCTATTGGCGGGAAGCTTGATTAGCTTTTTGGGAAGCAGGAATTCATTTCATATTGCATTTATCCTCATACTCCTTAGCTCAATTCTATATCTCCTATTATCAAAACGTCTTAAAAAGGATGAAAGGCAAATAAAATTTACGGTTAAAAATCATTTTACGGATTTACGTACGGCCTTGAAGTTTATTAAGGATAATCGATATTTGCGGATATTGCTCCCATTTTGTGCGCTATCCAACAGCGTGATGGCCATCCTAATCATCTTGCTTCCATCGATTAGCATGCAACATGGTTCGGCCTTTTTCTACAGTTTTATTTATGTCTCCTTTTTTGTTGGGTTCCTGGTTGGAGCTGTTATTTGTAATTTTATTAAATCCTCGGGATTCTATGTGGCCTTTGCTTGGTTAGGGAATGGGGTATGTCTATTTCCTTTGGTATTCTTCGATAATTCAAGCGTATTTTTCGTCTGTATATTTTCATTTGGAACTTTTTCAGGTATTCTAAATGTCAATCAGATTACCATGATCCAGTCGATGACGGAGGAGAATATGATGGGGAGAGTCATGGGGGCACTAACGACATTTAATAATGTGGCTACCCCTGCAGGAAGCATAGTCGGAGCATTATTAGCTTTGGTATTACCGACCAATTATATATTCCTTTTATGCGGACTAGTCTTGACTGCATGTGGCTGCATCTTATTATCCAATAAGTATGTGATTAATTTTCAGCAAAGGGAAGCTTAAGTGAAATTATGGAAATCACCTCCCTGAAATCCATCTTGAGATGATGCAGAGAAGATGAAAAAAGTCAATGGCATATTAATTATCCTCAGTGTACTTGGTGTTATTTATGCGGGGACCTTGAAAGTCCTAGAAGAGAAATGGAATCTATCAATCTGTTTGTTTCATATGTCGTCGCAAGGTATTATCAGTCTAGCCGTCATGATTAGTGCAATTTGCTTGGCAGCTTTTCTTACATGATTTGTAATGAGATTGAAAAGGAAGTGGCGTATCTAGGCCGTTTTCCAATGGTTCTTGCTGGCTGTCTCAGCATCTATCCAAGAGTCTATAGACTCCTATTGTGCTTCCTTTGAAGAAAGATGTCATTCCTTTTACAGGGGGTGATGTCTTTTTTATCAAGGATATGGAAGAAACAGGGATCGACTCAATTCGCCTCCATGGTATATGTGTCGGCAGATGCACAGTCAGTATCTGATTTTCTGGAGTTTGATGGGCGCATGGAATGGCCGTTTTTAAGACATGTTTTAGATGAAGAGTTGAAAGACAGAGAATGGTAAGGAAGATGGATGGTAGCAGGTATGGAATATTTCATCGGCAAGTGCTGCCGGATTCGTATCGGGAGCGGATTGAGCGATTCAGAACCGGTGGATCGCGAAGTAAGGGGTGGAGCCCCATACTTCCGTAAAGGCGCAAGGCGGCCTAACGGAAGACTTAGCCTGGCTCGAACGGTTCGGAAGGTCTGTCAGCGGTTCAAGCCTTTTCACGTCTCGCTGGATGGTCCGGCTTATTTCGGTGAGACCGTTCTCTATTTGGGTGTGCAGTCAGAGTAGTTAGTCGAACTGCATCGGCAGATTGTCCATGCGGTTTCGCCTTCAAGCGAATTGATCAGTCGCTTTATCGAACTGGATGATTTCGTCCCTCACCTGACGCTTGGCAAGGAGAGTTATGGAGGCGGAATCTCAAGCGGGGTGACCGAAAGAAGGCTTGAGAGAGATGAAGCGGGAGGTTCGGGAGAGCTTGAGGCCGTATCCGGCATTTGAGGTGAGCTTTATCCGGGTCTATGCCTTCGATGACAAATTTGTTAGATACGAAGGGTTCGAGGATATCGCTTTAGGAGATTTATTATTTTTATGAGGCTTGAAAACTAGTCATATCAAGTGTTAAGGGTGTTTTTTGATAGTCTGTTATCTACTAAATACTCGTTTAAAAACGACAAAAATCTTCTATCTTTTGCGAAAAGTGGCGAAAAGTTTCCTTTGATTTGGAAGCGATTTCACATTATACTTAAAGAGTATTATTTTTTGTTCTTTTGTATTAGATTCACATGATCTAAAGCGCCTGAGCAGGAATAGTAACACTTTATGTGCTATGGCACTAGGAGGAAAGAAAGATATGGAACAAGGTAAAGTAAAATGGTTTAATGCAGAAAAAGGTTTTGGATTCATCGAGCGCGAAGCAGGTTCTGACGTATTCGTGCACTATTCTGCGATTCAAGGCGAGGGCTTCAAGACTTTAGAAGAAGGCCAGTCTGTTAGCTTCGCGGTAGAAGAAGGACAACGTGGTCCTCAAGCTGCGAATGTAGAAAAACTATAAGAAACCATGAAAAAACCAGATTCTCAAACAGGGAATCTGGTTTTGTTCGTTTCTTAAGGGTTCTGGCGGATCAGCTCTTCAATCCGTTTAGCGATTCGTTCGGCTGTTGTCTCGAGGCTGAGGGCTAGTTCTTCATAGAGGATAGGGGATACCTTCATAAGCGTCTGGGCATCCTGGCTTGGGAGCTTCTTGTCGATCGCGGCAAGCTCGTATTTCCTGCGGATGATCGTATTGACCATTTGGGCGATCTCAAAATGATCACTTGAGTCCAGTGCATCCTGGTATTTATGGTTGCGGAATGTCGGACGCTCATTCCACTCGCTTGCAGGCTGCGTGAAGACCTGAAGAATCTCCTCAGCTGTCTTAGCCGTAATGATAGGCGATAGCTTTGAATTCTCACATTCTACTGGATGGTATAATTGCAGTGACTCATTCTGGTAGGAGCGCAAGGTGTAGTAAGGCGCCTTTGGCCCCATGAAGCTCTGCTCCTGAATATCTTCGATGATGCATACGCCGTGTATTCCGTAAAAGACCTTCTCCCCAATCGAATACATATAAATATTGCCTCCCTGTTGGTTACCTTCTTTCCAAGTAACCGTATATTAATAAAATTATAGATGAATAGCCGTCTTTTCTGTTCGGCAGTCCATTGCCGTTCCTTTGTCAATCCCTTAACATCTTGGTAATCATATTTGCGACGATTCGCAGCGGCTCAGCCGATTTCTGGGCAAGGCAAAGCATCATGCCGCCCTCAATGATGGCACTTAAGCTGACAGCGGTTGTCTGTGCTGCTGTTTCTGTGAATCCTTCGGCCATTAATTTCTGTGAATAGATGACCTGCAGGTTCTCATACAATTGGGCGCACGCCTCACGAACCGGGTCGCTTAAACTAGCCATCTCGCTGACCATGCTGCTGACGGTAAAGCCGGTAATCGCGCCTGTCTCCTCATACTGGGCGATCAGCATGTCAATCATGGCCGTAACGGCTACAAGCGCACTCGTATGCTGAGCGAAGATGTCCTCAATTTGGCTGGTGATTGATTCGTTCAATGAATGGAGGCATGCAATGAGCAGCTCCTCCTTGCCGTTCGGGAAATGGTGGTATAGTGAGCCTTTCGTGATGCTGCATTCTCGGAGGAGTTCGTTTAATCCCACTCCTTTATAGCCCTTTTGCTGAAAAAGGACTGTAGCGGTTTCAATGATTCGTGATTTTGTTTCCAACAAACAGGCACCTCCATACCAACCGGTCTGTCTTTATTATATCAAAAATAATCCAGTACCCCCAAATGATTGAATTGTGTGGTAAATAATCCCTTTTTGTGTGATAAGATAATTAGGTAGGCTGAACAGGAAAGGGAGGCGTGTAATGGATAAGCTATCATTTGAATTGAAACGGATTAATAATACTTTGCTGATCATCATGGTCGTCATTTTGTTCGGGAGCTGCGGGAGGATGGATGAGATCGTGGTACCGGATGAACCGATAGAGGTAATCAGTGAAACGGGGACGGAGGAAATGGTGGATCTTGGTGATGGTTATTTTGGTATTTATACCGGTTACGAATTAAAAATCTATTATTATGATACAGAGAAAAATGAACTCATCTTAAAGAAAACGAAATATCTATCCGAAGATGAGGAGGAAGAATAATCGTGAATCGCAATTCATTTTAGGAATCAAATTATAGTGAGATAATTTTTCTTCCGTATCTTATATCACGATTAGCAACAGAGAGATATTGATTATGGCACTGAATAAAGAATTCTTAGCTGGCTTTATGATAGGAACGGTGTTTGGTGCGGTTTGGCTATCGCCTTTACGAGCATAACACCGGCGACTTGACTCATCTAGTGGACGAATATGAAGAATGCTATGATGATGTTCCGGAAGCTGAATCGACGATGGAGGAATTGGTGGCCCAAAAGGCTGAACTGGTTGCTGAACATGAAGGGGAATGAACAAGCCTTTAAGCTTATGGTTGCAATTAACCTTAAGCTTTTTACATATCGTGAAGGGGACAAGCCATGTTAGAAGACAGGCTTTTTGGTCATTGCTTTATATTTCGGCCAGGCTCTATAATAATGTGGGATTACGATTGAAAGGAGGAGTACCAATTGAGTGAAAAGCCGGCCATACTTCATTCCATCCCAGGAAGAATACAATTATTTATCCCTTTGTTGACAAAGGTCAATGACCCGGCGGCGATTGAAGCGATGCTCCGTTCTATGATCGGGATTAAGTTCGTAAAGCTGGAACCAACGGCGCATACGATGCTGATCCATTACGACCGAGAGGAAATCAGGGAAAAGGATGTTCTTCGTTATGTCTCTCTCTTCTGCGAATGCTTGGAGGAAGTGGGAGAAAAGGTGAAGGACAAGCAACAGACGAGTGCTATCAAAGGCCTCATGGCGTCTTGGGTCAGTCTTGAGAGAAATGCGGAAACCATTCTTGCAGATAAAGTAGTTGCAGGGGATTTCTTACACAAGCTCTCCTCGACACTCGGGCTATTCAAGAAACATACATAAATATAGTTTGGACTATTTGTATGAACAAATAATGAGGATCCATTTCAATACCAGGGATTTGTATTCAGCTTTTAAAAAATAACGAACAGCAGATTTGAAGACTACTTGTCTTAGAGGAATTTCTCCTAGAGCAACATCAAATAAGCGTGAGTGGTTTTACGTCTTTATCTTATTTCTTATCATGCAGCAGGTTCATCTTGAATGAATAGTCATGTTATTGACATAAAAGAGTATGAAACGATGTTTTCATGCTCTTTTTTTGCGTAATGGCAACAATCGGGAGAACATCCAAATTAATAATATATTTACAGAAAAATTTATACAAAAATAATAATTACCAATGTTATTTATAGTGAAAATTTTTAGAAAAATCTTTATAATAAGGTCGAAGGCTAAAATATTATTTTTAAATATTATTTAATTATATTTATTTTAAAATATTTTAGCCAATATGACAAAAAAGAGGCGATGCCTATAAAGAAAAAAAGGAGTGTTAGGCAGTACAGCAGTAAAAAAAACTTCATAAGGGTGTGTGAACAATGAAGACGTCAAGGACGAAGACCTACAAGAAGAAGAGCTGGCAGAAGAGGGCATTCTCCATTCTGACACTTGTCTTTCTTCTTGTACAAACTGTTCTGTCTCCTGTCGCACAGTATGTCAGCGCAGAAAATACGAATGTTGCATTGAGCTTTAATCAAACAGAAGCTCTAGAAGGCGACACGCTGACAGCTACACTGTCTGATATAGGAGAAGACTCTGGTAAGCTTACATTCACCGTTGACGGCGGATTAAGCATTAAGGGCATTGCGGATGGTCAAGGGAATATTGACATCGTAGCCCAGCAAGACAAAACCTTGAGTTTTACATGGAAGGAAGGCAGCAGCAAGACACTTAAGGTCAATGTCGCTGCAAACGAAAAAGGGAGCAGCACAGCGACCTTAACTTCTGAGAATGGAGGTACTTCATCTGTTGCGATTCAGATCACAGCCCAAGAAGAAGTAGTGTCTGAAGAAGCAACAGAGCCTGAAGAAGAGGTAGCAGCAGCTTCAGAAGAAAGTACAGTGAAAGCAACTGAAGAACAAACTACTGAATCTGAAAACCAAACAGATTCAGAGAAAGCAGCTGACGAGACAGCTGGTTCTAATGAAGAGGCTGAAGATGAATCATCTTCTAAGGCAGCCGCTCAATCAGATGACAGCTCAAGCGAAAGTCTCAATGCATCCGCAAGAGCCGGTATGAAGCCTGACGAAAGATATTACAACGAAAAAGATGAATTTGGTTATGATAGTATGACCGAAGGTGGTACTGTGACTGGTGCAACCGTGTCTGTCAATGGTACGACACTGACTAAAGGTGAACATTCATCTACAACAGGAGAAGCTGTGGAAAATGGTATTCTTATCACATTCACTCCAGGCTATTATTTGCACAGCTATAAGGTAGTCTGTGGTGATAAGTATGGCTGCCAGACAGATGCTTCCGGTAATGCTATTTCTAAGGCAGAAGTTATGGAAGGTGCAACAGTTGCCTCTATCATGCTAGATAGTGATGACGGCATCACCAAGACTGCTTTTGGACACTCCAGTCGAAAAGATCCTTATTGGCTGTTGTTGGATGTTAGACAGGACAACACCAAGTATAAGGTTACTTACAATTGGGGCGATTTAGAAGGTAAGATTAATACTGACGTTCCTGCAGAGAAGAGCTATTTAGTCAGCTCCGTGGTTACAGTGGAAGCTGCCGCTGATGCTGCACTTGCAGAGGCTGAGGCTCTGGGATACACCTTTGCTGGATGGAAATATACTTATGAGGGTTACGATGGCGTTACCACTATGCAGCCAAATCAGACATTCTCTATGCCAAATAAAAACGTCACAATGACAGCAATCTGGGAGGAAATCCCTGTTGGTACTCTGACTGTGACGAAAGAAGTAGCTGATGTTGAATCTGATGACAACTCTGCAACCTTTAACTTTATCATACTCGATGAGAATGATAAACAAGTTGCTAATGAGAGTATTTCGTATCCAGAAAAAAAGAGCCTATCAATCGAGAAGCTTCCTGTAGGTAAGTACACCGTACTGGAAAAAGATCCAAGCGGTGCTTATACAGAGGCTGGTTATAAGTATGAAGGTACTACAGCGGTCGTTGGCCAAAGTTCAGCAACCGTCACATCTGAAACAAAAGATGACATCAAGTATGTCAAAGTTGCAGACGTATCTGTCACAAAAGATGGTACAAATGTAACTTTTACAAACACATACAAGAAAAATGATGGTTCTATTAAAGTCGTAAAAATCGATGAATTAACTAAGAAACCTTTAGAAGGAGTAGAATTTACTCTTTATCTAAAAGGTGATAAGGAAGATCAAAAAATTTCTTCAGATACTACCGACTCTAAAGGGGAAGTAACCTTTGCAAATTTAGAATATGGAACGTATCGTATTGAAGAAACTAAAGTTCCAGAAGGCTATGCTAAGCAGGAGATAGAAGATGTCATTGTAAATTCTAACAAGGCAATCACTTGTGAAGTTACTAACACAGGTGTTGGGTCTGTAAAAATTAATAAAACTGATGATTTAACAGGTAATACCCTGGCTGGGGTTAAGTTCGGTATCTACACCAAAGGTGGGGACCTAGTGAAAGAGGTCATCACAGGTGAAGGAGGAACAGTGACATTAAGCGGCTTGGCCTACGGTGAGTATTATGCTCAAGAGACACAAGGATTGGCTGGCTATAAAACAGATGACACGAAACACGACTTCACGATTGCGTCTGGAGAAGGAAAAGCAGAAGTCACTCTTCAAATCAAAAATAAGGGTGTCGGAAGCGTAACAATCAAAAAGACCGATGACTTAACAGGAGCAGCCTTAAAAGGAGTGAAGTTCGGTATCTACACCGAAGGTGGGGACCTAGTGAAAGAGGTCATCACAGGTGAAGGAGGAACAGTGACATTAAGCGGCTTGGCCTACGGTGAGTATTATGCTCAAGAGACACAAGGATTGGCTGGCTATAAAACAGATGACACGAAACACGACTTCACGATTGCGTCTGGAGAAGGAAACGC